>JBAUEZ010000240.1:0-32418 GCA_049678885.1 Candidatus Aquilonibacter sp. | reverse complement strand
ATCCATGGATAAAAGGTCAAGGTACCGGGCTCGAAGTGCTGCCCGACCTCGACCATCGTTTCTCGGTGTACGGGAATTGGACGTATTACGGAAACGTGTCGGGTACGACGAGTCCGAGCTTCACGGGCGGCAACGCGATTAAGTTCGCCTACATTCTAACGAGATACGATCTCGGTGCCACGTATTCGTTCCAGAACGTACCGCTCTTTATTGAAGCGGGCTACAAGGGCGACGCCTGGCACGATCGGTTCAACGCTCCGGGCAGCGCGACCGATGGCGGTCCGTACGTAGGTCTGGGTCTGCACTTCTAAAAACAGAGGCAGTTATGGCTAGAATCCTCGTCGTCTTCACGCTCATTGCGTTTGCGCTCTTGAGCCTGGTTCAAGCTGCCGATGCGCCGCAGACGCCAGCGGCGGATAGCGCAGTTCGCGGCGATCGTGCGGAAGGCTGGCTCGCACAAAGCCGCTCGCCGGTTATGGCGCGCAACGGGATGGTCGTGACGAGCCAACCGCTTGCGGCACAGGCCGGCCTGCGGATTCTGATGCAGGGTGGCAACGCGATCGACGCCGCCGTCGCTACGGTCGCGACGCTGAACGTCGTCGAGCCGATGATGGTCGGCGTCGGCGGTGACGTCTTCTGCATCATCTATATCGCCAAAGAGCATAAGTACTACGTGCTCAACGCGAGCGGCAAAGCGCCGAGCGGCGCAACGATCGCGCATTTCAACGAGCTCGGTTACCAAGCCGACCCGAAAAACTGGGGCCCGAGCTCAGGCATGCCGCGCGGCGGCATTCTCGATGTCACGGTGCCCGGTTCGGTGTGGGGCTGGGATGCGGTGTTGCGGCGTTTCGGGACGATGACGTTCGACAAAGTGCTCGCGCCGGCGATCGATTACGCACAGAACGGCTACCCCGTCTCCGAGCGAATCGCGCACGATTGGAAGTTGCCGAACGGCTTGCCGCTGCGCGGCTGCTGCACGCAGCTCGATCCGGACTCGGTGCGCGTCTGGTACCCGAACGGCGCGCCGCCGAAAGAGGGCGAGATCTTCCGCAACCCGGACCTCGCGCGCACCTTCCGATTGTTGCAGCAACAGGGCAAAGACGCGTTCTACAAGGGCGAGATTGCGCGCGCGATCGTCAAGAAATCGACCGCGCTCGGTGGCACGATGACGCTCGCCGATCTGGCGAGCTACAGCGGCGAGTGGGTGACACCGATCCAGACCGACTACCACGGTGCAACGGTCATCGAGTTGCCGCCGCCGACGCAAAGCCTCGCCACGATTGAAGCGCTCAACATCCTTGCCGCATGCGTGCCGAAGGCAGTGCCGGGACAGTCGCTCGCGTCACTCGGTCCGGCCAATCCAGAGTATTGGCAGCTCCTCGTTGCCGCGAAACGGCTCGCGTACCGCGATCTCTATCGCTACAACGGCGATCCCGACGTCGTGAACGTGCCGGTTGCGCGCCTGCTCTCGCCCGAGCATGCTGCCTCCCTCTGCGGCGAAATCGATCCGAACCATGAGATCAAGATCGCACCACCCGGCGATGCGAACGGGAACGGCGACACGATCGTGCTCTCGACGGCGGATCGCTGGGGCAACATGGTCTCGTGGGTCAACAGCAACTTCGACGAGTTCGGCTCGGGTCTCACCGTGCCGGGCTACGGCTTCATCTTGCACGATCGCGGCGCACTGTTCTCACTCAATCCGAAGAGTCCGGACGCAATCGCGCCGCACAAGCGCCCCTACAACACGCTGATGGCCGGCTTCATTGCGCGCGACGGCAAGCCACTGCAGACGCTCGGCCTGATGGGCGGCGATATGCAAGCGCAAGGCCACGAGCAAATCGTGGTCGACATCGTCGATCTCGGCGCGAACGTGCAGCAGGCCGGTGATATTGCGCGCTTCCGCGACGACGAGATCGGCGACGTGCTCTACATGGAATCGCCTTTATACAATCTGGTCGGTGACAAGCTCACCGCGATGGGCTATACGGTAAAATCAACGAACCGCGCGCCGATGGGCGGCTATCAGGCGATCATGCTGCTGCCCAACGGCGCGTACGCCGGCGGTTCCGATTTCGGCAAAGACGGCGAGGCCGTCGGCTGGTGAGGCGCTAGCGCGCCGCGAGTTTTGCCAGCACCTCGTCGGTCGTCGTGACCTCGCCGATGCGCGCGAACGTCGTTGCGACGGCGTGCTGGTGATTTTCCGCGCTCATATCGCTCATCGCATCCTCGACGAGCACGACGTGGTAGCCGTGGTCGAAAGCATCGCGAGCCGAGGCTTCAACGCCCATCGTCGTCGCGATGCCGGTGAGGAAAACTTGGGTTACGCCGGCACGCCGCAGAATGCGCTCGAGCGCTGTGCAGTAGAAGGCGCCGATTTGGTGCTTGGTGACCGCGTGGTCGCTCGGCTGGCGATTGAGTTCCGGTACAAGCTCGGCCCAATCCGGCGGCGGATTGAAATTGAAGGTTGTGTCGCTGCGTCCCGGCGCGCGGCCTTCCACATTCACGAGCACCACCAGTAAATTCTTCGCGCGAAACGTAGCCGCAAGTTTGGCGCTACGTGCAATGACATCTGCCGAAGCATGCGGCGCAACCGGAATGCCTGCAATGCCTTTTTGCAAGTCGATGACGACGAGCGCGGCGATGGGGTCGATTTGCGTAAGCGGCATAGTGAACCTTTCTACGGTTAGACGCGACCGCGCGGAAGCGTGCGATCGAAGATGGTGAAGATCAAGAGCAGCGCGCTGAGCGTGCCCATGACGATCGTGAGGTGTAAGAAGCCGTTGGACGATGCATGCTGTCCGTACAATAAACCCAAGGCACTGGCAGCAATGATCGCACCGAAATAGAACGCTGTGCGTTGCAATCCGGCGGCTGCGCCGATCTCCTTCGGCGGTGCTTGAATGTAGACCGCGGCCTGCGTCGATACCGAGAACATGCCCTGCGGTAGGCCGACGAGGGTCGCCGCGGCGGCAAGAATCCAGGGCGATGCCCCACCGCTGACAACGCCAAGCGCGATGCATCCCACCACCATGAGCGCCATGCTCGCGATAAATGGCAGGCGAATGCCCTGGGTGCGTCCGCCCAAGAACGAGGATCCAGCCGCGGCGAGCGACATCGGCAACGTGACGAGCCCAGCGACGGATGCCGAAAGCCCCTGACCGCCTTCGAGCCATTGCGCGAAACCGTAGAGCATGCAATACAGAATGGTCGCGAGAGCGCACGCACGCAGATAGGTGACGATCAGCGGCGTGTTGTGCGCGAGCATGTGCACGTCGAAGAACGCATTGTCCGCGCGGCGCGAGTGCGCAACGAGTAGCGCGCCGAGCGCGATGCTTGCCGCAAGGACCCACCAGAGCGGTGCGCTCAGGCGCATCAAGAACATCATCAGGCCAAAGAGCGTCGCCGAGAAGAGCGCGAGCCCAGTGAGATCGAGCTTTCGTGCCATAGTCGCGATGTCGAACGTTCGTTGCGGATCCTTCGGCGTCCAAAGCAGCCCGAGCACGAACGTCAGCAACGCGAGCGGTACGTTGACGGTGAAGATCGCGTGCCATCCGAAGGCGCCGGTAAGTAGTCCGCCGAGAAGCGGCCCAATCGCCATCGTGCTGAGCGCGGCGAGTGAGAGGAAGCTCATCGCGGCGCGCGGCGGCTCCGCACCGATGCTGTCGGCGCGAACGCGAAAGATGCGCATCGCGGAAGGATAGGCGCCCGACGTCCCCACGCCGAGAATCACGCGCGCGACAACGAGCCCGCTAAGCGAGTTCGCCACGAAGCCGATCACGCCGGCGAGCGCGACGAGCACGAGTGCGCACAAATAGACGCGTCGCGGCCCAAAAAGATCGGCGAGCCTACCCATCGTCGGTTGCGCGATCGCACTCGCGAGATACAGCGCGGCGATTAGCCACGCCGCCTCGGCCGCCGAAACGTGCAACGACGTTGCGATCGGCACGAGCGCCGTCGCAATCATCGTCGAGTTGATTGGATTGAGCGCGGAGCCGAGTGCGAGCGGCGTGACGAACGTGAATCCGAACGCGTGCTTGCGCGCCGGAGCAGGTGCGATGACCGTCGTCACGCGTTTACGAGATGCTTCAGAGGGCCGATCGCGGCGATCAGCAGGCGCTGCTCGCTCGGATCGAGTTGCGCGAGCGCGCTGGTGAGCCAGCGGCGTTTAGCGCGCCGGCGCGCTTCGCCTTGGGAGACGGCCGACTTCGTTAGCGCAAAGAGCACTTGGCGACCGTCGCTCGGATGCGCACGGCGCTCTACGAGCCCTTGCTCCTCCAGAAATGCAAGCGTCGCACCCATCGATTGTGGTTTGACCGACTCCGCGCGCGCGAGTTCCGCCGTCGTCATTGGGCCGTGCCGTTTGAGTTGCCCGAGGACTACCATCTGCGACCACGTCAAGCCATCGTCATTTGATTCCGAGCGCAAACGGCGCACCAGTTGCCACGTTGCTTGCAAGAGCTCTTCGATCGCCGCTTCGGTATCAAGGGTAGAAGTCGCGCGTAACGTCTTCGCCATCCACCGCAGTCTAACAGATCGACAGGTAAACTTGCAAGTTTATCTGTCGAACCGATCTAGCCGCCATGCGCTTTCTGCACGGCGAAGAGCACCGCGAGGACGATCAGAACGATCCCCGCGCCCTTCTCCGCATTCTTTTCGAACGTGTGCCCGAGCACCGCACCGAATGCAAGTCCGCTGAGCGTGAAGATCACGGTCGAGACCGCGACCGTCGAAAATAGCGGCAGTAACGGTAAGTGCAGCGCAGGGAGCGCGAAACCGACGCCGAGCGAATCGAGGCTGATGGAGAGCGAGGCGAGCAGTAGCCCGCCAAAGGTATTGACCTTGAACTCACGGTCGGCGCCATCGCGCAAGCCTTCACGCAGAATCCACGCGCCGATTCCGGCGAGCACGATCAGGCCGACCCACGTAGCGATCGTGCCGACGAGCCGGCCGAAGCCGACACCGAGCGACAAGCCTACGATCTGCATCAGAATCTCGGCAGCCGCAAAGGCGAAGCCGAGGCGAAACCGCTCGCGCCAGGGCGGCTCCTTGATGCCGATGGCCGTCGAGAGCGCGAGGACGTCGAGGCCAATGGCAAGGGCGACGCCGAGTATACGGGCTTCGGTCTCCAAAACGCCTCTCTTTAAGAATTAGTTGACAGGCTTTCCACCATACGATAGACTCAACTAATAAATTAGTTTGGAGGCTGCCGTGCGAACTCTAGCGATTCTTTTTGCCTGTCTACTCGGAATTGCCGGAGGGAGCCTCCGCTCAGCCGCGGTTGCGTCGGCGCATCCAGGCGACGACAACTGCTGCGGCGACACATGTATAACCGACGACTCCCGCAATGTAAATTGGGCTGGTCGCGACTTGCATGGACAGCGCATTGAATATACCGACCTGCGCAACGCCGATCTGCAGAATGTGAATTTGCGTGACGCCCGTCTCAAGTGTGTCGATCTGCGTAACGCGGATTTGCGCGGCGCCGATTTCCGTGGCGCCGATTTGACCGGCGTCAAGTTCACCGATGCGCGTTTGCAAGGCGCACGGTTCGACAACGTGCATGCCGTCGGCATCGGTGCCGAGGGCGCGACACTCGATCCTCTCGCCGACGATCAACTGCGCGCGCTGGCGGACAACTGCACCGGGTGCGATTTCGAGCGCGCAAACTTCCGCGGGCGCAACCTGGCAAATATGCGCCTCACCGGTGTAAACCTTGCCGAAGCGGATCTGCGCGACGCGGATCTGCGTGGCGCGCGACTCGTCGGCGCGAACTTCGAGCGTTCGCAAATAGCCGGTGTGAAGCTTGCAGGCGCCTCGCTAATCGGTTGCAATTTTCGCGATGTTGATTTAAGTCATGTGGATCTTTCGAACGTGTCCATGACGGGCGTTAATTTCAGCAATCGCTAGTTAAAATGCGTTAAGCGCGCATTATTTCGCGAACTACTACCTCCGAAAATAATTCATTAGATTTGACGTGTACCGTTTCGCTCAGATTGGAGGTAGCGGCAGTATGCGTCGTCTAGTAGCGGGTCTAGTGGCCATCACATCATCGTGGTTGTTGTCGGGGTGCGGCGGAGCAGGCGGTGTCGCAAGTGGCGTCATGGGCGCCACCACGGGCACCGGGTCCGTTACGCAACCGCAGAACGCGCAAAGCGAACAGGCCAAGATCGCGGACCGATATGGTCCCCCAGGTTCGCAAAACATCGAGGCCCTGGTGCACGCCAAAGTCAAGCACGTGTTCGTACTCATTCAGGAGAATCACACGTTCGATCAGTACTTCGGGTTGTATCCGGGTGTGAACGGACAGTCGGTCGAGAATCTCGGTTCAGCGACCGCGCGAGCCGATGATTGCGAGCCCGATCCGGAAACCGGCGGTTGCCAGCGCCCGTTCCTGATCTCGGCAAACCCCCACAGCCGCAATTACGTCGTTGACGCGCCAGACATCACCGGCGGCGCCAACGATCGCAACGATCAAGAGGCCGGCATCGATCGCGGTCGCATGGACGGCTTCCTGGCTGATATTGAAACGGGGACGCCGGCGCTCGGACCGACGCCGAGCCCCGCACAAATTCAAGCGCACAACGAAGCGATCGGCATCGAAGGCGTGTACGATTGCGACACCGTCCCGTATCTGTGGAACTACGCGAAGAACTTCGCGCTGTTCGATCACTACTTCCAAGCCAACACGGGACAATCGACACCCGGTAACATCCAGCTCTTCTCGGGGCAGATCGGTCAGACCGAAGCGGCCGCAGGCGAAGGCACGCTCTCCGTTCCGGTGAGCGGCGGCGGCTACAGCGATGGCGTACCGATTTCGAACGATAACAATCCGCCCGCGTCGAATCTGTCGTTTGTCGGCAGCTATTCGCCCGACAACAGCACTTATCAGAGTTATGCGACGATGCCGGTATTGCTCAATCCGACGATGGACCAGCAGGCGCTCAAGGCAAACGATGTCGGACTCATCCGCAACTCCATCGCGCTCGAATCGACCGCGTTCTATCGGCCGTCAGTTTCGTGGGCATGGTATGAAGAAGGGCTGGCCACCGGTGCGAACGGATTCAGCGCGCATCACACCGCGCCGCTCTACTTCGATTACATCAATCATGCCGGATCGCCGTATGCCACGACGAGCTCGCTGCGCGACAACACCTCGAACAACGGTTTGATTTCGGATATCCAGAACGGGACGCTGCCGCCCTCTGGCGTCTTTTGGGTCAAAGGCGGCAACGCGAACACCTACGGGCTCAAGCCGGCCGATCCGATCTTCACCAGCAACTCCACGGGCAACCAGTATTATGTGGGCGATGACGATCATCCGGGCAGCGGCAGCTCCGACCACGCGGTCGCCGAAGCCTATCTCGCCGAGGTGATCAACGCAATCGCATCCAGCAAGTATTGGAAAGACTCGGTGATCATCGTCACGTGGGACGATAGCGGCGGCTTCTACGATCATCTCCCGCCGCCGAGTTTCGGACGCACCTGTCCGCAAGACCAGACGGGTCCCGAAGCGGGCTACGCCTGCGGCGACGGCGTGCGCCTGCCCACGATGGTGATCTCGCCGTTCGCTAAGACCGGCGTCGTCGTGCACGATTGGGCGGATCACGGATCGGTTTCGAAGTTCATCGAGACGGTCTTCGGTCTGCCCGGGCTCGGCTGGATGCCCGATGCGCTTAGGGGCGACCTCGCCGGGCTGCCGCCCGCTGACGCCAATCCACAAACCTCAGACCTCACCGACGCGCTCGATCCGGCGAAACTCGCCGGTAGTGCCGCGCTCAATCCGGCGTCGATGGCGATGATCGGCGCACCGAGTAGCACGCCGAGTATGAGTTGCGCAACGCTCGGCATCACTCCGATCTCAGCACCGGCACCGCTCCCGCCGGACTATCAGACCGCGGGCTTCTACTTGCGCGAACAGCTGCTCGGCGATCCGTCGGTGCAGGCGGTACCTAAACGCAGCGATAGCGACGACTAAGGATGTTGCAAGACGTGCACGAGTGCGCGTTTGAGCGCGGCGAACGTTTTCTCGGCGAGCCTGCAGCCGACGGCTTCGAAAAATAGCCGCTCGGGAACATCGAGACCGCACGCATAGTGTGCGTGCACCGTAAGAATGACGAGCGGGCCGATCCGCCGCGAGGTGATCGTCCCGCTCATCGACGGCAGCGGCACGTCATCGTCGTGCGTCCACGCGAACGTAAGCCCCGCGAGATTCGCGTTTTCAGGAACGAAACGAAAGCGCGCTTCGATCGGCGCACTGCGCGCAGCGCCGCGAAGCCGTAAGGCAAATCCGTCCTGCGTACTCGGAGTTCGGCCACACGCAGCTAGTGTCTCGAGCGGATCGAGTGATCCGTGCAAGATCCACACGGCGGATTGCAGTTCCGCAAGTCCATCACGCGTACGAAGTTTTGCCATGGCGCGGCCTCCGTCTGCGTAGATTTCGAGGTCATTCGCTGCGCTCCCGGCGCTCGATGCCCCAAGCAGGTGAGTTGCGCCTTTTGTCTACTCAGTTTGGCACACAGCAACATTTTTCGCTGGAGGATCTTCGCACATGTTGAACCCACCGAAACTTGCGAACCCGGCCGCGCTGGGACTCGCTGGCTTTGCTCTTACGACCTTCTTGCTCTCAGCAAAAAACGCGGGCATGCCGGTCGGCGACGCGTTTCTCGGCTTCGCGTTCTTCTATGGCGGCGCGGCGCAGCTGCTGGCCGGCATGTGGGAGTTCCCGTCGGGGAACACGTTTGGCGCGTTGGCATTTACGTCGTACGGCGCGTTCTGGATGGGAACCGGATTCTGGGCGATGTTCGTTACTCCGAAGAACCCCAACGATCTCGCATACATCCTCTTCGCGTGGATGATCTTCACGCTCTACATGACGATCGAAGCAGTCCGGCACACGGCGTTGCCGGTGAAGCTCGTCTTCATCTTCCTCTCGATCACGTTCATCCTGCTCTGGATCGGTGCCGGCTTTGGCGTCCTCTCGATGATCCAATTCGGCGGCTACGCCGGTATCATCACTGCTGCCCTTGCTTTCTACGCCTCGTGGAAAGCCGTGCACGACGCGCATCCGGATCTACCCGTCTAAGACGACGGTGGCAGCGGTGTGGCGGTAAACACCCATTGTTTACCGCCCGTCGCTGACGACCCCATCCCCTTAATCTCACCGTTGCTTCCCAGCGTCGCATTGATGTGGACGCCGCCGAGTGTCGCGATATCGAACCAGATATTCGATCCCTTGCTACCTCCGTGCACCGTCGTGAGCGTCCCCCCGGTATCGGGGCGGTACGTGCCGGTGACGTAACCGTTTGTTATCGTGAAGCGCAGTTCGCCGGCATATCCGAACGAATCGAAGCGCCCGCGGATATAGGTATGGTAGGCGTGCGGTAACGACGCATCGTCAACGGCGACCGTCGGCACGAGCGCAGGATGAAAAAGCGCCAGCAGTATCGCAAGAAGCATAGTGCTCCATCTTAGCATGCTCGCGCAGCGCTTTCCTGAACTGGGTGAGCATTCGGTCGCGCCGCCGGCGCTGCGTCCGTTTGCCGGCATCGACCACGTCGAGCGCGAGATCTCCATGATTTGCGCTTCCGGAGCGGGATCGGCCGCCGCGTTTGCTTTACTCGGCAACGTTATGGTGCGCGAGGGTCGCTACGTCGATGCGCTCGAGGCGTATCGCATCGCAGCTGATCTCGATCCGTTCGACGCGCTCGCGAGCTGGGCGTGCGGCGAAATCGCGCACGTGCTTGCAGATGAAGAGACGAGCCGGACATATCGTGCACGCGCACTCGCGCTGCAGCGCGTCTACCCCGATCCGTTGCCGGTCGGCACGCGCACGCCGATTCTGGTGTTGCTGCGCGACGCCCCGTACGCTGAGAACACGCCGCTCGAGTTGCTCCTCGACCGTTCGCGCCTTGCGGTGCACAAGTATTACGTTGAAGGCGACGCGCATCCACCGCTTCCGCCGTATGCGCTCGCCGTTTGCGCGTTCGGCAGCGCCCAGGCAGCTCGCGCTGCGACGCGGCGCGCGAGCACGTTTCTAATCGATGCGCCGGCAGCGATCAACGACCCGGCGCGATTGGCGAATGGTGCCCGCGAATCGCTGGCAGCGACGTTACATGGTATCGACGGCGTCGTTGCCGCCGATGCTCGTGTCGTTGAAGGAGCCGATGCAAACGCGATCGCGACGCCGGCTCTGGTGCGGCCGATCGACACACACCGGGGCGAAGGTTTTGCTTACGTGACGAACGACGGCGAGCTGCGCTCGCACCTCGCGCGTTTTCCAGCCGAACGTTACTACAGCTCGAATTTCGTCGAGACGCGGGGAAGCGACGGTTTTTATCGCAAGTTCCGCGCGATCTTCGTCGACGGCGTCGCGTATCCGTATCACTTGGCGATCGCACCGCAGTGGATGGTGCATTACCAATCGAGTCCAATGCGCGAGGGTTCGGCGCTGCGCGCGCAGGAGGACGCATTTCTCGCCGATCCTACGCGGTTGCTGCCGTCGTGGCATCGGGTGATGCCGCAGATTGCGCGGGCGGTTGGGCTGGATTATTTCGGCATTGACGCGACAGTGCTACCCGACGGGCGTCTCTTTGTCTTCGAAGCCGATGCGGCGATGCTCGTGCATGACGAAGAGGCGCGCGATGTATTCGCCTACAAGCGACCGTACGTCGCGCGCATTCGCGAAGCGTTCCACGCCGCTATAGCAAGCCGTACACGTCGAGAAACGCGTTGACCAGAGCCATCGCCTGGCGTGAGGCGATTTCGTTATAGCTGGCGCGCGCGTCGCAGAAGAAGCCGTGGTCGGCTTGACTGAACACGACTTGCTCGTGCGTCGCTTTCCCAGCCGTGAGCGCATCGGCGACCGCGCGATACTGTTCCGGCAAGATGTGTGAGTCGAGGCCGCCCCAAAACATCAGGATCGGCGCGCGTTGCGCTTGCGCAAGCGGAAGAAGATCGGGCGCGATGCCGCCTCCGTAGAACGAAATCGCCGCGCCGAGTTGCACGCGGGCGTTTGCCATGTATGCGACGCGTCCACCCATGCAGAATCCGACGGCGCCGATGCGCGGCCCATCGATGCCCTGCCCGCGTAGCCAATCGTAGGCCGCGTCGATGTCGGAATTGAGTCCGGCGGGCGTGAGCGCGGCCATGTGCGGACGAATCGGTTCGAAATCCGTATAACTGCCTTCGAAGCCCGGGCCCGTCCGGTGAAAGAGCTCGGGCGCAATCGCCAAGAACCCGAGCGCCGCAAAGCGGTCCGTAACATCGCGCATGTACGCGTTCACGCCGAAGGCCTCCTGAAAGACCAGCATGCCGGCAGTGGCCGTGCCGGATTTTGGGCGCGCAACGTAGGCGTTCATCATCGTGCCGTCGGCAATGGTGAGCTCGACGCGAGTGGTGTCGGTAGAAGAGGACACGGATTCTCCCTTTCGGTATGTGCGTACCATGGATGTCTTGCGTATCGTCGTGGAAATTCACCTGGTCTTGGCGTTTCTGGCCGCGCTCTGCGCGGTGATCTTCAGTTGGACGCCGAACGGCCGTCGCGTGGTCAACGCTGTGGTCGGCTTGCAATTCCTCGTGGGGCTGGTCGTCGCCGGTGTGCTGGGCGCGAATCACGAGCCGCTCCCACCGACGGTATGGCTCCACTTGCTGATCGCGCTCGCGATCTTGGCCTGCTATGGCACGGCGATGCGCTTTGGCAAGCGGGCCGGCGGCGCGCGCCCGGCACTGTACCTCTCGATTCTCGGTTTGGCGCTCATCCTCGTCAACATTTGGCTCGGCGCACGCGTCGCCGGGATGGTGTAGCGCGTGCGAGGACTACGCATTGCGGCCATCCTTGTGCTGGTTGGCTGCGCCGCGCCGACGAGCAGCAGTTCGAGCTTGACGGTCTACTATGCGCAACTCGATGGGACGACGCTCGGCACCTGGGACGTCTCGGTGCGCGCGCCTGCGGCAGGCGAGAGCAGTGCCGAATCGCTGCACGATCTCGCGACGTACGCGGCGGTTCAGGCGGTAGCCGGGCCGCCGGCGCAAACGTCTGCGGTACGCTTTCCGCCGGCTACGCGCGTACGGAGCGTTACCGTCAACGGGTCGACCGCGATTGTCGATCTGAGCGGTGCGGTCGCCTCCGGCAGCGGCGGAAGTTATGAAGAAAACGGTGAGTTCAAAGGGCTGGTGTATACGCTAACGGGAATTCCCCCTATTAATGCGGTCCAGATCACGATCGAGGGCCGAACTGTAGAGACCCTTCCGGGGGGACATCTTGAGCTCGATGCACCGCTTCGTCGCTCGGATTGGTAGCGCGACTGCGATCCTCGTCCTGCTCGCAACATCCGTCGTCCGTGCGGAGACGGTAAGCTACGCATTCGAACGCTCCACGATCACCTTTACGCACATCGCGCATAACGCAAATGGAATTGCCGTTGGCATCGACGATCCGGCATTCCGCTCGTTGCTGAAGACGCTCGGCGCAACGCTCACCGCACGTCCGGGCGACCGCGCTGTATTGATCACGACGTCGGCGCCGGACGTTATCAGCTTCGGCGTCGGCGACGCGCAATATAGCGTCGGCGCACTGACCGCACAAGCGCGCTTCGCGCCGTACGCAAACGGGAGCGAAGTCTTCCTTCCCTTCGACGACGTCATGCACGCGCTCAACGTCGCGCCGCAAGACGGTGTCCTCGAGCGTCTGCTAACCTCGGTCGACGTGCAGGGTTACGGCCTGCAGGCCGTGCTCGTTGCCCGCGGCGCCGGTATCCTACGTCCGCGCGTCGTGAGCGATACCCCCGATCGCGTCGTCTACGCCTTCGACGGCGTCGGCACGACGCTCTCACCGCAGCGTACCGTCGATGCCGGCGGGGTTCGCTCGGTCGAGATCACGTCGTCGGGCACGTCGCGTAATCCGCAAACGCTGCTCACCATCACGCTCGCACCCGGTACACGGCACGATCCGCCGCAAGCTGGAAGCGGTGAATTCGAGGTCGCGTTCGGTACGAACGGCAGCGCACCGCCGCTCGTCGAGCCGCTGCGCGAATCGGTAGCCGTCGCGCCCATGGCTGCAGCGACGCCGCCCGCTCCGCCGGCCGATATGGTTGCGGGGTCGCCCTCGCCCGCACCGTCTGGATCACCCGTGGGCATTGCGACCGTCGACGCCGTGACCGTGCAAAGTACTAATGAGGGCCAGACCATTGCGATCGCCGTCACCGGCAACGCCGCGTACGAATGGCATCGCTTGCGCGCGCCGGACAATCGCTTCTGGATCGACATCACGGGCGCGCAGCTCGCCGGCGGTCCGCAAGACCAAGCCGAGGCAAACCCATTGATCGCGTTGCGCGTGCGCCAGATCGATCCGCAAACCGTGCGCGTGGCGCTTTCGCTCGCGAGCGACAACGCGCTCGACGTTTCGCCGTCCGCGACCGGGATCAGCGTGACCGTCGGTAACGCTACCGTCGCCGATACCGCTCCGCGTTCGGGCACGGGTACGATCGGCACCGTGGTCTCGGCGAACGAGCCGCAGACGACCGTAACGCCGGTACCGGCCGACGAATACGGCGCGCCGAACGACGAGAACACCTGGAAGTTCGGCCCGCAGACGTATGTGCCGACCAATCCGAAGTTGATCGTGCTCGATCCCGGACACGGCGGTACCGATCGCGGCTCGATGCACGGTGAGTTGCAGGAAGCAGTACTCACGCTCGATATGGCGCAGCGCGTGCAAGCGATTTTGCTCGCGCGCGGCTGGCAAGTCAAGATGACGCGCACGGTCGATCATGACGTCGACGCGACGCCCGCGAGCACGCAACAAGCGATTCGCCTCGGTCACGACAACGCTGATGCCTACGCGTTGCAAGCGCGCGACGACATCGCAAATCTGGCAGGCGCGCGGATGTTCGTGAGCATTCACTGCAACGCGTATCTCAACAGCGGGCCAAACGGCGCCACGATCTACTACTCCAAGCCGATCGACACGCAGCTCGCGCTGTCGATGGATCGCGTTATTGCGACCGCGGGGCTCGGCGTGAAGGACGACGGCACCGTGAAAAGTCATCTCTACGTGACGATGCACGCGAATATGCCGGCGGTCCTGATCGAGACCGCGTTCTTGACCAATCCCTCCGACTACGCCGATCTTTCGTCGTCAGCGTGGCGACAGAAGATGGCTGAAGCGATCGCCGACGGCATCGACCACTATGCGCAACAGAATCCGGTACCGAACAGCGGACAGTAGGTGATCGGGCTCTTCGACTCGGGCCTCGGTGGCCTCAGCGTGATTCGGCGCGTGCGCGAACGCTTACCCGACGTCGATCTGCTCTATTTCGCCGATCAAGCCCACGTGCCGTATGGTGGCCGCCGCGCCGACGACCTGCACGCGCTCCTCCAGAACAATCTCGCCTGGCTCGACGAGCGCGGCGCTGAAGCGATCGTCATGGCGTGCAACACGTCGTGTGCGATTGCCGACGTGTACGGCTGGCCGGCGACCAACGCGGAGATCTTTGACCTGCTCGACTCCGCAACGATCGCGCTGCAGCGGGCAAGTGCGCGGCGCATCGGCGTCGTCGCGACCGAAGCAACGGTGCGTTCGGGTGCGTACGGCCGGCGCATTAGCAATGCGATCCACGAAGGCGAGGTGTGGGAAGTTGCCGCGCCCGAACTCGTGCCGCTCGTCGAAGCGGGCGAGATCGAAAGCGACGTGGCACGTCACGCGGTTGCGCGCGCATGCGCCGCGCTACCGCCGGGTCTCGACGCGGTGGTCTATGGCTGTACGCACTACCCGGTGCTCGAACGGCATTTTCGCGCGTCGCTTGGCGAGCGCGTGGAACTGATCGATCCGGCGTTCGTGCAAGCTGCGCGTCTGGCAGAATTCTTAGCGCTCGACGAGACGCCGGCCGGTTCCGGCACGACGCGCTACGTTACGAGCGGTGATCCGGAACGCTTCCGCCTCAGCGTCGCCGCAATCATGGAAGAACACACACCGGTGGTGCTGGAGTACTAGAGTAGACTTGTCATCCCGAGCGTAGCGAAGCGAAGTCGAGGGAAGCACCTCTCAGCGCTGCTCGCTTTCGGTTGTCGCCCGCTCAGACGCTCCGCGCGGCACTTCCTGTGCCGCTCCTGCTGCGCGAGTTTTGCGCCACGGCCAAATGAAGGTCGCATCCTGCGAATGGCGCAAAACTTCGAGCCTTCGCTTGGCGACAACTCGAAAGCAGCAGCGGTAAGAAGTTATTGGAACAATGCGCGGCGTTGGCGTTCGAGTTCGACGGTGGAACTGAGTGCCGCTCGGCTGTCCGAGGCGTGCGATTCGACCAGCGCCGCCATCTGCGAATAGTCGCCATACATCGCGTACGCACGGCGCGCCTCGTCGTTGGCGGCGTCTTCAGCTTGCTCGAGCGTGAACTGCGCGGAACTCGCGAACTGTTCGATGCGTCCAAAGGCTTCCTGGGCCATGCGCGCCTGCCGCGCGCTGTGCTCCGCTTTAGCGACGCCATTCTCGATCGCCACGCCGGCGGATTTGCCGCGCGATTCCAGATCGCTCAGCACTTTGCGAATGTCGAGCGTCGACGCTTTCGTCTTGTCCGCCAATCCGCGGACCTCGCCGGCAACGACATTGAAACCCTTGCCGTGATCGCCGGCGCGCGCCGCTTCGATTGCGGCATTGAGCGCGAGCAGATTGGTCTTGTCGGAAACCGAGCGCACGAGGTTGATGATGTTGAAGATCTGATGCATCGACTTCGCAAATTGGTCGAGCGCATTGCGGCTCTGTATGGCCATCGAGGAGAGCACGCTGATCGTGTCGATCAGTTCGCTGACGGTGTCGCGCATGATGCGGACCTGCGGCGCAACTTGCTCGAAGCGCTCGCCGAGCGCCTGAAAGTCTTTCGCGAGCTTCTCGTTCGAGGAGCTCAGCGTCATCGACTGTTGCGAAAGTTGATTGAGGCTCGAGATCTGCGAGCGTGACTGCGTGCCGATCTTGTCGCCGGTCGCGCGCACGGAGTTGATCGAGCGATCGATCGATTCAACGATGTCGTTGAGGGTGAACCCTGCGGTCGTCCGACCCGCGAGCGGAGCAAGATTGATGCGCGGATGCCACGCATCGAGATTGCGATTGAGGAGCAGGCGAAAAACGTCGGTCGGGAAGAGCGGCTCCATACGTTCCCACACGAAGCGCGAGGTCTTGACGAATTCCTCGCGCTCGTCGGGCTGCAGTTCGTGGACTTCAAGATGCTTTCGCAGTTGCGCGAGCGCATCGGCATCCTCTTCGTCGGAAACGCGCCGATGATAGTCGGTCGCTTCGCGAAACGCCTGCGCGATGATCTCACGATCTTGCGGCGAGAGCCCGCGCCAACGCTCGACGTTCCCGAGCACGATCTGCGTGTTGTACGTGTGCGACGTGAGCGAGAGGTAGCGCTGC
The DNA here is from genome assembly GCA_049678885.1 of Candidatus Aquilonibacter sp. GTDB lineage: Bacteria > Vulcanimicrobiota > Vulcanimicrobiia > Vulcanimicrobiales > Vulcanimicrobiaceae > Aquilonibacter. Next base: position 16,013 of record JBAUEZ010000240.1, on the reverse strand, counting down.
ACCTCGTAGAGGCGCGCGCCGAGCGTATTGGGGAGCGGGTTTTCCTGCGCGTCCACTTCATGGTTTTGCAGCGAGCGATACACGTCGCCGAAGGGGATGACTTTCGGCGACGCGCCGAGCGCGTGCATCAACGCGAGGTAGACGACCGAATCTTGGATGCGTACGCGCATCTTGCGCATGTCCGATGGACGGCGGATCGGATGCAAGCTGTTGGTGAAGTGCCGCATCCCATTTTCAAAAAAGGCAAGTCCGTGAAGACCGAACGACTCGAACGATTCGAGGATGTGTCCGCCGAGCGGGCCGTCGAGCAGCTTGTGCGCTGCTTCGCGATCGGGAAATACGAACGGCAAGTCGAGAAGTTGTGCCAGCGGTACGAGCGCGCCGGCTACGTAGGTCGTGACGCTGACCATGTCGAGCTCGCCGGAGCGTACGCGAAGCATCGCCTCCATCTCGTTCCCGCCGCTAAACGGAATCTCGAGTTCAAACCGCAAGCGCCCTTCGGAGAGTTCGAGCGTCCGCTGCGCGACGTATTCCCACGCCTTCGACGGTGGATACCCCGGCGGCAGCAACGTGGCAATCTTGATCGTCTGGTGATCGCTCTTCGACGCCGTGCGCGAACGCGCGATGTATTCGATCTCGGCGCCATAGTAGGCGAGACGCTGCGTTGCAAAGGCGGATTCGAGCGCTTCACGGCCCTGCGCGGCGGCCACATTCGCAAGGCCATCGGTCGATTTGCGCATCGCCTCGGCGCCTTGGCTGTGATCGCGGCCGCTGACCACCGCGCGATCGATGGTCACGGAGAGGTCGGCAGCGAGTTCGGCGATTTCGGCGAGTGAAGTGCGCGCGACTTCAGCCAGCGGCGCCGATTCCGCCGAACGCTCGGCATTGGCGCGCACCGCCCCAATCGTAGCTTCGGCTTCGCGTTGAATCTCAACCACGAGGCTCTTGATTGCGGAGGTCGATTCGTTGGTCGTTTTCGCAAGGCGGCCGACTTCGCCGGCGACGACCGCGAAGCCTAAGCCGTGCTGACCGGCGCGCGCCGCTTCGATTGCAGCGTTGAGTGCGAGCAGCTGGGTTTCGTCGCTGACATCTTCGACGAATTCGGTCATGCGGCCGATCTCACTCATCAGCCGGCCGAAGTCGTCCATCGCGTTCGCCGTGTCGGCTGAAAGTTCGGCGAGCTGCTGCACCGACGTGAGGAGATTCTCAACCACTTCGAACGAGTTGCCTAGATCGGATGCCGCGGCGCGTGCCGATGACTGCGCGCTTTGAAGCCGCTCGGCCGTTTCGCGTGAGGCCGATGCAAGCGTCCCCGCGGTGTCGGAGAGCGCCACCATCAGCGTGGTCTGCTCTTGTGCCGTTGCCGCGATGGCCTCGGAGGCCTGACGCACGGCATCAACCGCGGTGGCGATGCTCGCGTTGAAACGGTTAAAGAGCTCGTCCTCGCGTGTGGAGATCATTCTTTTGCGCCATTCGCCGGACCGAGGAACCATCCATAGGCGGCATACCCGCGATAATGCGGCTGCGAGCCGTAGCTGTGCCCGATTGAGAAAAGCAGAGCGTGGTCCTCGCCGAGCATATCGATGTAGCCCACGCCGATATCCGACTGCGAATAGTCGTCGTGTGGTGTCGTCCGGGTGACCTCCATGCCAATGGTATCGTCCGCGGTTAGCGGATATGTAGCGGCGAGGCCGGCCTGCCAATCGCCGGACCCCGTACTATCCTGATCGAATTGCCAACCGCCGCCGCCAAAGACGGTAACCTTACCGATCGTCTTTTGCGCCCAGATCGGCAAGAAGAAGGTCCCGTGCCCTTCGGTCGTGCCCGATGCGCCGGTCCCAAAGGTCACCTGCGGATAAACCGAGACCTGCGGAGAGTTCGCGCTCTCCTGAATGAAGCGCGTCTTGAGGCCCATCTCAAAATCCTCAGTACCGTACGCGTTGGGCTGTTGAAAAGCCGTTCGCTCGATCGTGCCCGCGTGAACCGAGAACTGGACGTTCGGCATCAGCCCGTAATTGATTTCCAGGAAGGCGAGCTCGGACGTTGAGGTTGCGGTATCGCGATGCGTCGTCATGCCGGCATAGATCTCATAATTGCGGTATGCGGTTGGGTCCGGATCGTCGGTGTCGAACGGCGGCCCCGCGAGCGCACGCAGCGGGAGTACCGCTGCGCAAAATGCCAGCAAAGCAAGCAAATATTTCATCAGGTTAGATCTTAGATCCTGACCGTTGCACCGACATGAAAGAGCTGGAAGAAGAGCACGGTTGACACGGTTGCAAGCGCCGCGCCCGCGATGACCTGCATTACCGTATGCGCTTTCAGGTAGACGCGCGCCCAGCATACCATCGGGATGAGCACGAGGAACGGCAGCGTTTGCGTTCCGTAGAGCAGCGTGAGCGCCACCAGCGGGGCGGTAATGCCGATCGCATGCGTGCTGATCTTCCAATAGCGCGTGATGTACTGCACGACCAAGGTCGAGAGCGTGTAGGCAGCCATTGCGGCGATCATCAGCCGCGGTGCGTGCACGAGCCACATGACGATCGTGCCTAAGAGATAGAACACGACGAACGCGCTAAAGACCGCTTCGCGTTCGTGACGGACCGACATATCGAGGTCCGAGACGCGGTCGGTGCCGTAGAGCCAGAAGACGTAGAGCATCGGGCCGATCGACGTGAAGAACGTCGAGAGAAAGAGCAGCCACCAAAAGTCCAGCGTGTTGCGCGCGCTCGCGTGTGCCAGGATGACGAAGAGAGCGAGCGCCGTCAAGAAAGGGTTGAAGATCGTGGAAAGGATCCGCGCGAGGTCGCGCCACGCCTTGCGGTTCTTGATCGGGATGATCTCTTGGAACGGATCCTGCATTCAGTGGCTTCCTTGGCTTCCCGGGCCGGAATCTCCTGAGGCCGCGGAGAACCTGAGCCGGTCTATTATGGTGATCGAACGCATCGAAACCCCCGCCGATGTCAAAACGCTCTCACGCGACGAGCTCGACGTGCTCGCGCGCGAGATCCGCGACATGCTCGTGGTCACGTGCTCGCGAAATGGCGGGCACCTCGCGCCGAATCTCGGCGTGGTCGAACTGACGCTCGCGCTGCACCGCGTGCTCGACCTTCCGAAGGACAAGCTGGTGTGGGACGTCTCGCACCAAGCGTACGTCCACAAGATTCTCACCGGACGGCGCGACCAGTTCCATACGCTCCGCAAAGGTGGCGGCATCTCCGGTTTCCAGATGCGTACCGAATCGCCGTACGATCAATTCGGTGCCGGCCATGCTTCGACGTCGGTCTCGTCGGCCTATGGGATGGCGGTCGCGCGCGATCTCGCCGGCCGCGGCGAAACGGTGGTCGCGGTGCTCGGCGACGGTGCGTTGACCGGTGGTCTCGCCTACGAGGCGCTGAACAACGCGGGTCAGCTCAACTCGAACTTCATCGTGATCCTCAACGACAACGAGATGTCGATCGCGCCGAACGTCGGCTCGATCGCGTCGTATCTCTCGGTGCTGCGCAGCAAGCCGTTCGCAAACTTCGTGCGCGAGCGCGCCAAGGGCGTTTTCGAGCATATGCCCTTCGGCGGTGCCGCCCGTAAAGCGTTCGCGAGCGCCGAGATGGGCGCGATGCGCTTTGTAGCACCGTCGGAAAAGGCTGCGGTCATCTTCGAAGAGCTCGGCTTCCGCTATATGGGGCCGTTCGACGGCCACAACGTCGACACGCTGATTGACGCGCTCGAAACGGCGAAAAGCGTCGATCGTCCGGTGCTCTTGCACGTGCGCACGATCAAAGGCAAGGGCTACGAGCCGGCCGAGAAGGACTCACGCACGTTCCACGGCGTCTCGGTCTTTGACGTAGAGAACGGTAAGCTTGAAGTGAAGCCGGACGCGCGCCCGACGTTTTCGGACGTGTTTGCGGCGGCGATGATCGAGCTTGCGCCGACCCACCCCAAACTGATCGCGATCACGGCCGCGATGCCGGATGGGACGAAACTCTCGAAGTTTGCCAAAGCCTTTCCACAGCGGTATTTCGACGTCGGCATCGCCGAGGCGCACGCCGTGTGCATGGCGGCGGGTGCGGCGACCAATGGCTTGCAGCCGGTGTGCGCGATCTACTCGACGTTCTTACAGCGCGCCTACGATCAGGTCGTCCACGACGTCTGCGTGCAAAATCTGCCGGTCGTGTTTTGCATGGACCGCGCCGGATTCGTCGGCGACGACGGCCCGACGCACATGGGGCTCTACGACATCGCCTATCTGCGCACGCTGCCGAACATGTCGGTCATGGCGCCGCGTAACGAAGACGAACTTCTCCCGATGCTTGCGTACGCGCTCGCTCGCAATGCGCCGATGGCGATTCGCTATCCGCGCGGCTCAACCAGCGGGCGCCATCGCGATCCGGTCACGCCGATCGAGCACGGCAAAGCCGAGGTGCTGCGCAAGGGTAGCCGTGTCGCCATCCTGGCGCTCGGCAACACGGTCGACCTCGCGCTAGATGCATACGACCTGCTCTCAAGCGGTGAGTTTGGCCGTTCCGACCAGCTCCCGACCGTGGTCAACGCGCGTTTCGCGAAGCCGCTCGACGAGGCGCTCCTCCAAGCGCTCGTCGAGGATCATGAGCTGATCCTTACGCTTGAGGAACACTCGCTCGCAGGCGGGTTCGGGTCGGCGGTCGTAGAGAGGGTGTCGGATTTGGGCCTTTCGGTCCGCGTGCAGCGCGTCGGCGTCGGTGACGTCCTCGTGCAGCACGACTCCCAGCCCAATCAACGGGCGCTCTTCGGACTCTCCGCGCAAGCGATTGCGGAGCGGGTCGCGCGTGCGCTCGACCCACGTCAGGAGATACGTCGTTGACCTTTCTGCTCGCTGCAGCTGCGAAAGCGGCTGCTCCCGCCGCCAAAGTTCCCGCAAAACTTCCCCCAATCCAACTGCAGCAGGCATTGCAGCAGCCCGTTGCGGCGATGCCGCAGACCGCGTTGCAAGTCCACGCCGGTTGGTTGACGCACGGCCTGGCCGGCATCTTCATCATCGCCGCAATTGCACTCGTGACGCTGCTCGCGGTGCAAACCACGAAGCAAGAGGGCCTCTCGGGCACGATCGGCGGACGCGTCGAATCCGCGTACGGACGCATGGGCGCCGACGAGCAGCTCAAACGGGTTACCGGATTTGCGGCAGTCGTCTTCGTCGTGACCGGATTTATTCTCTCGCTGACCGGGATCTAACGACCCTGAGCGCCCTGCTCGACGTTCGCAATCTCCGCACGACATTTCGTACGGAGGACGGCCCGGTCACGGCTATCAACGGACTTTCGTTTTCGCTTGCGCCCGGCGAGACGCTCGGCATCGTCGGCGAATCGGGATCGGGCAAATCGGTCACCGCGCTTTCCATCATGCGCTTGCTCTCGCGCAACGCCGCCGTGACGAGCAACGGCATCTTCTTCGATGGCGAGGATCTCAGCGCCAAGAGCGAGGCGCAGATGCGCAAGATCCGCGGCTTCAAGATCGCGATGATCTTCCAAGATCCGATGACGAGCCTCAATCCGGTTCTTAGTATCGGCGAACAGATCGCCGAGGCCGTGCAACTGCACCTCGGCTATTCGCGTGCTGACTCTCGCGTCAAAGCGATCGAGATGCTCAAAAAAGTGCGCATCCCCTCGCCGGAGAAGCGCCTCGACGACTATCCGCATCAATTTTCCGGCGGCATGCGGCAGCGGGTGATGATTGCGATGGCGCTTTCGTGCAATCCGCAACTGCTGATCGCCGACGAGCCGACGACGGCCCTCGACGTGACGATTCAGGCGCAGATTCTCGAGCTAATGAACGAGATGCAAGCCGAGACGGGCGCGGCGATCATCTTGATCACGCACGACCTCGGCGTGGTCGCCGAGGTGTGCAAAAACGTCCTGGTGATGTACGGCGGCAATTTGGTCGAGTACGGAACCGCCAATCAGATTTTCACGGCCCCCAAGATGCCCTACACGCAGGGGCTTCTCGCGTCGCTGCCGCGATTGGACCAGAGCGAACGCCGTCGCTTGGTGCCGATCAAAGGCCAGCCGCCCAATCTGCTCAACCTGCCGCCGGGATGCGCATTCGCACCGCGCTGCGAGAATCGCATGCCGGTCTGCGCGGAGCCGGTCGGGCTGTACGATTTTGGCACGGGTCACGTTGCGCGGTGCTGGCTCTACGATGGAGAAGTCCCGTGTCGCTGATCGAGGTTCACGATCTCAAGAAGTACTTTCCGATCTACGAGGGACTGTTTTCGCGGCACAGCGCCGACGTCAAGGCGGTCGATGGCGTCGGTTTCTCGATCGACGCGGGCGATACGTTGGGTCTGGTCGGCGAGTCGGGATCGGGCAAGACGACGATCGGGCGGATGCTGCTGCACTTGCTCCCAGCCACGAGCGGCTCGATCAAATACGACGGACGCGAGATCACGACGATGCGCGCCGACGACGTGCGCCGGCTGCGCAGCGAGATGCAGATCATCTTCCAAGACCCGTACGCTTCGCTCAACCCGCGGATGACCGTCAGCGAAATCATTCGCGAGCCGCTAAAGATTCACAGGATCGCCACCGGCAAAGCCGCGCAGGAACGGGTACAGGAGCTCTTGCGGCTCGTTGGACTGCGACCGTATAGCGCGAACCGGTATCCGCACGAGTTCTCCGGCGGTCAGCGTCAACGCATCGGCGTCGCGCGCGCGCTCGCGGTCAATCCCAAGTTTATCGTTTGCGATGAGCCGGTCTCTGCGCTCGACGTCTCGATTCAGGCGCAAGTGATCAACCTGCTCGAGGATCTGCAGTCGCAGCTCGGACTGACCTATCTCTTTATCGCACACGACCTCTCGGTCGTGCGGCACATCTCGACGCGCGTTGCGGTGATGTACGTGGGCAAGATCGTCGAGCTGGCCGATCGCGATGAGCTCTACCAGAATCCGTTGCATCCCTATACCCAGGCATTGCTCTCGGCGATTCCGATTCCCGATCCGGCGATTGAACAACGACGCAAGCGCATCGTGCTCACCGGCGACATTCCCTCGCCGGTCGATCCCCCGTCGGGCTGCCGCTTCCATACGCGGTGTCCCGTGGCTTTCGAACGCTGCAAGGTCGAAGATCCGGCGTTCAAGGATTACGGCAGCGGGCACTTCACCGCATGCCATTGGGTTGAAGAGCACAATGGCACAGCGCCGCCGATCGTAAACGGCCCGGTCGTTTTAAACGCATAAAACTTCCCTTAACTCGGGGATAAGGCGCGCACGTTATGCTCGGGGCGTGATCGTTGCGCAAATCTCGGATCTGCATATTCGACGCCGCGGGCACGTGCTGCACCATATGCCCAACACTTCCGACTACCTTCGGCGCACGATCGCGCGACTGCACGACTTGCACCCGCGCCCCGACATCGTGCTTGCGACCGGCGACCTCACCGAACGAGGTTCGCCGCACGAGTATCGACGATTGCGGTCGATGCTCGGGCGGCTCGAAATTCCGCACTTTTTGATTCCGGGAAACCACGATGATCGCGAAGCGCTACGGCGGGCCTTTCGCGATCATCGTTACTTACGGACCTTCGAATCGCACGCGAGTTACGCGATCGATGCTTGGCCGATGCGCATCATCGCCCTCGATTCGACCACACCCGGTCGTGGCGGCGGTTTCGTCGACGACGAGCGGCTCGCATGGCTCGACGCCGAACTGCGTGCGCACCCGCGCCGGCCAACGATCCTGGCGATGCATCATCCGCCCTTTCGCACCGGCGTGCCGGGGCTGGATGCCTACGGCTTTGAGAACGCTCACGCCCTCGCTGCGGTCGTGCGCGCGCATCCCCAGATCGCACGGCTCATCGCCGGTCACCTCCATACCGTTCTGATCCGGCCGTGGAGCGGAGCAATCGCCTGCACTGCGCCGAGTACGTCGCCCCAGTTCGTGCTCGGACGCTCGCGCCTCGGTATCGGAGTCGAATCGGCGGGATTCTTGTTGCACGAGTGGAGCTTCAATGCCGACGTGCACACGTCCATCGTTCGCCTGGAAGGCGGCGCCGAACAGCAGCAGATCGCGTAGACGATTCGGCCGCCTTCGGCGGTCGCACATCCTGTGCTCCGAACCTTCAGCTGCGTCGTGCGGCTAGCAAAAAATCAGGCGGAGATTTTTACATCGTCCGCCTTCATTAACATGGGGTAGTGGGAAACTGAGATCGTAGGCTGCTAGGCTTTCTTTTTGCGCCCGGCTTTTCTGACTTTGCGCACGGCCTTGCGGGTCACTTTGCGACCGACGCGGGCTTTCTTGCGTGCAACCTTGCGCTTCGCGCGGCCGACCTTGCGCTTCGCCCGTCCGACCTTCCGTACGGTCTTTCTGACTTTCCGGCGGGTCTTGCGCGCCACTTTCCGCTTCGCGCGACCGACCTTACGCTTCACCCGGCCGACCTTACGTGCGACTTTGCGTTTCGCGCGGCGTACCTTGCGTACGACCTTTCTGACCTTGCGAACAGCCTTGCGGGCTGCTTTGCGACGACGGCGAGGTTTGGCCGCTTCGGCCATCGTTTCGCCATTCATCATGGTATCGGAGTCCATTCATTCCTCCTCGTCCCCCGGGGGACGAACAGCGTCAATTTGGACAGCGCACGAACTGCGCTTTAAGCGCACTATAAAGGATTTTTCGCAATCATGCAAATCGCGCACGCACGCGTGCGCGTCCCGCGCACGCGTACGCGCGCATACGCGCGTGCGCGTATGCCCCCAATCCCGCGACAAGCTCGGGGCGAAAGTTTGCCGGGGCCTTGACCCCGGGAGTATACTGAACCCCGTGAAAAAGCCCCTGATCATCGTGGAGTCGCCAACCAAGGCGCGCACGATCAAAAAGTTTCTGCCGCCGCGGTACGTCGTCAAGGCGTCCGTCGGTCACGTGCGCGATCTGCCGAAAAGCACGCTGGGCGTTGATGTGGAGCACGATTTCACACCCAAGTACCTGACGATCAAGGGTAAGGGCGACGTCATCAAAGAGCTCAAAAGCGCGGTCAAAAGCGCGAGCGAAGTCTACCTCGCCACCGACCCCGACCGCGAGGGCGAGGCGATCGCGTGGCACCTCGCCGAGTTGCTCAAACTCGACGATCCCAAGCGCATCGAACTGCACGAAATTACCAAGGATGCAGCGTTAGCCGCGATCAAAGCGCCCCACCGCATCGACATGGATCGCGTGAATGCGCAGCAAGCGCGCCGCATCCTCGACCGGCTCGTGGGCTACAAAATCTCGCCGCTGTTGTGGGCCAAGGTCCGCGGCGGCCTCTCGGCCGGCCGCGTGCAGTCCGTCGCCGTGCGGCTGATCGTCGATCGCGAGCGCGAGATCAATGCGTTCAACCCGCGCGAGTATTGGACGATCACCGCGCAACTCGCCACCCACCGCGATCCCGAGATCGTCTTCCCCGCCGATCTCTTCGCGCGCAACGGCGAGAAGATCGAGATCTCCAACCAGGCGCAGGCCGACGCGGTGCTGCGCGAGCTGGATGGGGTTTCGTTCTCGGTTGCGTCGGTCAAGCGCCGCGAGGTCAAGCGCAACGCCCCCGCGCCGTTCACGACCTCGACCTTGCAACAAGAAGCCTCGCGTAAACTTCGGCTGCGCGTGCGGCGCACGATGCAGATCGCGCAGGCTCTGTACGAAGGCGTCGATCTGGGCGGAAGCGATGGCACGCAAGGTTTGATCACCTATATGCGTACCGACTCGACGCGCATCGCCGATTCGGCGCGCGATCACGCGCGTGAGTTCGTGACCGCGACCTACGGTGCCGAGTTCCACGGCGGCGCGACCTACAAGGTTCGCGAAGGCGCCCAGGACGCACACGAAGCGATCCGCCCAACCAGCGTCTTCCGGACGCCGGAGAGCGTGGCGCACGTGCTCAAGCGCGACGAGCTGCGCCTGTACTCGCTGATCTGGGAGCGCTTCGTCGCCTCGCAGATGGCGCCGGCGATCCTCGACCAAACGACCGTCGACATCAAGGCGGGCGAGTATACGTTCCGCGCCACCGGAAGCATCGTCAAATTCGCCGGCTTCACCCGCGTATATGAAGAAGGCAAAGATGAAGATGCAAAAAGCATCGAGCCGAACGGCGCCGGGCTGACCAACGGCAAGATCGCGAAGGGGCGCGTGCGGTTGCCCGAGTTGCACGACAACGATGCGCTCGATCGCCGCGCGATCGAGCCCAAGCAACACTTCACCGAGCCGCCACCGCGCTACACGGAAGCGACGCTGGTCAAGGCGCTGGAAGAGAACGGCATCGGCCGGCCGTCGACCTACTCGACGATCGTCGACACGATCCAAGCGCGCGGTTACGTTTCGCAAGAGGATCGGCGCTTCAAGCCGACCGACATCGGCATCGCGGTCAACGACCTCCTGGCGGAGCACTTTAAAGAGATCGTCGACCTGAAGTTTACCGCCGGCATGGAAGGCGACCTCGACAAGGTCGCCGAGGGGAATGCGGATTGGGTCGGGGTATTGCGCGAGTTCTACACGCCGTTCGCGCACGATCTCGAAGAGGCAGAGAAGAAGTTGCCGCGTCTAGAGATCAAAGACGAACCGACCGACCAGATCTGTCCGAACTGCGGACGTCCAATGGTGATCAAGACGGGACGCTTCGGACGATTCATCTCGTGCACGGGCTATCCCGAGTGTAAGACGACCAAACCGATCGTCAAAGACACCGGCGCGAAATGTCCCAAAGACGGCGGCATGATCGTCGAGCGCCGCTCGAAGAAGGGGCGCACGTTCTACGGTTGCGCAAACTATCCGAACTGCGAGTTCGTCTCATGGGATCGTGTGATCCCCGAGCCGTGCCCGGTCTGCGGCAGTTACGTCGTTGCCAAGAATCGTCGCGGCGGCGTCGTGCATTTCGAGTGCGCTGCGAACAAAGAGCATGACGTGTCGTCGATCGCAAAGGCGGCGGGCGGCGACGAGCCGACCGACGAGCGCGAACTCGCGGAAGTTTAGCCATGGGTGAACGCCTCACCATTATCGGTGGCGGGCTCGCCGGGTGCGAAGCAGCATGGCAGGCTGCGAAGGCCGGCGCTGACGTCGATCTGTACGAGATGCGCCCGCAACGCAGCGGACCAGCGCATCACACCGGCCGCCTCGCCGAACTCGTCTGCAGTAACTCGCTGCGCGGCGCGGCGCTCGAAAACGCCGTCGGGCTCTTGAAAGAAGAGTTGGCGCGGCTCGACTCGGTGATCGTCACCAGCGCGCGCGAAGCGGCGGTTCCGGCCGGTGGCGCACTTGCCGTCGACCGTGAGAAATTCGCCGATGCGGTCGAGGCGCGCATCACGTCGCACCCGCGCATCACTCTGCATCGTGAAGAGATAACGTCGATTCCGCTGGATCGTCCGGTTATCGTTGCGTGCGGGCCGTTGCCGAACGAAGAGTTTCTCGCATCGCTCGACGCGCTGGTCGGCAAGCGGCTCGCGTACTTCGATGCTGCGTCGCCGATCGTCGCCGCGGATTCGATCGACGAGTCGTTCATGTATCGCAAGTCGCGCTACGAAAAAGGCGACGGCGATGACTACATCAACATCCCGCTCGATCGCGACCAGTATGCGCAGCTGCTGCACGACCTGCGCTCGCTCGAACGCCATCAGCCTAAAGATTTTGAATCCCCTTCGACAGCCTCAGGGCAGGCTCAAACAAGGTACTTCGAAGGCTGCTTGCCGGTCGAAGAGATGGCCGATCGTGGGGATGACACGTTACGCTTCGGTCCGCTCAAGCCGGTCGGCTTGCGCGATCCGCGTACCGGCAAGACACCGCACGCGGTCGTCCAGCTGCGCAAAGAGAACGCGGAGGGCACGGCATTCAATCTCGTCGGGTTTCAGACGCGGCTTTCATGGCCGGCGCAAAAAGAAGCCTTCGGTAAACTGCCGGGCCTTGCGAACGCGGAATGGCTGCGCCTAGGTGTCATGCATCGCAACACGTTCATCGACTCGCCGCGCCTGCTCGATGCACACCTGCGCTTGCGCGGACAGAATGCATTGTATTTTGCGGGTCAAATCACCGGGGCGGAAGGCTACGTTGAAGGCGCGGCGTGCGGTGCAATGACCGGCATTCACGCGGCGCGCGCGATCCTCGGGCTCGAGCCAATCGCGTTCCCGCGCGAGAGCGCGCTCGGCGCGGTCGTCGCGCATTTGCAGAACACCGAGACGCACGACTTCCAACCGGCCAACGTTACCTGGTCCTACTTCCCTCCGCTCGATGCCGAGATCCGTGATAAGAAAGAGCGGCGGCGCCAGATGGCACAGCGTTCGCTCGCGTCGATTGATGCGTTACTTGATCGCGTACGTGATCGTGATGTTCGCGGTCGCCGGAACGGTGACGTAGTCTTGGGGAGTCTGCAGGCCTGACTGATCCCCTTGTGCGCTGATGAAGTATTGCGCAAAGCACGAACCGTCGGCTGAGGTCATCTCGTGTGACTCGGCGCTGATCGCCGGCCCAATCTGAACATTCAGATCCTTAGCGATCGCTTCGGCCTTGGCGCGTGCGCTCGCGATCGCCTGTTGGCGTGCAATTGCTAGCGTGTGCTGACAATTCTGTGCGATCACAAAGACTTGCAGGTTGTAGAGCACCACTGCGTCCTTGACCGTAGCCAGCGCCGCAGCCGCCGAAGCCACTCCGTTTTGCACCGTCTTTGCAGTCGGACGCGGGAAGGTCACATTGATCGACGCTATGTTTGCCCCGACCCCGGCGTTGAAAGTCAGCGGAAGGCGGATGCGCGATGGGTTGGCTCCGGCCTTGATCAAGGCGTCGACGATCGGCTGCAGCTTTTGTTTATCGAGGCCGTTCGAACGATCGGCGCTGCCGAGTTGCACGCTGATCCGCACGGTGGTTGCCGGAGTTCGGCTTGAGCCGGTACCGGTGACGGTGATCCCGTGCGGCGCTTGTGTCGCGCCGGCGATGCCCGGCAGCAGGAGAATGATTGCGGCGAGGGTCGCTACGCGCTTCATGCTTTCATAACGCGCGACGCGGTCGACGCGTTACTTGATCGCGTAGGTGATCGTGATGTTGCTCTGGATCGGGACAGTGACGTACTCTTGGGATGATTGCGGCTGGTCAGGGCTGCCCATGAATCCATTAACATTGTATTGCGACTGGCACGAGCCGTCGGGCGAGCCCTGCTCGAAGGATTGCACGTTGAGCACGCTTCCCACGTGCACACCGAGATCTTTTGCAATAGACTCCGCTTTGGCGCGCGCGCGCTCAATCGCCTGACTTCGTATATTGTCTAGCGCGTCGGCGCAGTGTTGGGCGATGACCATGACCATCGCGCCGTTGAGCACCAGGTTCTTGGAGGAGGCGACGCTTGTGCCGACGGTCACGATGCCGCTTTGCATCATTGCCGCGGTGGGATGTGCGACGGTAGCCGTGATCGACGCAATATTCGATTTTCCGGGAGCGCTGAAGTTTGGCGGAAGCTGCACGCTCGCAGGATCGGCGCCGGATTTGACCAGCGCATCGACGACGGGCTGTAGCGATTGTGCGTCGAGCGAAAGGGAGCGATCGGCGCTAGAAATGGTCAGCGTAATGCGTGCCGAGGTTGCCGGAATGCGTGCACCGGCCGAACCCGTCACGGTTATCCCGTGCGTTGTCGCTGGTGCATTTACCGTACCCTGTGCGCCCGGCCCGCGCGGACCCGGCGCGAACTGGGCCATTGCGGCAACGGGAAGAAGGAGCAGGGCTGCTACAAGGATCGCAGTCTTGTTCATGAAACCCCTCACGTTCGGAACGGGTAGAACGGTGACGATATGAGGATTCGCTCCACCACCATTCTCGCCGTGCGCCGCGACGGCATGCTGGCAATGGCCGGCGATGGGCAGGTCACGCTGGATAAGACCATCGTTAAGCACAGTGCCCGCAAAGTCCGCAAAATAGCCGGCGGCAAAGTCGTGGCCGGCTTCGCCGGCTCAGCGGCTGACGGCATCACGCTGCTCGAAAAGTTCGAAAGCAAATACGCCGAGTTCAAAGACGTGACGCGCGCCGCAGTCGAGCTGGCGAAAGACTGGCGCCAGGACCGCGCGCTGCGTCGTCTCGAAGCGCTGCTCATCGTCGGGACGCCCGAGCACCTCTTCGTCCTCTCCGGAACCGGCGACGTGATCGAGCCTGACGAAGGCATTGCGGCGATCGGTAGCGGCGGACCCTACGCGCAAGCGGCCGCCGCCGCGCTCGTGCGCAACTCCAATCTCTCGGCCGCGGATATTGCGCGCAAAGCGCTCGAGATTGCGGGCGAGATCTGTATCTATACCAACGACGACATTACGGTTGAAACACTTCCATGAACGCAATGCTTTCCGATATCGCCGGGCTGACGCCGCGGCAAATCGCGACCGAACTCGATAAGTACATCGTCGGACAAGGCAAGGCCAAACGTGCGGTCGCGATCGCGCTGCGCAATCGGTACCGGCGTAATAAAGTACGCGAGGACCTGCGCGACGAGATCACGCCGAAGAACATTCTGATGATCGGGCCGACCGGCGTCGGCAAGACTGAGATCGCGCGTCGTCTCGCAGGCCTGGTTGGCGCGCCGTTTGTCAAAGTCGAAGCGACCAAGTATACCGAGGTCGGGTACGTGGGCCGCGACGTGGAGTCGATGGTGCGCGATTTAGTCGAGGCTTCGATTCGTATGGTGACCGAAGAGCGCCGCGGCGAAGTCGAGGAGCTGGCGGAAAAAGCCGCCGTCGAGCGATTGATCGATGCGCTGCACCCCGAAACCGCGCCGCGCCAACCGGCGGGCGGGAATCCCTTTGCCGCAACGCTCGGATCGATTTTCGGCAACACGGCGCCGCAGCCGCAGCCGCAACCGGCGCCCGCGCCGCCGAGTGATGCCGCGCGGATTCGCGAGCAGACGCGCGGTGAGATCGAACGCGGGTTCTACGACGTGCGGTTGATCGAGATCGAAGTCGAAGAGACGCCAAGCCTGCCGATCGGGATACTCGGTGGGATGGATCAAGGCGGTGCCGATCTCGGCGAGATGCTCGGCGGATTGATTCCCAAACGCAAGACGCGCAAGCGCGTCACCGTTTCCGAAGCACGGCGCATCTTCGCACAAGAGGAAGCCGCGAAGTTGATCGATATGGATGCGGTCAAGCGCGAAGCGCTGCGCCGCGCGGCCGAGGACGGCATCATCTTCATCGATGAAATCGACAAGGTCGCGGGGCGCGAAGGTGCGCGCGGCGGACCCGATGTTTCGCGCGAAGGCGTGCAGCGCGACATTCTGCCGATCGTGGAAGGCAGCACGGTGACGACCAAGCACGGGACGCTCAAGACCGATCACGTGCTCTTTATCGCCGCGGGCGCGTTTCACATCAGCAAACCCTCGGATCTCATTCCGGAATTGCAAGGACGTTTTCCGATTCGCGTAGAGCTCGATTCGCTCACGGCGGAAGACTTCAAGACGATCCTCACGCAACCGAAGAACGCGCTGATCGAGCAGTATCGCGCGCTGCTCGCAACCGAAGGCGTGATGCTTACCTTCACCGAGGATGCAATCGACCAGCTTGCCCGTTTTGCAATGCAGGTCAACGAGCAGAGCGAGAATATCGGAGCCCGCCGTCTGCACACGGTGCTCGAGCGCTTACTCGAAGACGTGAGTTACGCAGCGCCGGAAGAGCGCGGCGCCGTGACGATCGACGCTGCCTACGTGCGCGAGCGCCTCAAGGATGTCGTGGAGAATGCCGATCTCTCCGCTTATATTCTCTAACGATTCTCATCCATTGCCCAGGAAGGGGACGCTAGGATAAAGACATGCTGACTCTGCGCAATCTTTTCGTTGCTTCCGTGCTTGCGATGTGTGCGGTCGCCTTTGCCGCGTGCGGCGGCGGCGCGCCCGGCATTACGAATCCGACACCGGGTCCGACCTGCTCGCCCGGCACGACCGTGCAAATGATCTATCCGATCCCAGGCACGACAGGTGTGCCCGATGCCCCGCAGCAGATTGTGTTCGCGGTCGGCACGGCGCTATCGAGTAATTGGGACGCGTACTTGGCTCCGAACAGCAATGGCAACGGTGGTGGC
>JBAUEZ010000239.1:0-1763 GCA_049678885.1 Candidatus Aquilonibacter sp. | reverse complement strand
GCATCGCAGTGCTGGCGTTGCTCGTTCCGGTGCTTGGCGTCGGCGCTGCGCCCGCGATCGTCGCGCTCACGCTGCTTGCATTACCACCCATCGTTATTAATGTCGACTTAGCAATACGTAATACACCGGCGTCAGCGCTCGATGTTGCGACCGGACTCGGCATGTCGCCGACGCAACGTTTTACGCGCGTCGTGATTCCGCTTGCGTTACCGGTTGCACTCGCCGGCGTACGAACCGCCGGCGTCGAGGTGATTGGCAGCGCAACGCTCGCAACGTTCGTGGGTGCCGGTGGCCTCGGCGACGACATCGTACGCGGCCTCCAGACCGGTGACAGCACGCTGCTCGCGATCGCATCCGCGATCGTCGCTGCAATGGCGCTGCTGGTTGAGGTACGGCGATGATGACGCGCGCGCATGCGATCGCGGCGATGGCGTCGATATGCGCACTGCCGGCGTGCGCCGCGCGCAACAGTATCGCAGTGGGATCGAAAAATTTCACCGAATCGATCGTGATCGCCGAGATCTACGCGCAGGCGCTCGAGCGGGCCGGGTTGCGTGTAACGCGACGGTTGAATCTTGGTTCGACGCAGATCACGATGGCCGCGATGGCGCGCGAGCAGATCGACATCTATCCCGAGTACACCGGCACGGCGCTGATCAACGTGCTGCATCACGCACCGATCGCCGACCCCGCAGCGTGTTACGCTTTCGTGCGCGACGCGTTCGCGCGCGAGTACGGTATCGTGTGGCTCGATCCTTCGCCGATGAACAACTCGCAGGGCCTTGCGACCACCGCGGCGATTGCTGCGCGCTATCACTTGCGCACGCTCTCCGACCTGGCGCCGCTTGCCTCACGTCTTCGGTTGGCCACGATTCCCGAATTCCTGACGCGCCCCGACGGTCTCCCGGGTCTACAACGCGTCTACGGCGGCTTTCATTTTGCATCCGTACGCACGTACGACATCTCGTTGAAGTACGAAGCGCTGCTCGAGGGCGGCGCCGATGTCGCGACCGCCTTTACAACCGATGGTGCAATCGCGAGCAACCATCTCGTCGTACTCGAGGATGACAAGCACTTGTGGCCCGCATATAACGTCGCACCGCTCGTGAGCAAAGAAGCGCTGGCGCGTGAACCGCGCATCGCAAGCACGCTCAACGCCGTATCGCCGAAGATCACAACGGCTGCGGCGCAGGCGATGAACGATCAAGTCGAAGCCCACGACCGCGACCCTGCCGACGTCGCGGCTGCGTTTTTGAAAGGCGCAGCATGAGCGGCGCAGGGATTCGTTTTTCCGACGTCAGCGCGCACTACAACGGTGTGGCTGCGCCGGGGATCGATGGGATCCATCTCGACGTGCGGCCCGGGGAGTTTGTCGCGCTCGTCGGTCCGTCGGGCTCCGGGAAGAGCACGCTGCTGCGCACGGTGAATCGGATGGTACCGATCGATAGCGGGCGCATCGAACTCGACGGCGTCGACACTGCAACGCTCGACCCGGTGGTCATGCGGCGCGGCATCGGTTACGCGATTCAAGCCGTGGGGCTTTTCGCGCACATGGACGTCGCGCAGAATATCGCAATCGTACCGTCGCTGCTCGGGTGGGATCGTGCGCGCATCGATGCGCGGGTCGACGAGATGCTCGAACTCGTGCGTCTCGATCCGGTGCGCTACCGCCATCGGCGCCCGAGCGAACTTTCGGGCGGCGAAGCGCAGCGCGTTGGTGTGGCGCGCGCACTTGCTGCGCAGCCGCGCGCGCTGCTGATGGA
>JBAUEZ010000238.1:0-33072 GCA_049678885.1 Candidatus Aquilonibacter sp. | reverse complement strand
GCTGCGGCCCGTGCGCACGCGGAGCCGGCCTGCCAAGCGGCACAACGGGCCGGCTTCGGCGGATTGACTGCGGCCGCGTTGATCGTGCTGGCCGCGGCGCACGACGCTTGCGGCGAAATGGATGAGGCCCAAGATTGCTACGCTGCGGGGCTTCGCGCGTTCGCATCGATATCCGATCACGTCGTAGCGGCGGAACTCTTTGCGATTCCACGCCTCCCGCAACGCAGATTTGGACCATTCGCGCGAATCGAACCAATCGTCGATGCACTGGTCGTGCGGTTTTCCAACTTTGTGCCCGAGGTGCGCGATACTGCGGATTCATCCTGGCACGATCTCTTTCGGAGCGTGTTGCGCGACGAAGCCGCGCGCAACGGTATCGCAGGCGACGTTGGGCGCTATCGTCAAGCGGTGATGCGTGCCTTCGAACTCGGCGCCGCGCCGGCACTTCCGCTGGAACAGCGCGACGCGTTCTTAGCAACGGTTGAGGAGCGGATCTCGCAAAATCTCAAAAATGCCAAGTAAGTTTCGTCCCAGCAAAACTTGCCTGTTACCGTTGTATGCTCGATGCATCGGTTGATTAGCCCTCAATTGAACGATGAGGCACCGCACGCGTTACGGTGCCTCATCGTTTCTTTTGTGAGGAATTGTTACGCTCGCGCGGGGTAACGTCGGCCACGAGCCAAGCAGCTCCGGCAATGAGGTAATTCAAAGCGAATTCGGACCAATTGAAATGCTTCTCGGGATGCGCGATGAGAATCGGGACCCACACGAGCAGACCAAAGAGCGCGAGCATCAATGCTAACAGGTAGGTCGCAAGCCGAGCCTGCCGATCGATCAGCATGGCGATCGCCGCGAGGCCAAACGCAATCGTCGTAACTATGACCCAAAAGATTTGGTTCGGCAGCATCCATATTGGAACCAAGTCCGCGGTGATTTTTGGATAGACGATCTGCGCGAGCGTGAATGATACGGTGCACACGCCGAGCGCAATGCGCGCCGCGCGTGCGAGCGTCGCCGATTGCGCAGCATTCGTTCCCGTGGCGCCGTATAGCGCAATCGCGCCGCACACAAGTGAGAAAAATTCGAAGAAGCTCCCGTAGGTGAAATAGACAGCCGGGTAGCGAACGATCGCGGGAATACAAGCGAGGGAGAACAGGATCGTAACGGCGCCGAGCACGATCGAGGCTGCGCGAGCGGTGCGCGGAAGCTGTATCCCGATTCCGCCGGCAATGAGCGCGATTGCGAGAACGTCGCCGATGATCGCGCCGAACGGGAGCGTCACGATCGGCAGATCTTCCCACGCGCCGGCATCGTGCCACATCAGCAAAATGATGCCAAACATGACGGTGGCAGCGCCAAAGAGAATCCGCCCGTAGCGAGTCGTTTTCACGTCCGGCGCAACGCTTAGGTAAGCTCGCCTGTGACCGTCGTGAGGTATTGATGCACGAGTGCAATCGCCATACTGCCCTCGCCCACGCCGGCTGCGACGCGTTTGATCGAGCCCGACCGCACGTCGCCAACGGCGAAAATCCCTGGTACCGTGGTTTCCAACAGGTACGGATCGCGGCGTATGCGCCACTCGCCGGTCTTTAACGCGTCGGCTCCGGTGAGCACATAGCCGCTCGGATCGCGCCGGATCTGCGACGGCAGCCATTCCGTTTCAGCGTCAGCACCGATCATGATAAAGAGCGCGTCGGCCGCGCATTTCACCGTTGCGTCGGTCGCCGTGTCGATCGTGCTGATCGTGTCGAGGTGATCGCTGCCGGCAACGTCGACGACCTCCGTGTGCGTTACGACCTGGACATTTTCTTTGGTCTCGAGCTGGTCGATCAGGTAACGCGACATGCTCTTCTCGAGGGAATCGCCGCGGACCAGAAGGGTAACGGAGCGTGCGAAATTCGCTAAGTTTACGGCGGCCTGGCCTGCCGAGTTGCCTGCCCCAACGAGAAACACGTTCTTGCCGTTGAGCGTGCGAACTTCGTCGGGTGCGGCGCCGTAATACACGCCACGCCCGCGTAAGCGATCGAGCGTGGCAATGTTGAGATGTCGCCACGAGACGCCGGTCGCGAGAACGATCGTCCGCGCCTCAACCGCTCCTCCTCCATCGAGGACCAGCGTGCGCGAAGCTGGATCGATCTCTTGCACGCTACGCGTGACGACAATCTCCGCGCCCAGACGGCGTGATTGCTCGAGCGCTCGATGCGCGAGATCGCCGCCTGCGATGCCGTACGGGAATCCAAGATAGTTTTCGATGCGCGATGAGGTACCGGCTTGTCCGCCGGGTGCTTCCCGCTCCACCAACAGCGTCGATAGCCCCTCCGATGCACCGTATACGGCGGCTGCGAGGCCGGCCGGGCCACCGCCGACGATCGCGACATCGTAGGCCGCATGTCGCGGCACGACGTTGAGGTCCAGCGCCTCGGCAAGCTGGCGCATCGAAGGATTTGTGAGCAGCGCTCCATCGCGAAGGCGAACTTGCGGATACTGCTCATCGCTGGCATCCGTCGATGTAATCGCGTCAAATTCGATCGAACTGCGCTCTAGGAATTCCCGAAGAACGTGGGTCTTGTTATCCCATTGCGGACCTATCACCGCGAGCATCGGCGGCGATGGTGACGCCGCCAGTTCCTGCAATCCCTCGACCCGGCCGGTTGCCGCTGCTTCGACGGCGGCTGCAAGGTTGGGTTCCGATGCGGCGACGACCTGATAGTCTCTCCCGGCGACGCACATGATGCGTGCGACTTGCGACGCGCGAAAGCTCACCGCAAATGGCATGTTCATGACTAATGGGAGCTCGCCAAATGTTTCACCGGGGCTGCGCGTGCTGATGACGCGTTCGGTGCCGTCGACGAACTTCGTGACATCCAATCGTCCGGAGATGAGTACAAACAACGCGCGTTGCGTGTCGTCTTCGTGTAAGACATACTCGCCCTTGAGCAGCCGAATGTCGGCGCTGTGCGCGATCAAGAAGTCCAGGCTTTCGTCGGTCAGGCTGGAAAAGATCGGAAGCGCACGAAGCTCCGCGCGACTAAACACGATTCGGAGTTTGGAGTTGACCGTTCAATTTTCCCCTGGGACGATTCGATGGCTTCTTGCGGGTGATCCGGCGATCGCGTGGCAGGTCATGCGCGATCTCACATGCGAGCCCGATGACGTCGTCGCGAGCGCGCGTTCGCGCGTCGCGACGGAGGGCTGGTGCGCAGTGTTGCTCGAGCGCCAGGGGCCGAAGGGTTGGTGGGTGGCCCCTGACGATGAGGGCTGGATGGCCACAACCGATGCGCTCGTGCTCTTGCGTGCAATGGGCTTGGAACCGTCGAGTAATGAAGCGCGTCGCGCTATCGCCCGCGTGAAAGCGCATCTACGGTTCGAAAGGCTCGCAAATCGAGCGTACTTCGACGGTGAGACCGAGCCGTGCATCAACGGTGCTATTCTCGCCGTCGGCAGTTATTTTGGCGAACGGTGCGACGGCATCGTCGATCGTCTGCTCGGTGAACAGCTGGCAGATGGTGGCTGGAATTGCGACGCTCCGCCAAGCACCCGTGCGTCGTTCAATTCCACGATCCGCGTCATCGAAGGCCTATTAGAATACGAACGCGCGTGGGGCATGGCAACGGCCATTACGGATGCACGGAGCAAAGCGCACGAATATCTGTTGGAGCGTCGCTTGTTCAGACGGTTGACCACCGGTGAGATCGTCGATCCCGCGTGGACGCAGTTCGCCTTTCCGACCGTGTGGCATTACGATGTTCTGCGTGGCCTCGACTATCTGCGAGACGCCGGCGTTACGCCGGACGAACGGATTCGCGAAGCGATCGGGATCGTCGAAGCGCGGCGTTATCAAGACGGACGACGGCCGATGGATCATCTCCACGCCGACCGCCTAGGTTTTCTGTTGGAGCCGGAGATTGGCCGCGCGAGCCGTTGGAATACACTTCGCGCGCTGCGCGTCCTACGCTGGAGCGCGCCCCTGGAGGTGAGCGCGCGATCGTAAGTGCGCATCATCGGCGAATAGCGGTGAGGAGATGAGGAAATCCGCCGTTGCGCGGTTACATGCAATCGGAACGTTATAGAGGACCGCAAGTCGCAGCAGGGCCTTGACGTCGACATCGTGCGGCTGCGTTGTCAGCGGATCCCAAAAGAACACGATGAGGTCGAGCTGATGCTCGACGAGCATCGCGCCGACTTGTGCATCGCCGCCGAGCGGGCCGGAAAGCAAGAGATGGACGTTCAAGCCGGTCTTCTCGGCGATGAGTCCCCCGGTTGTCCCGGTGGCAACGAGCGAACAGCGCGCCAGCGTGTCCCGGTTGAACGCAGCCCACTCGGTCAGGTCCTCTTTGCGCGCGTCGTGTGCAATCAACGCGACGCGGGCCGCGTCTTTGATAAAAGGGGAGTCGGAGCGTCGAATCGTGCTCATGTGCATACCGTATCGCCACGGCGCCCGCAGCAGCAACGACCTAAGGCGTTCGGTGCCGAGTGTCGACGATGCTCACCGTGAAAAAGCGGTCAGCATACCGTTCTCGTCCGCGCAGTAGACCGTATCGCCGGCGACGACGGGAATCTGCCAGTGGATCGGACCAATCCCATTGCTTGTCCATAGGCGCCGGCCGGTTTGCGCATCGAGCGCCAGAAGCCCGCTGTTCGTTGCAAGGAACAGCACGCCGTCGCTCACGACGGGAGAAGCGGCCTCTCGTCCGAGATCGAGCGCGGTGTGCCAGCCGCTCACGAGACGGCTGACGCCGCTGTTCGTGACGAGACGGTACGCATGTACACCGTCAGCGATTCCGATGAAAACGTCGGTCGCGCCCGTGCGATCCGTCCACACGCCGGGAATCGAAAAGAGCAGGTAGCCGAGGTCGATCGTCTGCAGCGGCGCATGCAGTCCGGCGAGATGCGTGCGATCGAAGAGACGCAAGACCGAATCCTTGCCGCCCTGTACGGCCATCAGTGGCGTCGCACTATCAGGTTGACGCGGCAGCATGGCGGGTGACGAGCTTCCGACGTCTTTGTCCTCCGCCTCGAGATCGTCGTAATTCGGCGGCGTCAGATATCCGATCAACTGCGTCGCATCGTCGTTCAGCGACAGGATTGAATCGCCATAGTTTCCGGCGGCTCCATCAAACGGGCCATTCCCGGTGGCGCCGTAGATGCGTCCGTGCATGGAAGCGTCTGGATCGATAACAACGCCTGCGCGCGACCACATCCCGGCGCGCTGTGCAGCGCAGCTTTGCGGCTCGATCAACTCGTGATGCGAACTGCACAACGCGTTGAAGACGTGCTTACTGCCGTCGCTCAGACGAATCGCGACCACGTGGCCGACGTACGGCGTCGCGTCGCCGAGGTAACCGGACGTTTGGGCGTACAGATAGCCGTTGGCCACGCGAAGCGGCGAGGCGTCCTTTTCGGTCTGCGGCGCAAGTGTAATCTGCTCGGGAAACCCGCTTTCGCGTACTTCGCGTCCGCTCGCCGGATCGAGCCGGTGCACCATCCCGTCGACACCCGGCACGTACAATGCGTGCGTCGCCGGATCGTAGGCTGGGACCGACGTCGTGATTTTCGGACCCTGCGTCGCAAACTGCCAAAGGATTCGCCCGCGTGTCGTGTCGAGGGCGTACGTCGTGCCGTTGGTCGCCGTGATATAGAGCGCGTTTCCCACGACGAGCGGTGCCGTGTCAGCAACCGAGCCGAGCTTAACCTGCCATCGCACCCGCAAGTCCGCGACGTTGCTCGGGGTGATCGCGGCGCCCATCGTCACGACCGCGAGGATGAAGGGCAAGAAGCTACGCATCTCGGTAGACTTACGCTCCGGGCCCAGGATATTCCGGCGGGTCCTCGATCGTGAGCGGATCGATTTGCGGGGTTTGTTCTTCTTCCGGATCCTCAGCCTCGGGCGGCGGATATTTCGTGTCTCGTTTATCGCGTTCGTTCATGCCGCAAGCATAGCACCGTACTATTAGCTCGGGTACAGCCTCATAAAATTCGTCGCGGCCGCGTGCGCACGTCGCGTACACTCCGCCTCGGTCGGCCGTTCCGCCACGCGAAGCAATAAGCTGATATGTAAATCGCCCCACAGCAGCGCGAAGAATTGCTCGGCCATTTCGGCGGGATCGCCACGTACGAGGCCGGCTAACTCTGCCTGTGTCATAATCTCCCGCAGACCATTACGGCGCGCATCGCGTCCAATCGATTCGAGCGCCCTGGCGGCCTCGGGCGCTGCGACGGCCTCGGCAATCGCGAGCCGAAAAACTGCAACAACGTTGGGATCGCTTACCTCGCGCATGAGCTTCGCTCCATATGCGGTCAAGGCGCGCGCAAGCCCATCGCGATCGGTGAGCGTCGGCGTCTCAGCGGTGCGAAATCTCCTCGCGCGCTCGCTAATGCAAGCCGCCAAAAGTTCCTGTTTCGTGCCGACAAGCTCGTAAAGCGCTCGTTTTGAAACCCGCGCGCGCGTTGCGATCTCGAGCGTGCTGGCTTCGGCATAGCCCTCTTTCATGAAGGCTGAGAACGCAGCATTAAGAATGCGCTCGCGCCGTAACGCCAGATCTTCGTCCTCTTTACCTTGCACTGCTCTGCTCACGTTCAAGCGCCCTCCGCTAGTCCTACGGGCTATTGACGATTCGGTACTATATGGTACCATACCTTCATTACGAGGGTACCGAATGGTACCAAAGGAAAGACATCGTGGCGGTAATAAATATTTTTCGCGTTCAGTTGCTCCTCGGGCTCATCGCATGGGCGCTCGTCGTCGCAGTCTATGTTCTCCCATGGTTGAAGTCACTC
The DNA here is from genome assembly GCA_049678885.1 of Candidatus Aquilonibacter sp. Classification (GTDB taxonomy): domain Bacteria; phylum Vulcanimicrobiota; class Vulcanimicrobiia; order Vulcanimicrobiales; family Vulcanimicrobiaceae; genus Aquilonibacter. Next base: position 26,295 of record JBAUEZ010000238.1, on the reverse strand, counting down.
GGTCGAGCGGAAGCCCAGCGTGCGATTGCAGCGTTGAACGCGTTCCGATTTGCGGGACTCGTGTTTCTTGTGCCTGGAGTCGTCGGTCCGAATCTTCCAGTTGGATTTGCCGCGCCGGCGGCCTACGGTGACCTTGCGACATCGCTTCTTGCGATCTGTGCGTTCGTGTTTTTTCCGATACGGCCACTGTTCTGGGGATTCGTCATTGCCTTTAACGTCGTTGGTGCCGTGGATCTGATCGACGCTACCGCGCGCACGATCTACCTCGGCGTACCGGCGGCTGCGGGACAGATGGGCGCGGCCTACTTCATTCCTATCGTCTATGTACCGCTGTTGATGGTCACGCACATCGTCGCGTTTTATCTCCTCCTGTCTCCCGCGCGTCACGCGCGCCAGGAGCAACGCGCGTCGAGTGCTGCCGCATGATGCTATCCCGACGCGATATGCTCTGGGCGGCGAGCGCGTTCACCGTTGGAGCTGCTTTCGGGGAGCCGCTTACGGCGGCTGCCGCGGTGGATTCGGCGATGCCCAAGGTGACGCATCGCATGATCGAGACCAACGGCATCCGCGTGCATGTGGCCGAGCAGGGCGAAGGTCCGCTGATCATCCTCTGTCACGGCTTTCCCGAATGCTGGTATTCTTGGCGGCATCAGCTCGGAGCGCTGGCGACGGCGGGATTTCATGCCGTAGCACTAGACTTGCGCGGTTACGGGCGAAGCGATCGTCCGGAGGAGACGGAGAAGTATACGCTGCTCGATGACGTCGGCGACATCGTGGGTCTCGTGGACGCTTTGGGTGCTCAGCAGGCGGTCATCGCCGGCCACGACGTCGGCGCAACAATTGCATGGCAAGCTGCGCTGCTGCGCCCCGACCGTTTCCGCGCTGTTATCGCGCTCAGCCCGCCGTTCCGGCCGCGCGGTTTTGGCGGCTCGCTGCCGCCGACAACGCTCATGCCGCACAACGCGAACGCAGTGTTTTATCAGCTCTTCCTTCAGACTCCTGAAGCTGAAACAGTGCTCGGTCGCGACCTGCGCCGCACGTTTCGCTCGCAGTTTTACGCGCTCTCCGGTAAGAGGCCGCCGTCAGTTGGCGGTGCAACATTTGCAGGCGGAATGATACCCCGAAACGCTCCGCCCTTTACCGATCCGGCGTCGTTGCCGCCTTGGATCTCGGAATCCGACATCGATGTTTACGTCGCGGAATTCACGCGCAGCGGATTCCGCGGTCCGCTCGCCTGGTATCGCAACGTCGATCGCAGCTGGGAGTTGCTGGCTCCCTTTGCCGGAGCGCAGGTAACCGTTCCGGCGCTCTACATGGCGGGCGACCGCGATTTTGTCGCCTCCGCATTTTCGCAGTTTATTGCGAAGCAATCAGCATTGGTCCCCAAACTCCGACCGGCAATCATGCTGCCTGGCTGCGGCCATTGGACGCAGCAAGAACGCGCGCCGGAAGTGAGCGCTGCGATGATCGACTTCCTTCGGAGCTTGTAAGCGTGATCACTTGCTAGGTTCGCGCGAAGACCAGCGACCGCAGGCCGCGACCTGCGCTGAGCGCAAAACCATCGATCGCGCCGGCGGAGTCGCGCGTAAAGCGTATGAGAAAGCCGCCGCCGTCGGACGTGAACGTATCGCTCATCTGCGGATGCAGTTTCCCAGCCGCGCCGTCGGGTAGGTTTCGCGTCGGTTCGAGACGTACCGAGCCCGCACTCACGCCGAGCGTCCAGGTTACGTCGAGTTCCGGACTGTAATACGTACCCGCGACGCCGGCGAGCTGTTCGGGCGCCGGGGTAACCGGGGTAAATCGCTGCGCGATTACTTCATCATCGCCGCTCCCTACGTGCATCGCTGTCGCCGAACCGTCTTTGGCAACGTCAAACCGTACCAACGTGGAGCCTACGCGAAACGACGACGGGCCGACCGGCGCAAGCGCGTACGTGTTCCCGCTAAGAACTAGCGCTATACCGCCCTTGCTCGACACGACGTGAAACACATCGCCGCCTGCCTCATCGATGTAGGCACCACTGAGACCCTGCGTGGAGATTTCCGATTTTGCGCGCGCCGGCGGTGCCGTGGCAACAGGCGCGAGATGCGATTGCAGAACCACGTCTGCGACGCTCTTCGCGAGCGCCTCCGCCGGCGCAGCGTCAGAATTGCAGAAGACGACAATCGAAGTGTGCAAAGACGGATACCGGTCGAACGCCGCCCGATAACCGATCCACGCGCCGCCGTGCGAGACGAATCGAAGTCCACGATACGTTCCGATGAATAATCCGCGCGCATAGCCGAGACGCTTACCGTTCGCCAAGTGCCCGGTCGTCTGCAGCTGATCGACGAGCCAAGGTCCGCCGACGCGTGGGTGGTAGAAATTCTCGTCCCACTTCAGGGCATCTTGAACGGATATCTGCACGCCGCCGTCGCCGGTCTGCTGCCAGTTCGACATGCTGTTCTTGAAGTCGCCGCCCGCCGCCGGCGCATAGCCCATCGCGCGATTTGGAATCAACATCGCGTAATCGGTCCGATAGAGCGTATGCATCATTCCGAGCGGCGCGAATATCCGCCGCTGCACGAACGCCGCTAAGGTTTGGCCGCTAACTCGCTTGACGATGACCGAGAGCAGGAAGTAATTGGTGTTCGAGTATTCGTACCGCGTGCCGCTCGGAAATTCCAAGCTCTTTTGACGTACGATCAGCGCCAAGGCTTGCTCGTCGGTTGTTGCCTGCTCGAGTCCATACCCGGCGAGTTCGAGTAAATCGGTGTAGTCACGCAAACCGCTCGTGTGCCACATCAACTCATTTAAGGTGATCGGTTTTCCGTAGACGGGGAGCTCCGGGATGTACCTGCGCACGTCGTCGGAGAACGAAAGCTTTCCGTCGTGAACGAGTAGTGCTATCGCCGCCGCGGCGAATTGCTTTGAGGTCGATCCTACCTCAAACACCGATTCCGGCGTGATGTGTACGTCGCGCTCGAGGTCGGCCATGCCGTAGCCTCGAGCATACGCCGTCACGCCATCGCGGAAGATGCCGAGCGCGCAGCCCGGCGTGCGTACAGAGTCGTACGCTTTGAATACCGCGTCGACGCGCGTCTGCGTGCCGGCTGTAAGCGCGAGGAGGAGCAGTGCGAGACGCATCATAACGATATTTTGCTTTCAACGCCTGAATTTTGTCGTCCTTCAGCGCTGCCAGCAGTGAGCTTTTTTGCGTGAGTTTTTGTTCGAAATCGAGGGATTCGAGGCGACTGGAGACTTTCGGGCGTGTAGGCTCTATTCCATGAGACATTTTTTGGCCTGCTGTGCCGTCCTGCTCCTGTGCGTCGCTGCGACCGGCGACGATGCCCAGATCGCCAAGAAGATTACCGACCTGAATTCGCTTTTGCAAGCGTCCTCGATGCGGTACGACACCGATACGCTTTCCAAGTTGATCACCCAAGACTATTCCGTTGTTGATGTCAACAGCAATGTCTACGATCACGACGCATTTCTCAAAGTTCTCGGCAATCGTGCGATCAAGTGGCTAGCGAACGATCCGAGCGATGTGTCGGTGCGATCGTATAACGGCGATTGCGCGATCTTGACGGGGTTGCTGCATGTAAAATACACATATGAAAGCAAAACCCACGACCAGCTCGTCCGCTATACTGATGTATGGGTCAAAACCGATGGAGCGTGGCACTACGCAGGCGGTCAGGGAACACTAGTCAAGCGATTGTAGTGTCAATGACCACGATGTAATCATGAAAGGCCGCTAAGGGTCACGCCGCTGTGCCGGCGAATGTTAATCGATACCATGGACGAGCGGCTCGACGCTTGGCGGGAGCGACCACTAAGCGTGCTCTCGCGCCTTACCGCTGACGGCAGAGGCTGGGGTGGATTTGGCGCCACGTTGCTCGAGGTCGCGGGCGGCGCCGGCGAGCTCATTTTCGCGCAACACAGCGTGAGCATGCTGTTCGGGACGCCTCTGGACACTGCAATCCGCTGCGACGGCGCGCGCGCGTCGCGTCTGCAACGCCCGGGCACGTTCGATATTCTTCCGGCGCGGTCGTCGGTCTCGTTCGTCGACGCGGGCCTAGGCCGCTTCCTCCTCGTGGGTCTAGAGCATAGCTTGGTCCGGGAAACTGCGTATGCAATGGGGATGGATGCGGATCGTATATCGTTCGAACCTAGCCTCACGTGTCACGACCCTCAGATAGAACACATTATGTGCGCGCTCAAGGCAGAGCTCGAACTAGATCAGCCTGTGGGGCGCGTCTACGCCGATAGCCTGGCCGTCGCCCTGGCTTCACGACTTCTGCGCCGCTGGGGTAAATCGACGCAGAAGCAGCTGTGTCGGGGGTTGCCCCGACAGACTCTCCAACGCGTGCTCGCTTACATCGATGATCGTCTTTCCTCGGATGTGAATCTCAGCACGATTGCGGAAGTCGCGGGCATGAGTTCATCGCATTTGGGCACGCTTTTTAAGAACTCGCTTGGCATACCGGTGCATCGCTATATCATTCGGCGCCGCGTAGAGCGTGCCGTAGATCTTATCATCCGTACTGAGGTGCCACTTTGCGACATCGCTCTGCAAGTCGGATTCGCAAATCAGAGCCACATGGCGATGGCGGTCCGACGTTTCGTCGGGGTAACGCCAAAGCGCCTACGCAGCGACGGCTAAAAGCCGCCTTGTCTGTTGCTGTCACAATGCCCGCGCGCGCCGTGTTAAGAGCAAGTACCCCCGTAACGGAGGTCCTTATGAAGATCGCCTTTGCTTGCGCGGCCGTTGCGCTCTCGCTTGCGTTCACCACGGTAGCGTTCGGGCAAGTCTCCTCGCCAAACCCCTACCCAACGATGGCGCCGATCGCGAAGTACCTGATGCCTAGCGCTGCCGCCGAAATCGCCTTAGCTCGCTCGGCAGGGCCGTCGTCGATCTCCGCGCACGCCGAAGTACTCGTCCTCACGAAGCAGGGCGACGTCGTCGCGGTCAAGGGCACCAACGGCTGGGTCTGCTTAGTCGGACGCTCGTGGACGGCGGGTTTCGATGATCCCGAATTCTGGAACTGGCACGGTCTCGGGCCGGCATGCCTCAATCCGCCGGCCGTGCGAAGTGTTCTCCCATTTTACCTTGCACTGACGAAGTGGGCGATCGCCGGCGATACTCGTGAAGAGATGGCGGCGAAAGCGAAAGCCGGGTATGCCGACCATCAATTCACGGATCCCGCTCCCTCCTCGTTTGCGTTCATGCTATCGAAAAACGGCTACCTGCTCGGCGCCGACGGACCATGGCGTCCGCACGTCATGCCGTTCATCGCATACGACCAGCTGGCCACGTGGGCGGCGAGCTTCAAGGGGTCGCCGATCTACGCGCCGCCTCCATCTGCCGGTTTTCGCCCCTATCAGCCGCTGACCATCGCTATTCCGGTGTCCCACTGGTCCGACGGTTCGCCCGCTCCGAAGTAGGTCTTAAGGCCGCTTCACAACTATCGGTGTTGCGCCCGCCGACTTCAGCGCAGCATTGACCTCGCTCAGCTTCGATCCAAGCAGTTCGTCGTCGGTAGCAAACTGTGACTTTGCGGCGGCGTCAAGCTCGTTCGCAAGTCCGGTCTGTCCGGCCGTCGGCGCGTAGTCGTTGCCTATGAGTCCGCCCCCCGCGTTTGAAAGGCGCTCGTAGAGGCGCGGCGCCGTACGCAACGCGTCTTCCGAATTCTGCGCGTTGTGAATGAACAGCACGTCCAGTTCACCGTCCACCGCGCTTTGAAGCGACGTAACTGCCTGCTGCGCTTGTGGATGCGCGCCAAGCTTCGGACGCACGTTCTGCAACGATGCATCGAGCGATCGCAGGGCGACAATATCGTTACCGGTGCGCCTGAAATCCTCGCGTAACTGCATTGCGAGCGCGAAGGCAGCCTTCATATCGTCCTGCGTTCCCGGCGTTTTCGGATCGGGCAAGACGGTGATCGCGTGGTCGTATGCAATTGCGTTGTAGGAGAGCCGCACGGTGTACGTTCCCGGAACTACTTGAGGACCCGTGAGGCCGCCGCCCATCGCTTGATAATCCGGAATCAATTTTATCGTGTCGTACGTCAGGTCCCACCAGGCTCGATTGATGCCTTGCACGGGATGATTCACCTCGATCGTGCGCACGAGCGTCGTCCCGTCGAAGACCTGTAACGTCAGTTTTGCCTTCTTCGCCGGCTTGTCGTGGAGATAGAAATTTATCACCGCGGGCTGCTGCGGATTATCTCCTCCGCCCTCTCCGGTCGCCCACGTGCCCCACGACGCGTTAAACCGATAGGCGTCGCGAACGGGAAACAAATAGGCGGGCGCGCTTGCAACGGTCGAGCTCCACTGTTGGAGCGGCGAGATGTCGTCGAGGATCCAGACGCCGCGCCCGTGCAACGCCACGACCAGATCGTCGAAGTGTTTTTGCACGACGAAATCGTAGACCGGCGCGTGCGGCAAATTGTTCAATAGGGATTGCCAGTGCATGCCGTCGTCGAGCGACATCCACAATCCCGTTTCAGTCCCGGCGTACAGCATCCCCTTACGAACGGGATCCTCGCGGATCATCCGTGCGTAACTATCGCGCGGAAGATTCCCGGCGATCGATTGCCAGTGTGCGCCGTAATCGCGTGTCACATATAGATACGGAGTGCGGTCGCCCAGTTTGTGATTTTCAGCGACGATGTACGCTGTGCCGTCGTCGAACGGCGACGGGTCGACGTTGTTGATGCGTGCCCAGTGCGGCACGTTTGGAATGGTCGCGGTGACGTCGCTCCAGTGCGCGCCGCCGTCGCGCGTAACCCACACCAGCCCGTCGTCGGTACCAACCCACAGTTCGCCTTTGGTGAGCGGCGATTCCGCAATCGAGGCGATCGTGTCGTAGACTTCGGTTCCGGCGTTATCGCGCGTAATCGGTTCGCCGGACGGCTGTTGCTTGCTCTTATCGTTGCGGGTGAGGTCGGGACTGACGGCGTTCCACGTCACGCCGCCGTCGTCGCTCTTCATCAGATATTGCGCGCCGAAGTAGAGCGCATTCGGCTCGAGCGGCGATACCGCAACGGGCGATACCCACGCGCCGCGATATTTATATGCGTCCGCGCCCTCACCGGAGTAGGTATCCGGCCACGGACTGATCAGCCGCCCTTGCATCGCTGCACGATCGAAACGCAACACGGCCTCTTGATAACCCGTGCCGTAAAGGATGTTGTCGTTCGCGGGCGAGAAGACGATCCAGCCGCTCTCGCCGCTTTGCGCGGAAAACCACTGATCGGGCGTAATCGACCCGGTAAAACTCAGACTGGGACCGCAGACAGCGCCGGGATCTTGAAATTCACCGCACACGGTGTACGGCACGCGGTCGTCGACCGAGATGTGGTAGGGCTGTGACACGATGAGTTGTGGATCGCGCCACGTCTTGCCGTCGTCGAGCGAAAGACGAACGCCGGCATCGGAGCCGATGATCGCGCGCTGCCCGTAGACGGGATCGATCCACATCTGATGGTGATCGTACGCGCCCGTGTCCACGCGCTTGACCGTCTTGCCGCCGTCGTGAGATTCCGACGGCATTTGGACGATCGTCATGAAGAAGATGTGTTTGGCGTCTTTCGGATCGACGGTGAACTGCGAGAAGTAATACGGACGCTGATCGATTCCGTGGTCCTTACTGGTCAAAGTCCAGTGCGTCCCACCGTCAGCGCTCGTCCAGAAGGAGCCTTGCTTTGATTCCATGAGCGCGTAGAGTATCTTCGGATTGCTGGGCGCGAAGCGCAATCCGATCCGCCCCGTCAGACTCGAGGGAAGGCCGTTGCCGCGCGCGCGCGTCCAGTGCGCGCCCGCGTCGTCCGAACGGTAAATGCCGTCGCCGCTCCCGCCGCTCGTGAGCATCCACGGTCGGCGCTGTACGGTCCACATACCCGCAAAAACAATTTTGGGATTAGCGGGCGACACGGCCAGCGAAGATCCGCCGGTCGTATCGTCGACGTAGAGCACTTTCTGCCAGTGTTTGCCGCCGTCGATCGTTTTGTAGATTCCACGATCGGGCGAAGGTTTGAACGGGTCGCCTACGGCGGCGACGTAGACGATATTTGGATCGCGCCCATCGACGGAAATCTGCGCGATGGCCGCGGTTGCATCCAAACCGACGTGCGTCCACGTCGTGCCCCCGTCGCTCGAGCGCCACACGCCGTCGCCGAACGCGACGTCGTTGCGCATGTTAGGCTCACCGGTTCCGAGGTAGACGATCTTTGGGTTCGACGGCGCCACCGCGACGGCACCGATCGACGTGACCCCCTTCTTATCGAAGACGGGGGTCCACTGCACGCCGCCGTTCGTCGTACGCCACAATCCGCCCAAACCGCCCGCAAAGAGCGTCGCGGAGTTGCCCGGAACGCCGGCTACGGCATCGATGCGCCCAGTCGTAGGGCCGATATTACGAAATTTGAGTTGTGCGAAGGTGTTGCCGGAATCCGCAAGGGCCAGCGCAGGCACGACCGCAAGGGAGATAGCTAGAAGCACTGCACGCATCATTTCGCCTGACCATATACGCGACGGCTTCCGCAATGTCCGTTGCCCCTTGCAGGAAGCGAAGCCGCCGCTGCAACTATGGGTGGCTCTATGAAGGCAAGCCGTATCACCTTCGTCGGCGGCGGTCCGGCGGGACTCTACGCTGCGATCCTCGGAAAGCAACGTTTCCCGGACAGCTCGATCACCATCCTCGAACGCAACGCGCGAAATCACACATTTGGTTGGGGCGTGGTTTTCTCCGACGCTACACTCGAGAATCTTCGTAATGCCGACGCACCCACGCACGATGCAATCACGCGCGCGTTTTATCGCTGGGACGCTATCGAAATTCATCGAGGCGATGACGCCGTTATATCCGGCGGACATGGCTTTGCCGGCATCGGGCGACAGCGCTTGCTCCAAATCTTGACGGCGCGCGCCGAGGAAGTTGGCGTTGATATTCGCTTCGAGACCGACGCGAGCGATATCGCGTCGTTGCGGGCGTCATGCGATCTGCTAGTGGGCAGCGATGGCGTCAACAGTCGCGTGCGCAGCGCCTTTACCGAGACGTTCGAGCCCGACCTCGACCGGCGCCGCTGCCGTTACGTGTGGCTGGGAACGACGCTACCGCTCGACGCCTTCACTTTTCTCTTCGAACGGACCGAACACGGCTGGTTCACGGTTCACGCCTATCGCTTTGACGAACGAACGAGCACGTTCATTGTCGAAGCGCGCGAGGAAACGTGGCTTGCTCACGGCCTCGATCGCGCCGATACGGCGGCAACCATCGCTTTTTGCGAAACGCTCTTCGGCAAATATCTTCGCGGGCACAAGCTCATGGCCAACACTGCGCATCTCCGTGGGCACGATTGGATCAATTTCGTCCGAGTCAGTAATCAACGATGGTGGCACCAGAACGTCGTACTGCTCGGAGACGCCGCGCACACCGCGCACTTTTCCGTCGGTTCCGGCACCAAGCTTGCACTTGAAGATGCGATAGGCTTGATCGATGCGCTCGCAACGTGTGATGATCTGCCGACTGCGCTCGCTTCGTACGAGGAAGGGCGTAAGATCGAAGTTCTCAAGCTTCAGAACGCCGCACGCAACTCGACGGAGTGGTTCGAGAACGTGGCGCGCTACGCCAACCTGCTGATGCCGCAATTCGCGTACAGTTTGCTCACCCGAAGCCAACGCATCGGACACGAAAACCTTCGGTTGCGCGATGGAGGCTATGTCGAGCGGTTCGAGTCGTGGCTCGGAGCCGGGACTGCGAAGCCGCCGATGTTCAATCCGTTTCGTTTGCGCGATCTAACGTTGCGCAACCGCGTTGTCGTTTCGCCCATGGATATGTACAGCGCGGTCGATGGATGTCCGAACGAATTTCATCTCGTACACCTTGGAGCGCGCGCACTCGGCGGAGCCGGTCTCGTATTCACGGAAATGGCCTGCGTTTCGCGCGAGGGCCGTATCTCGCCGGGATGCTGCGGGATGTATCTCCCTGAACATCTGCCGCCCTGGCGGCGCATCGTGTCGTTCGTGCATGAATTCAGCGGTGCAAAGATCGCGTTGCAGCTCGGGCACTCCGGCCCGAAAGGCTCGACCAAACTGATGTGGGACGGGATGGACGAGCCGCTCGAGAGCGGTAACTGGCCGGTCGTCGGGCCGTCTGCGCTGGCGTATTCGCCGCGCAATCAGGTTCCGAGCGAGTTGAGCCGCGCGGCGATGAACGAGATTCGCGAGCAATTCGAGGCTGCGACACGCATGGGCATCGAAGCGGGCTTCGATTGGCTCGAATTGCATTGCGCGCACGGGTATCTGCTCTCGAGTTTCATCACACCGCTGCGTAACGTTCGAACCGACGAGTATGGCGGTTCGTTGGAAAATCGCCTTCGTTATCCGCTAGAAGTGTTCCGCACGATGCGCGCCATCTGGCCCGCGGACCGTCCGATGTCGGTGCGCATTTCTGCTACGGATTGGATGGATGGTGGTATTACCGGCGACGACGCGGTGGAGATCGCCGCGGCGTTCAAAGCGGCAGGCGCGGATCTCATCGATGTGTCCACGGGTCAAACCGATCCGCGCGCTGCTCCGACGTACGGCAGGCTTTTTCAAACGCCGTACGCCGATCGCATACGCAATGAGGTCGGCATCGCTACCATGGCCGTCGGTAACGTGACCGATGCAGATCAGGTCAACGCGATCGTCGCCGCGGGCCGCGCCGATCTGGTGGCGCTCGGACGCCCGCATCTCGCAGATCCGGCGTGGACGCTCCATGCTGCTGCGGCCCTCGGCTACGAAGGCTCGCTGTGGCCGGTGCAATATCTCCCGGGAAAGGCCCAGCTCGAGCGTTTGCTCGCGCGCGAACAAGGAGCCGCGAACGTCATCTGACTAACCCTTGCGACAATGACCAATGCTCGCGTCACCATCGAAGATCGCGTCGCGGTCGTAACGCTCGAGCGTCCGCAGCGCAAGAATCCTCTTACCTTCGAACTCTACGCTGAATTACGTGACTGGTTCGGCGCGCTGCGCGACGATGCCACCGTGAAGGCTGTCGTGCTGACCGGCGCCGGCGAAAACTTCTGCTCCGGCGGCGACGTGCACGAGATCATCGGGCCACTGACCTCTCAAACGCCGGACCAGTTGCTCGCTTTTACGCAGATGACGGGTGATCTAGTAAAGGCGATGCGTGCCGCACCCCAGCCGATCGTCGCAGCGGTCGACGGCGTGTGCGCAGGTGCCGGTGCGATGCTCGCGATGGCGAGCGATCTGCGTTTCGGTACCGCTCGTTCCAACATCGCATTTCTTTTCGTGCGCGTTGGGCTTGCAGGATGCGACATGGGAGCTTGCGCGATGTTGCCGCGGATCGTCGGTCTGGGGCGCGCGGCGGAACTTTTGTACACCGGCCGCGCCATGAGTGGCGCTGAGGCGCACGCCTGGGGCTTTTATAATGAAGTAGTCGAGCCGCCCGGCCTCTTAGCACGCGCGATGGAGATGGCGCAAACGCTCGCAGCGGGCCCGACGCTCGCGCATGCGATGACCAAACGCATGTTGCATGAGGAGTGGGCGCTGCCGCTCGACGCGGCGATCGATGCTGAGGCGCGCGCGCAAGCGACGCTTATGGAAAGTAACGACTTTCGCCGGGCCTACGAAGCGTTCGCAAACCGGCGTCCCCCGCTCTTCGAGGGGAACTAAGAAATTCGTGGACGACACCGCACTCGAATGGCCGTTCTTCGAAGAGGCGCATCGCGCGTTCGCCGGTGCGTTTGAGACATGGCTGAATGAAACGCCGGTTTTCGATGACGAAGCGGCCCCCGATCGTAGCGTGCGTATGTGGGTGCGCGCGCTCGGCGATGCGGGGTGGTTGCGTTCGTGCACGGAGCTCGACGTGCGCGTGCTCTCCCTAGCCCGCGAACGGCTCGCGTATCGATCAGCGCTCGGCGATTTTGCATTTGCAATGCAGGGACTGGGCAGCGGGGCGATCACGTTGTTCGGTTCGGCGGCGATGCGCGCGCGCTATCTCGATGACGTCGCTCGCGGCAACGCAATCGCGGCCTTCGCGCTCTCGGAACGCGAAGCGGGTAGTGACGTCGCGGCGTTGCGCACGACTGCCCGTCGCGACGGCGAACGGTATATTCTCAACGGCGAAAAGACCTGGATTTCCAACGCCGGGATCGCCGATTTCTACGTCGTCTTCGCGCGGACCGGAGAGGACGGCGCGAAGGGCCTCTCGGCATTCGTTGTGGATGCAAGCGCTCGCGGCTTCGACGTGAGCGAGCGCATCGACACGATCTCGCCGCATCCGCTTGGGTCGCTTTCCTTTAATAATTTCGCCGTGGCGGCCGACCATCGTCTCGGCGAGGAAGGCGACGGCTTTCGCATCGCGATGGCCACGCTCGACGTCTTTCGCACGACGGTGGGTGCCGCCGCGCTCGGCTTTGCACGGCGTGCCTACGATGAAGCAAAGGCTCACGCAAAATCGCGCAACCTCTTTGGAGCACCGCTCGCGGAATTGCAACTCACGCAGGTCGCAATCGCCGAGATGGCGCTCGATATTGATGCGGCCGCGTTGCTGGTATATCGGGCCGCGTGGCGCAAAGATACTGGTGCGGAACGCGTAACCCGCGAGGCGGCGATGGCGAAGCTCTACGCGACCGAAGCCGCGGGCCGTATCGCGGACCGTGCTGTTCAGCTCTTCGGTGGCCGGGGCGTGACGCGCGGTGAGGTGGTAGAGCGCATCTATCGCGACGTGCGCGCCCTGCGAATCTATGAAGGAGCGAGCGAAATTCAAAAGCTCGTCATTGCGCGGACGAGCCTAGGGAGCTCTGCTCCCCCGTGAGCGCCGCTCATCGCGATCGTTTTGCGGATGAGCATCTGCCGTCGCCCGATGCGATGCCGCGCTTTCGCTTCGACCTTCCGGGTCTGCAATATCCGCCACAAATGAATGCCGAGACCTATTTTCTCGATCGGCACATCGATGCGGGTATGGGCACACGACGCGCGATAGCCGCCCCGGGCGGAACAGACTGGACCTACGGCGAGCTCTCCCGCATCGTGAATAAAATTGCGAACACGCTGGTTCAAGAACTCGGCGTCGTTCCGGGCGCTCGCGTTTTGCTGCGAGCGCCGAATTCGCCGATGCTCGCGGCGTGCTGGCTCGCCGTGATCAAGGCCGGCGCCATCGCCGTCAACACGATGCCGTTGTATCGCGCGAGCGAACTGCGCTATATCATTGAGAAAGCGCGCATCGGCTTGGCGCTTTGCGATGCACGCTTGCGCGCGGAGCTCGATGATGCGATGCGGGACACGACGGATATCCGCATCGTCGATTTCGCCAGCGACGCGGGCGATGGACTCGAGTCGATGATGACTCGCGCGAGCGAACGTTTCGCGCCCGTTTCTTGTGCGGCCGAGGACGTCGCGTTGATTGCGTTCACGTCGGGAACGACGGGATCGCCAAAGGCGACCATGCACTACCATCGCGATCTGATAGCGATCTGCGATACCTATGGAAAGCACGTGCTACAACCGCAAGCCGACGATCTCTTCACCGGCAGTCCCCCACTCGCGTTTACGTTTGGGCTGGGTGGGCTCTTGTTGTTTCCGCTCTATGTCGGCGCTGCGACGGTGTTGATCGAGAAGACGCAGCCGGAAGAACTGTTGCGCGCGATCGATGCGTTCGGCGTAACTACCATGTTCACGGCTCCGCTCGCCTACCGCGCCATGTGCGCGATGCTCGAGCGCTACGACGTGCGTAGTTTGCGCATGTGCGTCTCGGCGGGCGAGACGTTGCCGAAGCCAGTCTTCGATGAATGGCTCGCGCGTACCAATCTTCGCATCCTCGACGGCATCGGTAGCACCGAGATGCTGCACGTCTTTGTCGGCTCGCCGCGCGACGAGACGCGTTCCGGGTCAACCGGCCGCGCCGTGCCGGGATACGTTGCAGAAATTCACGACGACGAGGGTAATGCGCTGCCGCCGGGCGAGATCGGGCGTCTGGCGGTACAAGGGCCGACCGGTTGCAAATACCTCGATGACGAGCGACAACACAGCTACGTGCAGCGTGGTTGGAATTATCCCGGTGATGCGTATCGCGCCGATGACGATGGATATTTCTACTACATCGCGCGCACCGACGATTTGATCGTATCAGCCGGCTACAATATTTCCGGGCCGGAAGTGGAACAGGCGTTGCTCGCCCATGCGCACGTCCGCGAAGCGGCGGTCGTAGGCAAGCCGGACCCGTCGCATGGAACGAATATCGTTAAGGCGTACGTGGTAATGACGGCCGCGGAGCATTGTAACGTCGAAAAGAGCGAGGAACTTCGCGAGCATGTCAAAGCGTTGATCGCGCCGTATAAGGCGCCGCGCGAGATCGAGTTCGTCGATGAGCTGCCGCGTACGCTGACCGGAAAAGTCCAACGCTATCGTTTGCGGGAGCGTGCGTCTAGCGAGTAGCCTCGGATAAGACCGCGGTCGCTTCGATCTCGACTTTGGCGCGGTCTTCCAACAAGGCAGCTACCTGTACGAGCGTCATCGCCGGATAATGCGCGCCGAAGAGTTCGCGATATACGCGGCCGAGCTCGGCCGCGGCTGCGCGATACGCGTGCTTATCGGTGATGTACCAGGTCAAGCGGATGACGTCGGTCGCTGATCCACCGGCCGCCTGCACGACGGCGAGAACGTTACGGAGCGCTTGCGCCGCTTGCTCGACCAAATCGTCGGAGGTAAACTCGCCGCGGTCGTCCCAACCGATCTGGCCCGCGACGGCGAGCACGCGGCCATGGGCGATCGCGCCGTTGCTATAGCCGCTCGGCCGTGGCCAGCCGTCGGGTTGCACCGTTTTCATGGGAGAGACTTTCGCCGCTCGAAGATCATTGGTCCCCCGTGCTATAGTATTGCACTGTTGAGCCCTTCGTTCCGGCTTCAACTCGCGATAGCGGTTGAGGCAACCGTCGACGGTTATCCGAAGCCCGTGCGCGCCACCGTGATCGATCTTTCGGTTGGCGGCTGCCGCCTTACGGCAGGAAGTATCTTCTTGACGGGGTCAGAAATTCGGTTCAAACTGCCGGTCGGCGCAAGAACAATCCCTGTCGTCGGGAGGATCCGCCATAACTCGAGCCGCTCCACAGATTCGCTCGAATACGGCGTAGAGTTTGCAAAGCTCGCGCCCGGCGACGTTAGCGCGCTCGATCATTTTCTCGACGAGGAACGTTCGAAGACCGTAGCTGCCGACAGCGCGATTCGCGTCGACACCGAATTTAGTGTGGCGTGTTCAATGACCGGAACAAAGGATCGAATCGATGCGCTCGCGCTCGATTTGGGTCGCGGCGGCATGCGCCTCGCGTTCGAGAAACGCATTGCTGAGGGCAGCATGTTGAACATGCAGTTCGAGTTGCCGGACGGCGGAGCGGCGCGCCCCCTACAGGTGCGTGGAAAAGTCGTACATGCAACGCAGCAATTTCGCGAATTCCACCACAGCGTCGTGTTTGTCGATCTGTCACCGGCCGTGTGTGACGAAATCGAGCGCTTCGTTCGCGCTCTGCGACTAAGCCAACGTTAGTAGCGCTACGCTTCAGTCGCCGCGTGTCACTGACCGTCGGTGTATGGCGCAACCGTGGCAGGCTATTAGGAGACACGCAGATGAAAAACGCATCTAGGCTCCACGTGATACGACGGTCGATCAGAATGTTCGTTGGGATCGTGTTTGCAACGGCGGCATTTGGCGTGGCCCAGGCACAGAGTGTTTCCGGCGTTGATGCGCTTTCCGCCCGGCTGTCGGTGTCGGCGCAGGATCTGCAGCGCTTCAAGAAGTCAGGGTCCCTCGATGACCTTCGAACAACAATATACGCAATGCAGGCTGCGCTGAATACCGATTCGTTGACGCCGCAGAACTTTGTAGCTTCGCGCAGACTTCTTGTGCAGGGTTGGGCCAACACGCTCGCGGCGGTTGAGAAGTCGTACGATCCGACGTTCAATCCGAGTCTGACATTGGCGTGCCCAATCCCACCAGGCGGCGGGCTCCCTCCGTGCGCGGATCCCTCCACGATAGCAAACGCAGCTAAGCGAGCCGAATACACCTCGGAACTGACGAAGTTTCACAGCTATCTCGATCAGAACGCAAGATACCAGAAGCTCGTCCTGCTGGATGAGCTGGCCATGACGTCTTTAAAAATGAGTTTGGATCTGCTCCGTCAAGTGTCTTTACGCAAACCCTGGCTCCTAAGGCTTCGGTAACCTAAAGACGAATATCCAGCGTCGCCGTAACGCACGCCGAATTGCTGGTTGCCGCCCGAGGCGACCACATTCCCCGTAGCGGTTTCCACCGCCGACACGATCCCGTAGCCGGAATTCCAGCAGTTCCCTAACGAGTCGTGTGCGCTTGAGCGCGTACTTCCATTCTCGATTTTTAGGTGTTGCGACTCACGGGTGACTGCGTATCCCAATGGAATGCGGCGGCGAGTGAGCGTGCAGCGCTCGCGATGGTGTCGTCGCTACCAGCACTAAAGCCCATTGCAAGGCCTCGGCAATCCGTGCGGTCGACGCAGAGTGACGAAACGGGCAGCACGCGATGCCCGTCCGGCATGGAATTTGCAGCCCGAACGTCATCAAAATCGGCTGGCCCATTAACCGTAAGGTGAAGGCCAGTTTGGGCTGGGCCGATTCGACACCCGGGCGGAAGCCGTTTTCCCAACTCGCTCACGAGCATGCGACGACGACGTTCGTATATCTTTCCCATTCGCCGAACGTGTCGACTGAAATGACCTCGCGTGATAAACGATGCGAGCGTTGCCTGCAGATGCGTGGATGCGCCCAGACTCATAAGCTCGCGCGCAAAGCGAAACATCTCTTCGAGATGTGGCGGCGCAACAACGTAGCCGAGACGGAGGCCCGGCGCGAGCGTTTTGCTAAACGTGCCGATGTAGATGACGCGTTCGTCGCGATCGAGACTCTGTAGCGCCGGCAGCGGATGCGAGTCGAACTCGCTATCGTAGTCATCTTCGACGATGTAGCTACCGTTTTCGCGGGCCCACACGAGGAGTTGCGTCCGCCGCGCGAGCGGCAGCGAGCCACCGAGTGGGAATTGATGCGTTGGGGTTACGTATGCGAGCGCGATTCCTGTGGGCAGTTCGTCGGTACGGATACCGTTATCGTCGACGCTGATTCCACGCAGGACGCAGCCGTGTGCGGTAAAAACGGCGCGAGCGAGTTGATAGCACGGGTCTTCAATCGCCACACGATCCCCGCGGCCAAGCAAGACAAACGCCGCCAAATGCAGCGCGCCCTGCGCTCCTTCAACTACGACAATTTGCTGCGGGTCGGCGACGACGCCGCGAAATTGCGCGACGTGCCGCGAAATCGCTTCGCGTAGCGCGAGCAAACCCGCGGACTCGCCGTAGTCGAAGTGCGCATCGACCAGCGCAAGGCTCTCGCGTTCGATGCGGCGCCACACCTGTATCGGAAACGCCGAGAGATCCGGCGCGCCGACGCGCAGCGGCCCAAACGACGATCCGACTTCATCGAGTTTCGTTTTGACTTCGGCGAGTTTCCTAGGGCTTTGGGATAACGGCCGCTGCGTCGTAACCGAACGGGCATGCGCTTCATGAAGCGTCTTTGTGACAAACGTACCCGAGCCGATTCGGGCTTCGAGATAGCCTTCAGCGATCAGCTGGTCGAGCGCCGCGGTGAGGGTATTGC
This sequence comes from Candidatus Aquilonibacter sp., assembly GCA_049678885.1. Taxonomy (GTDB): domain Bacteria; phylum Vulcanimicrobiota; class Vulcanimicrobiia; order Vulcanimicrobiales; family Vulcanimicrobiaceae; genus Aquilonibacter. The sequence continues at coordinate 8,625 of JBAUEZ010000238.1, read as the reverse complement.
GCGAGACCCCGAGGCGGCCGGCCAGCTCGCGACTCGGTAAGAGCCGCGAGGCCGCGGGGAAAAATCCGCTCTCGATTGCGTTGCGAAAGCGCCGAACTAGCTGGCCGCGTAGGGGTTCGCCTGAGCTACGGTCAGGGAAGAGCGGCTCGAGATCGATTGGCGCCCTCACAATACCCTGAATTGGTCCAATACGAGGGTCCAATCCTCTCGTAGAATGAACCGTATGAATATTCATCACCGTTCAATCATGATCGCGCTGCTGTGCCTGTGTCTGGCAGCGCCTCGACCGTTGGGCGCACAAAGTGCAGCACCCGGTCTTCACGATTTCGACTTCCTGGTTGGTCAATGGAAGGCCCATCATCGAAAACTGAAGCAGCGACTCGCCAATAATCACGAGTGGATTGAATTCGAAGGCACGTTGTCCAACCAACGGCTTATGGGGGGTTACAGCAATGTCGACGATACCGTGCTCGACGTTCCGGGCGCACCCTACCGCGGAGTCGCACTGCGGTCTTTCGACCCGAAGACTCAGCAGTGGTCAATCTGGTGGCTCGACAGCAGGACGCCATCCGAACCTTTGGATCCGCCGATGATTGGACGCTTCCACAATGGCGTGGGCATTTTCTATGGGGATGATACGGTCAGGGGAAAGCAAGTTCGGGCGCGTTTCATCTGGTCCAACATCACTTCGACGTCGGGCCACTGGGAGCAAGCGGACTCGCCAGACGGCGGCAAGACGTGGGAGACAAACTGGGTGCAAGACATCACCCGAGTTCGCTGATCGATTCCTCCAAGTCCCGGACGAGCTCGATCTTGACGCGGCGGTTTCGCCGTCCTTTGTTATCTATTTTTGCAATCCTGATTGGCAGTGACTCGTTTGTCACTTTAAGGTGCGTGCCACCACAGGCCTGGCGATCCAGGCCCTCGATGTCAATAACGCGGAAACGTCCGTCGGGCGTTGGCGGGGGTGAGACCGAAAGACTCCGGATCAAGCCTTTGCTGCGAGAAGCTTCCTCGATGGTGACGTAAACTGCGCGAACGGGGAGAGCAGCCGAAATTGCATCGTTGATTGGTTTTTCCAGCAGTCGCAATCGATCATTGTCCACGTCAGGAAGGTCGAAATCCATGTGCGCAGTCCCGTCGGCTGAGATCTTTGCGCCCGTAACGAGTGCCCCGTTGAATTCCTGAAACACGAGCGCATTGAGAATGTGCGTGTCGGTGTGAAGCTGTGAGATAACGCTGCGATTGGCGCGATCGACCGTGACGCGAACCCGTTCTCCGGCCATGAAGTCGACGTCAACAAGGTGCCAGGTCTCCTCGCCAACGGTTTCAACGCCGGTGATACGCCCGCCACAAGAAGCGCCTTCTATCGTTCCCCGATCGGAGGGCTGGCCGCCGCCGCCGGGATGGAGCCATGACTGCGAAAGTACGACTCGACCTTCCTGCACTTGCAGCACGTCGGCTTCAAAGGCATACACATTCGGTTCTAAGTGACAACGGTAGACCGACATCGCTATTGTCTCGCAAGCGACACGGAGGTCACCCACGGTGCATAGCGCAGGTCATCGCCCCGGCCAATTGCCAGCAGAGCTTTCTGCAGTGTAGCCGTCCGTTCGCCGGGCGAGCCGTTGCCGATGCTTCGCCCGTCGATTTCTATAACAGGGACAACGAGCGCGGCCGTCCCGCACAACAAGACCTCGTCAGCCGTGTAGAGCTCACTGCGGTCGATGCTGCGCTCGACGACGCGCTCGCTCAAGAGATCGTTGATTAGAACAAACAGCTCCGCCCGCGTTATTCCTTCGAGAATGTCGTCATACGCGGGTGGTGTAAACCAAATGTCTCTGGAGCGGATGAAGATATTGCTAGTTGAGGCCTCAGCAACATGACCGGCAACATTGAGCATAATTGCTTCATCGGCGCCGCAATTCAGCGCCTCGGTTTTTGCCAATGCGGGGCCTACATATCCGCCAATGACCTTGGCTCGGTTCGGCAACGTTTGATCAGGCGCGCGCCGCCAGGAGCTCACGATGCAGCGAACGCCCTCTGGATTGATGTAGTTAAGGCCCATCGGCGTCAGGGCGATCGAGAGGCGCGAATCGAGCCCGTGCATTCTCACTTGCAGGCTCTCAGAGCTCAGCGCAAGCACCGGCCGCAGATAGACGTCTTCGCGAACTGCGTTCATTCGCAATAATTGCGCGCTTGCATCGACGAGATCGTCGACGGTGTACCGCAGTTCCAAACCCAGGATTGCGGCGGAGCGATGAAGACGTGTGTAATGCTCTCTGGCGGCAAGCAGATTTAGGCCGCCATCCTTGGTCACAAAGGCGCGTATGCCTTCGAACGTACCAGTCCCGTATGATAAGCTGTTTGCGTGGACGCTCACGCGCGCGTCAGCGAGTGATAGATAAGTGCCGTCAACGAAAACGAGCGGGTATTGTGTCGCAACTGTTGGCATAGGAAAAAGCGCTTGTCCTAGGGCCAGGACGGCGTTGACGCCTCAAGCTTCGGCAGATTGCGGAAATCCGCACGCGGTGGAGACCATGTTTCGATGACCGTGGCACCTTCCGGACCCGCGGCGGCGTCGTGGTCGGTGTTGCTTGGAATGGCCCAAGCTTCGCCGGCGCCGAGAGTTCTTGTTTCTTCCCCAACGTTAAACGTTAAAGAGCCGAGCACGAGCATTCCTACTTGTTCATTAGTGTGGCGGTGAGTCGGCAATTTCGCGTTTGGTGCAATCTCAAGCACAGCAAAGGTGATGTCGTCACCATGAAAGATGCGCGCCCGATACCCGTCGTACACGTCCTGCGGGGCGATATCGCTGAGCTTGTAGAACATTCCGTATCCTTCGCTACAAGTTGATGAGGTGTGCGTATCGGGCCGGCGTTACGCCATAGGCGCGCTTAAATAAATGATTAAGGCGGCTCTGATCGTAGAATCCGCTCGCGGCCGCTGCCTCAGCAGCCGTTCGGCCGGCTAGAAGCAGCCGGCGCGCTTGTTGCAAACGTACTTGATTCAGATACGCGTGAGGCGGCATTCCGCATTCGAGCCGAAATGCCCGAATGAAGTGATAGCGGCTCAAGTTGACTAGATGTGCCAGGTCCTCGACGGAGATATCGTCGCGGAAGTGCTCAGCAATATAGTCGCGAGCAAGTTTAATACCAGCACGATTGGTGCCGGTTGTCGCTGGCACAAGTCTCGGATCGCCGTACCGCGCAAACAATGTGCTCAATGCGTCGTTCCAGGCAACTTGTTCAGCGGCCGGATCGACACCGTCCGACGCATGAGCTCGCAGAAGCGTTCGCGCTAACCAAGGATCATAGTGCAAGCCGGGTTTGAGCAAACGACCGCCGGAAGATGTTCCAAGCTGATTCGCGATTGCGTCAAGGGTGCTAGCCTCGAGGTATAGTGCACGATAGTGCCACATGCGTCCATCCTCCACTTTTCCGTGGTGATACTCACCCGGAGCGAAGACCCAGATCGTGCCGAAGCCGCCTATCTCTGCACCACGCGGAGTCCGCACTTCGCTGGCTCCACGTTCCGAGAGCACGACGACCTGCTCGTCGTGAACGTGCTTCTCCCAAGTAAATGGGCCATATCTCGCCTCAACGAGAGTGGCTTCGCCAAGGTCGTGGTGTCGCCAGTACCGCAGGGCCTCGTTGCGCCGATGGGTGACCGCGTGAGGATCGGGACGCATTTTGCTGATTATAACATCGGGTCGTCTTCGGTCTTGGCAAAAAGTGCGCTCGGCGTTCGCATTGAGAGCAACTCGGCGATGGTTATGGCGCCGCCGTTTGCAACGATCGTTACAGCACCGTTTTCATCCGTACGATAGACCGCACCGCCGAAACGTTGCAACGTGGCGATCGTTGTTGCTGCAAGATGGCCGAACATATTGTGGCGTTCGACGGAGATGATGGCGTAGCGCGGATCCACGGCGGCGAAAAAAAAAGGGTTACCCCCTCCCCGGGGGGTAGGGGATCGTATGCCGAGAAAAAGAGCTGCTGCGGTGCCGCTTGCCGCCGAGCGGAAGGCCGATGTCGTTCGTCGCCTCAAGACGGTGCGCGGGCACCTTGAGGGCGTCCTCGGCATGGTCGAGGACGACGCCTCCTGCATCGATTTGCTGATGCAACTGTTCGCGATTCGCTCCGCGCTTAATCAGGTCAGCCACATTATCGTGCAGCACCACCTCGACCGCTGCTTCATGGAATTGGTGCGCTCGGGCGATGAGAAGACGGCTGTTGCGGAACTGCTGAGTACGCTTGAGTATGACCAGCGCGCTCAGTGATCGTCCGATAGCGTGATCAAGTTCGAACCGGGCGACGGGCGTTATGTAGTTCGCATCGGCGGAATCTCGGCGTCGCAAAGTACGTTCATGATCGTCGCCGCGGTCCTCGTGGGGATCGGCGGCGGATTCGGCGCCGTCGCATTCCGTGCGCTCATAACCGAAACAAATTGGCTCGCGTTCGGCGTCATCGGAGCGTTTTTCTCGCAACACATCGGTCCGATCGGCGTCGTCTTGCAACTTGCGCTCGGAGGAGCGGTCGCCGCATTCGTCGCGTCGCGCTTTGCTCCGGAAGCCAAAGGGCACGGCGTACCGGAGGTGATGGAAGCCGTGGCATTGCGCGGCGGCGTTATACGTCCGCGCGTCATTGCCGTCAAGGCGCTGGCGTCTGCGACGTCGATAGGATTCGGCGGAAGTTGCGGGCGCGAAGGGCCGATCGTTCAGATCGGCGCCGCGATCGGCTCGGTACTCGGGCAGATTCCGAACGCACCGGCGCCGATCGTGCGAACCCTCGTTGCCTGCGGTGCTGCAGCCGGCATCTCGGCGACCTTCAATGCCCCGATTGGCGGCGTCTTCTTTGCAGCGGAAGTAATTTTGGGCGAATTCGCTCCACGCTCGTTTGCGGCGATTGTCGTTGCGTCGGTCGTGTCCGCGGTAATCGGACGCACGTTCCTCGGAAATCATCCGTCGTTTTCCGCGACTGGGTTCGTGCTCGTGTCTCCGTGGGAACTCACACTCTACGCATTGCTCGGCATGCTTGCGGCGTTGTGGGCGATGGGTTTCGTCAACTTGCTCTACGCATCCGAAGATGCATTCGAACGTCTGCGCATGCCTCAGTGGTCCAAAGGAGCCCTGGGCTTTGCGGCTGTCGGCGTAATCGGCATTTGGTTTCCTCAGGTCTTCGGCGTGGGGTACGATGCGATTCAGCAGGTCTTCTATTCGCACGTCCCGCCTGCGCATGCGTTTCTACTTGCCACGCTCAAGCCGATCGCGACGTCTCTGACGCTCGGCTCGGGCGGTTCTGGCGGCGTCTTTGCACCATCACTGTTTGCGGGCGCCTTCTTGGGCGACGGATTCGGTGCACTAGCGCATCACGCGTTCCCGTCGTGGACGGGTCCGGCGGCCGCCTACGGCTTGGTCGGGATGGCCGCGGTGTTTGCTGCAGCGGCTGAGGCGCCGATTACCGCGATCATGATCGTCTTCGAGATGTCGAGCGACTACACGATCATTCTGCCGCTTATGGTCGCGGTCGTCATTGCTACGCTCCTAGGGCGCAGACTGCTTGGTGCTACCATATATGAACGCAAGTTGCTTCGACGTGGAATCGATTGGCAACGTATCCGCAGTCCACAGGTCTTCGCACGTATCTCTGTCTCCCAGGTCGGGAGAACGCCATCAATGACCGCGCAGTCTCGTCAGACGATTCGGTCGCTTGCCCTCGAGGCCACGGATTCAACGGAGTTGGCGCTGCCTGTCTGCGACGGCGATCGGTTCGCTGGCGTTGTCAATCTCGCCGACGTTTCGCACGCTCTCGCGGCCGGTGACGGCGGTCGAAGCATTGAAACGATCATGCTTCCCGCGCAAGATGTGCTCGCGCCGACCGATACGCTCGAGCGCGCCGCGACACTGATGGCTGACCCCCGCGCGCCGCTCCTGCCGGTCATCGCCGACGGCGAGCTTGTCGGCGTCGTCACGCGCCGTGACCTTTTAAGTGCATATCGCAGCGTGGTTGCGATCTAGGTGTCGATATTACAGCGTTGGGGCGAGAACATCTGGATTGCCGACGGTCCTCGAGTCTCGGCGTTCGGGCCAGTCACGTTGCCAACGCGGATGATCGTGGTGAAATTGCGGGACGGCTCGCTGTGGGTCAATTCTCCGGTCGAGCCGTCACCGGACGTGCTCACGCAAGTCAGAGGCGTCGGCCCGATTCGGTATCTTGTGGCTCCGACGCCCATGCACATCTGGAGGCTTGAACCGTGGATTACGTTACTCCCACTCGCGCAACTCTGGGGTCCTCCCAAGGCGCGAAGCGCGCCCGCGAATCGACCGTTTGCGGGACTCCTCGGCGACGTCGCGCCTACGGAATGGGCGGAAGATATCGAACAGGTCGTGTTTCGGGGAAACGTGTTCCTCGACGAGGTCGAGTTTTTTCACAAATCCTCGCGCACGCTGATAGTCGCGGACTTTATTCAAAACTATCCAGCGGTAAAGGGTGATGTCCTTGGAAATTTTGTGAAAATGCTTGGCGGCGTTCGCGATGGAGGCGTGCCGCGCGACATACGTTGGTCGATCACCGACCGCCGCAAGGCACGGGCATCCCTTGCCAAACTGCTGGCTTGGGACTTCGACAAAGCCATCGTCGCCCATGGTGCATGCGTGGAGCATGACGCTAAGCCGTTTGTCGAAACCGCTTTTCGATGGCTGTCGGGGTGATCGCAGCGTGCGCGGGAGGCGTCTCGCGTTCGCCGCGGCTCGTTTGCTTTCGCGAACAAAGTGCCGACGTGAAACGTTTCTGTTGATATGAAGCATTCCATTGTCGCATTTCTCGCCTGCTCGCTGCTTCTCGCTGCCACGGGGCTACCATCAAAGTCCCAATCAGCTTTCGACATTCTGGGCGCAAGCGTTAACGTCCAGATCGCGCGCGCGGGTAGCACTCTGAAGGCGGCACAAGTCCCCTATCTCGATGCTGGCGACGTGATTGAGATCTCATTCCCGAAGGGCGTGCAGTTTAGCCGTTCGCCCCGGTGGCATCTCGTCGTAGCGAACATGTACAACGATTACCTGCAGCATCCACCAACGTTTGCGATTCCGGATGTTGACTTGAGCCATGCGAAAGCGGGGTCAATCTGGAGCGTGACGGTGCAGCCGGGTGCAACTCCACTTATTTTCCTGGTACCGGAGGATGGCAGCCGCTATGGCCACGGAATTCCCGATGCGCGCGCTGCGATAACCGAACTGTCCAACCGCGCACTGTTACTTCGGACGGCGGATCTTTCCGCGAGTGCAGAGGCCAAAGCCTCGACTATGAATGCGTTCCTGAAATCACCGGCCCTGATTCAGCCAGAGGAGTTGCCCGATGGCCGAGCGCGCGTCGCGTCGACGACGCAGGCGCTCTTCGGCTCGGACCTCGGCGACTCCGCGTGCTTTGAGACAACCATCGCCGCGAGCACGCAGTACGCTTGCGCGGCCCAGGCCGTCGCCGCAGGATATGGGAGTACGCCGAAGGTCGCCGTCGGTGCGGTGATCGGTGATAATCTCCCGATCGGCGCGGAAACATATGGAATGCTCCTCGGCACGTTGTACGAGCTGCTCGCGAAGCGTCGCATAGCTGCGCACTACATATTCGTTCCCGGAACGATCAAACCCGGAGGGCAGAACACGAATGTGTATGTGAACGAGCAGCCCCAATACGATGCAATGGCGACCAAGCCATCGACAATCGTTTATTTTACCGTTGGTTCGCGAGCCACGAGCCCAAAGCTGCCGTCGTATGGCGACATTCCAAAGGTGCCGGTGTGCCTCACGGGCCGCACACTGCAGTTTGACCTTCCGTTTTCCGGCTTGCCGATCTACTTCCGGTTGACGTGTAGGGCCGATTTCGGGCCAGCGGGAGTTGCGAGTTTCCGGGCGTAGAGCCCAGTTAAGGAGACTCGCTCTTGAAGAAAAGTCGCTTCACCGAGGCGCAGATCGTGGCGATCCTCAAAGAGCTCGATGGCGGTACGCCGGCAACGGAGCTTGGCCGCAAGCATGGGATTCACGCGAACACGATTCGACTCTGGAAAGACAAATACTCAGGCCTCGAAACGAGCGATCTCGTTCGGCTCAAGCAACTCGAAGCCGAGAACGCACAGATGCAACGAATTATCGCGCGGCAAGCCCTTGAGATCGACGCCATGAAAAGTCTCGTCTCAAAAAACGGCTGGGGCCCTCGCAGCGAAAAGACGCGGTGAGGGCATTGCAGCACGAAGGCCTTTCTCAACGCCACGCCTGCCGTTTGGTGAATTGTCCGCGTAGCAATATGCACTATCGCCTCAAAGCGCGGATCGATGAGCCGTTCACGGCGCGCCTTCGAGAGTTGGCGGCCGAGCGACCGCGCTTCGGTTGGCGCCGATTGCAGATCCTGTTGCGGCGTGAGGGGATGAGCGTTGGAGAGCATCGTCTGTTGCGAACCTATCGTGAATGCGCGCTGCAAGTGCGGCCGCGCAAGAAGCGCAAGGTGCGCTATATTCGCGGCAATGTCGTTCCGCCGGTCACTCGTCCGAATGAGCGATGGTCGATCGACTTCATGCATGATCGGCTTGTCGCCGGGAGAACGCTTCGTACGATGAACGTCGTCGATGATTTCA
>JBAUEZ010000237.1:0-2735 GCA_049678885.1 Candidatus Aquilonibacter sp. | reverse complement strand
GGAAACCGTCGCGCGCGGAGACGCGCTCGGTGATGCGCTCGCGCCGGGCGAGCGTGATGGCGATGCGCTCGGTGAGGATTTGGCCGGCCTGTGTGATGGCGTCGGCGATGGCGATGGCGGAAGCGATTCCGCCGAGGTAAAGGTTGCCGTCGCTTCAGGCAGCGGCGTGAAACTCGGTGCTGATGTCGGCGCCTTCGCACCGCCGGTGCCAAGGAATTTGGTGAGCAGACCGCCGAGTGCCAAGCCGCACAAGACGACAAGAATCATCAAGGGGATGATCGGGATGCCACCGCGCTTGGGCGGTTCGGGTTCGAGCCGGCGGCGGCGCGGATAGTCGCTCAACGCTTAACGATCGCTAGAGCGCGCCGGCGATGCCATCGACGAGCGGCGCAGGCAATCCCTCGAGCTGCGTCGCGTGTCCTTCGGCATACAGCGTTAGCGCTTCCTTAAGCAAACCTGGATTTGCGCGGGCGTATTCTATGAGTGCCGCAACCGCTAGGGCATCGCCATGTTCGAGACGATCGAGCGAAGCGTTCGCACCCTCGGCAGCGTCTTCCGACGACTCGCCGCGGTCGCGAAATGCGTCGAATATTGACGCAACGAGCGCGCTACGCGCGTCGTTCGGCATGGCAGACACACCGCCGGACAGGACGTCCGCCAGCGTGGCGTCATCCAAGCGCGCGACGTGCTTCTCCACGGCATCGACCAGCGTCTGCGCCGGCACGTTCCCAAAGGGAGGCATCGAATACAACGTACTCCCTCGCGGCAGGCGGCTCCTCGAAGAGGCGCCAAAAGATAGCGTTGTGATTCGCGTTCGCGTCCCGCTCGATCTCCACGCCGTGAGCACCGCCGGCTCAGCGGCGTTTGCGCTGGCAACACCACTGCGCGTCCGCGAACTGCTGGCGCTTGCGGTGCGCGAAGTGATCGGCGAGCGCGCGCCACATGATAAATTCCAGCGCAGCATGGTCCGCACGCTTGCGGGATTGGCTGCGGGCGACTTTACGGTCGACGTCGATGGCCGTCATTTCGCAGACGGCGACGCCGTCGTCATGTGTGAAGGCTCGGTGTGCGTGCGATTCTTCCTCAACCGTAAGCGCAGCCGAGCCACCTTCGAGCTGCAGCCGTAGATTCTTCACCAACGCCCCACACGTCGCTCTTCGTCCTTTTCGGCCGGAGCTTTCGTTCACTCACGCGTCACGCCGTGCTCTACGCGCTCACCGCTGTGGTGGTGATCGCCGCCGAAGCGCTGATCGTTTTCAACTGGCATCCGAAGGCTCCGCTCGCAGAATACGTCGCAAGCGTCATCATCGAGCCGTTCTTCGTTGCGATCGTAACGGCATTTACGTATGCCGACGTGCGCGGCGATCTCTCAGTTGGAGCCACGTGGTCGCGCGTGCTGGAGCGCTCGTGGGCGGTGCTAATCATTGGACTTTTGGTGCAACTGATCACGGCGATCGGGTTCCAATCGATTAGCGCCACCGACGTCTTCGATAAACTGCTTGGCGCGGGCGTGATTATCGTTGCCGTGTCGCTCATCTTCGCCGACGTATACGCAACCGTCGTTGATGATGCCGAGCCGTGGTGGCTCCTCGTGCCGCGATCGCTGGGCGCCAGCATGGCCATTACCTGGCGAGGAGTCGCGTTTGCACGTGCGCTTATCGTCTTTATGATGGCGGCACTGTTACCCGAATTGCTGACCATCATGGTGCAGAACGTCCTCGCAGCACGTCACGTCCCGGCGTCGTTGTTCTGGGCAAACGCCGTCTCGGTTCTGCTTCTCTTGCCGCTTGTGCAAGCGTTTTGCACGCTCGTGTATTTGGATGCGATCGGCTATGAACCGAACCGCTCTTGATGCCGATGATACTGTAAAAGGTAGGAGATGCAATTCCCGCTTCGGGTCGCCGTCATCGCAGCCGCGCTGATCCCCGCATTGACCCTCTGCGCGCTCGCCGACCAACTCTACGGCGTCGCCGGAGAAGACACGTACCGCGTCGGTAGGACAGTCGAGGCTACGCACATCACCTACCGCGGGGTAGAGCGCCTGGGCATCGCATCCGATAGCCAGGGCCACCGCTACGTCGCCGATGTCAACTACACGCGCCTCGATGAGAGCGGCAAAGCCACCGTGCATGGGCGCTTCGTGCAAGAACTCTTGCACGACGGCACATTCGAAGACCGCGGCGACGACGATCCCGATTTTCTCACCATTCTCAACCAACCGTTCGCCGTGCAGCTCGACGCGGTGACAATGCGCGATTTGGAGCGGCTGCGCGGCATGGTGCCGTTCGAAGCGGCCTCGCCGCTCGGCGGATCGCGCCTTTCGGGCTATCTTCGTTCGGCGCCGCGCGGCAAAGTGCAGGGGCATCCGTGCGTTGGCGTGCGGTTTAAGGCCGACGGGCCGATGACGGGTACGCTCCCCGAGCATCCCGACGCGCTGCTTTCAGGCACCATGCATATGGATGGCACGGCGTACTACGCGCAAACCGGTGCGCTGCTCTTGGCGCTCGATGCGACGCTTACGATCGACGGTAAGCTGCAGAGCGGCAACGATTCGGTACCAGTGCGGATAATCTATCACCGCACGATTCGGGCGACGGACGGCGACCCGGCTATGCAGCTCGGGTCACATTAAATTCTTTAAACGGCGCCGACGAGTTGGACTTCGAGAGGGTGGCGGAACGGCATTTCGGAGAGGTGCGTCACCGGCGTAAAAGCGAGATGGTTTTGATGACAAT
>JBAUEZ010000236.1:0-7302 GCA_049678885.1 Candidatus Aquilonibacter sp. | reverse complement strand
GCCTTGATCGACGCGGTCTGGGCGCTCACAAGGTCGCCAGCGGTCCCTCGCGCCCCATCGGAAACGCCGCATCGATCGCCGCGATGTCGGTCGCATCCAACTGCAGATCGCCGGCCCCCGCGTTCTCCTCGACGTGCGCGACGGTCGACGCCTTGGGAATCGCGAACAGGTTGGGCTCTCGGGTGAGAAACGCGAGAATCACTTGCCGCACTGTCGCACCGTGTTTTTGCGCGACGCGGGCAAGGACGGCGCCGCCGTTGCTCGTCGCGCCCGGGAACTTTCCGCGTCCAAACGGCGTGTAGGCGACGATTGCAATGTTCGCGGCTTGCGCAGCCGGGATCAGCCGGTGTTCGATGCTGCGTTCGCGCACGTGATAGAGCACCTGGTTGCACGCCAGCGGAATCTCGTCGAGCAGCTCACGCGCCTCGAGCATCTCGTCGAGGTCGAAATTGCTGACGCCTACGAAGCGCGTCTTGCCGGCATGCACGAGATCGCCGAGGGCACGCATCGTCTCGTGCAGCGGCACGTTGCTTGGCCAGTGCAGCATGTACAGATCGAGGTACTCGAGGCCCAGAGTGCGCAAGCTCCGCTCGCAGGCATCGATTGTTCCTTTATATGTGGCGTTGCTCGGCAGCACTTTGCTCGCGACGAAGATCGCGTCGCGCGGCACGCCGGCGATGGCTTCACCCAGCAAGCGCTCGACCTCGCCCGCACCGTACATCTCCGCCGTATCAAGATGAGTCATGCCGAGTTCAATGCCGCGCCGAATCGCACGAATCGCTTCCGTCCGTCGCGCGCCGTGCTCGGGCATGTCCCAGGTTCCCTGGCCGATGACCGGCAGCTCGATCCCGGTGTGGTTAAAAGAATGCGAACGCATCGTGGAGTGCAGCGTACCCAAGCAGACCGCCGTGCAAATGCCGCACCCTCGTAAAGCCCGCGTCGCGCAAGCGTTGCACCGCCCAAAGCGATTTCGCCCCGACGCGGCAAGCGACCACGTACGCACGCGCACTATCCAATTCGTGGAGGCGCGCTTCAAGCTCGGAGACCGGAATGTGCAGCGCGCCCTCGATCAGTCCGAGCGCTGCCTCATGCGGCTCGCGCACGTCGAGCAATATGGCGCCGGTAAGCGCGTCGTCCAATTCACTTGGTTCGAGGTCGCTTGCATCCCGCACATCGTCGAGGTCGTGCTCGACCGCCTCGGCGATCGCTGGTCGCGTGCCGCAGATCGCGCAACGCGGATCGCGCTCGAAACGCACCTCGCGCACGTGCGCGCCCAAACTCTCGATGAGCAATAACCGTCCAACCAGCGGTTCACCGATGCCGAGCACGAGTTTGAGCACTTCGTTCGCTTGCCACGTACCGACGAGCCCCGCGAGCACGCCGAGCACGCCGCCTTCCGCGCAGGTCGGAACCGAGCCGGGCGGCGGCGCATCCGGGTACAGACAGCGATAACACGGACCGCCGGCCGCGCCGAAGACGCTGACCTGCCCATCGAAACGAAAGATCGACGCATAGACGTCGGGTTTGCCTTCGAGCACGCACGCGTCATTGATCAAGTAGCGCGTCGAGAAGCGATCGGTGCAATCGACCACGACGTCGTAGAGGCGCACGAGGTCGCGCGCATTGCTCGTTTCGAAGCGGCGTGGAATCGCGTCGATTGCAATCTGCGGATTGAGCGCGCGTAGATGTCCGGCGGCGACCATCGCCTTACCGTTGCCGATGTCGCGCGTTGTGAAGATCGTTTGACGTTGCAGATTCGTTTCGTCAACCACATCGTCGTCGACGATACCGATGCGGCCGACACCGGCGGCAGCGAGATATTGCAGCACCGGCGAACCAAGCCCACCCGCGCCAATCACCAACACGCGCGCGGCGGCCAAGCGCTCCTGACCGGCCAGCCCAACTTCGGGAATGAGGAGGTGGCGGCTATAGCGTCGGAGTTCGGGGCGCCCAGCGAGGCTCAGGCGCGGGGGTGCCGGTGATTTAGCCATTGCAACACGTCACCCCGTGCATGTTCGCCCGCGTAGGTATGATCGCTTTCGACCAGCGCAAAGGTCTTGGGCTCGGGCGCCCGGTCGTAGAGCTCCCGGACGCTTGCCGGCGCAACCATCGCATCGCGAGACGCAGCAACGTAGAGCACCGGCCGGCCCGCGAGCTTCGGCAGCAGACGATCGAACGACGTATCGACGCCTTCGAAGAGCGTCGGCAAGTCAACGCCGACGACGTACGACGAGCGAAAATCGGTCGTGCCGCGCAACACCGAAAACGCGGTCGGCCGGCCGTAGCCGGTCGCAATCGCAACGCTGCCCGCAATCGATGCGTCGTTCGCAGCCACAAACAGTGCGGTGATCGCGCCCATGCTGTGCCCGAGCGTGTAGAGCGGAGCGTCGCTCGCTGCACGTGCAGCTTCAACTACCGACGACATTGCGTCGACGCAGTCATCCATGCCGCGCAGTTCACCGCCGCTCGCACCGAGCTTGTGCCCGGGAAAGTCGAGGCTGAACACGCGGAAGCCGTGACTTTGCAGAAAAGCACAGAGCAGATCGAGGTTCTGCTTGCTCGACGAATAGCCGTGACCCGCGACGATCGTCACGTTGCGCGGCCCGCGCGGCTCATACACGAGCACCGCCACCTCGTTATTCCGCGCGCCGACGCGGATTAAGTCGAGCGGCACGTCAACATTCGTTCGCGATCCAGTCGCCCGTGCCGTCGGTGTAGCGCTCCTTCTTCCAAATCGGAGCGCGTGATTTCAGCTCGTCGATTGCGTAACGGCACGCCTGAAACGCTTGCGCGCGGTGCGGCGCTGCGGCACAGACGGCGACGGCGATCTCACCAAGTTGTAACTCGCCGATGCGGTGGATGATCCCAAGGCGCACGCCGGGAAAGCGCTCCGCGACCTCGTGCGCGATCGTGGCAAACTCCGCAAGCGCCATCGCCTCGTGCGCCTCATAGGAAAGTCCCGTCACACCGCGCCCATCGTGCGCGGTGTCGCGCACCACGCCTAAGAACATCGAGACGCCGCCGCAACTCTGCGACCACACGGCCGCTTCGAGCGCGCGCGGATCGATCGGATCGTGGACGATCGCGAAGAGCGACATTAGTGCTTCATCCTCCGCCGACCGGCGGCAGCAGCGCGATCTCGTCCCCGTCGGCAACGCGCTCATCTAGCAGCGCCGCCACGCGACCGTTGCGCGCGAGGCGCGTTACCGAGGCTAGGCTATCGACTTTGCGATTGCGCGCGCGCAAAGCCTCCCAAACGTCGACCAGCGTCGCGCCGTCGGGGAGCTCGAGGTCGAACGCACTCTCGTCCAGCAACTCACGCATCCGCGCAAAAGCGCGCACGCGAACTACCACGGTCGCAACTGCTAGAAACCACCGATGTCGGTGGTATAGCCACGTTCGGTGAGCCAGGCTCGTGCCTGCTCATGCTCGCTAAGCATATCGATGCGGTTGCAGATGAGTTTGTGCACCATCACTTCCCAGAAGTGCTGATCCTTCGCGTAGATTTCGTCGGGGACCTGATTGTCGGTACGCGCGAATTCACGCAGGCCCTGCCAGTCCCGTTCGCTCAAGATCTTGCGCAGGCGCGCCTCGTAGTCGGGCGAGGGCACTCCAGAGGTCATGCGCTGCGCTCGCGGCGTTCCGGCGGCCCGGTGACGAAGCGCTCGATCGCGCGGGCGACGCCGTCTTCGTCGTTGCTCGCGGTGACGAACGGCGCGGCCTCAATCACCTCGGCCAGCGCGTTGCCCATCGCGACGCCGACGCCGGCCCAGCGCAGCATCGGCACGTCGTTGCGCGAATCGCCGATCGCAAGCACGTCGCTCGCGTCGATCTCCAAGTCGCGGCAGACCTCGGAAAGCGCGCGCTCTTTGGTCGCCTCTTCACTCGTGATCGCGAGCTCTTCGAATTCGCCCCAGGTTTCAAACTTGAAATGCACCGGCATACCGGCAAAGCGTTGCGTGATCGCGTCGACGGCCACGCGACCGAAGAACCGGATGAAGGTCGAATCACGTTCGGCAAGTTCGATGAGGTTCGGCACGTCGACCCACAGCGGACCGCGCATATCTTCCATGTAGCGTGGTGAGCCGGCGAGGCGGTGGAAGTGCTCGCCCGTATAGACCGCCGTGTCGAGGCTGTGCTCGTGTGCGAATTCGATGAGCGCAGTCGCATATTCGCGTGGGATCGCAATGTGGCGCAGCTCGCGACCGCTCGGGCATTCTTTCGTGAGCGCACCGTGCGCGCAGATGATCGGATCGCGTAGGCCGAGCTCGCGCCCGAATGCGAGTGGCGCGTCGGCGCCGCGACCAGTGATGAGGACGACATGGACGCCATGCGCCTGCGCCCGTTTGATAGCCGCGCGGTTGGCTCGGGTAATATGTTCCGAAGAATCGAGGAGCGTGCCGTCGAGATCGAGGGCGATGAGTTGAATTGGCACCATTCCCAGCATACCCCTAGGCGTCAATAGCCTTACTGGGGAAGGGGCCCGGCAGCGCAACCGGGCGGCCCCGGGGAGGCGTTAGGGAGGTACGTATGCGGCGCAGATACATCGCGTTTAGCAGGTCCAAGATTCCCGACGGTTGTCGATGCTGGGAGCAATTTTAACTATGGCGTGTACGGCCCAAGTGCCGAATCTCACGGCTCGCGAACAAGCGCAGTTCATCCACGATGCGATTCCGCCCGGACTCTTCCGGACCGACAACGACAGTCAACGCATACCGTGGCGCGTAAGTCCCGAGCCGTTTGCATTGTCGCAAAAGACCGTTGCCCAAATCGAACAGATTGGGCGCGACCTGCTCGCGTTCTATCGCGCACTCAACAGTCTCTACAATCGCAGCGCGCGCGGCACAGCCCCGGCGTTCATCGCCGAATATCTCGATCAGGGCAAGCCGGAGTATATCGTGCGGCTCTCGCGCCAGAATCGTTTCCGGCAAGACATCCCGGGCGTCATCCGCCCGGACTTGCTATTGACCGACGACGGCTTCACCGCATCGGAGCTCGACAGCGTTCCGGGCGGCATGGGTTTCACCGGTGCGATGACCGAGGCGTATTGCAAGGCCGGTATCGAGTCGATCGGCGGCGTCGACGGGATGCCGCGCGGATTCGGCAAGATGCTGGCGTACGCAAGCCGCACGCCGCGTCCGACGGTTGCAATCGTCGTCTCGGAAGAATCGAAAGACTATCGCGTTGAACTCAGCTGGCTCGCAGAGGCGGTCAACCGCATCGGCGACGTGAAAGCTTTTGTTTGCGCGCCGCAAGACGTGATCTTCACGGAGCAGGCGCTCTTCGTGCGCCTCGAAGATGGGCACGAAGAGAAACTCGACGCGATCTACCGCAACTTCGAGCTGTTCGATCTGCTCAATGTGCCCAAGCAAGAGTTGATGCTCTATGCCGCGCGGCACAATCGCGTGTTGATGGTCCCGCCGCCGAAGGCGCAACTTGAAGAGAAACTCTCGTTCGCGCTCTTTCAGCATCCGGCGCTCAAGGCACTCTGGCGAACCGAGTTGGGCAAAGACGGCGCGGCGATCTACGATCGCCTGATGACGCTCTTCCCGCGCACTTGGGTCCTCGACCCGCGTCCGCTGCCGCCGCAGGCGGTGATCGCCGGTCTCGAGGTGCACGGCTTACCGGTCAACGATTGGCACGCGCTACTCGACCTCGGCAAAGGCGAACGCGACTACGTCGTCAAGCCATCGGGATTCTCGGAACTCGCGTGGGGTTCGCGCGGCGTGAAGATCGCCAACGATCTCACCAAGGACGAGTGGATGGCGGCGCTGGAAGGCGGCCTGCGGTCGTTCGATACGACGCCGTACATCTTACAGCGCTTCCATAAAGGCAAACGTATTCGCATGCCCTATCTGGATCGCACGACCGGCGACATCAAGACCTTCGACGGACGCGCGCGACTCTGTCCGTACTATTTCGTGACGAGCGAAACCACGGTCGAGCTCGGCGGCATTCTTGCGACGGTTGCACCCGCGGACAAACGGTTGATCCACGGGATGGTCGACGCCGTCATGGCCCCGTCATTCGTCAAAGACAACGGATATTAACGCCTTTGTCATCCCGAGCGTAGGCGCGAAGCGCCGTAGTCGAGGGATCGTCGAAGCGCCCAAGCCCGTTTAGTCTGAAGCGTTCCCTTTGAATGGTAATAGCTCTCCGATGGAGGCGAGGCGCAGTCGCTCGCCGCAGGCGATGACGACACTGGCGTCGGGAGAGTAATCCCCAATCATTTCTCGGCAGATACCGCAGGGTGCTATCACGTTGCCGTCGCGATCAACGGCAACGATGGTTACTATCGAGCCGCCTCCAGCAGCCACAGCCATGCCCAGCGCAATCGCCTCAGCGCAAACGGCGACGCGACCGACGCTGGCTTCGAGATGAACTGCCGAAAAGACGGCGCCTGTCGTCGTGCGCAAACCAGCGCCTACGTGGTGTCGACCTGCTTCGAATCGAGCGCGGATAATTAAGCGCGCGGCTTCGAGAAGTTTGAGATCTGATTGGTCTAGCACTTAGCTTCCCTCAATTTCGGAGCCGTATAGTTAGGAGGAAGCGGCACTTACCTCGTGCCAAGCGAAAACTCGAAGTTTTTGCGCCATTCGCAGGATGCGATATTCCTTTGGAAGTGGCGCAAAAACTCGGTAGCAGGAGCGCCACACGATGTGGCGGGAGGAGCGGTTTCGCGGGCACGAGGTTGTGACGCTTCCCTCGACTACGCTCCGCTACGCTCGGGATGACAAATACGCTTCGCTACGCTCGGGATGACAAATAGCTAGCGCTGTCTTGTAACCGTCAGGCCTTGGGCGGTGACGTCGATTTCGTCCGGCACATAGGTTGACGGGTCGTACCAAATCGTAAACGGCGCTTCGCCGCTGAAGACCAGCGCAACATCGTTTGCCGGCACACTTGCCGGGCGCTTCGCGCTCGCTGCCATATCGGGTGCAAGCGCCACGGATCGGCCGAGCATCGGAACCACGACGAGCACGGGCGCATTGTCCCACGCGCGCATCTGCGCCGGTAACGGCAAGAGCCCCGCGAACAATCCGAAGTCAGCTACGACAAAGTGTTTCGTGTTTGCAAGCAGATCGAACGACGCGTTCTTACCGTGCACATCGATGACGTTCGCGGTCGTGTTGGCGATCGTGGCGGAGTCCTTGAGCGGCGAGCCGTCCTCGCTCGCGTTCATTTGATAGGTAAGCGGCCCGAGATCTGCGCCGAGGACGAGCGTATCGGTCGCGCTTGCACCCGACCCGCTGATGGTCCCGACGACCTTTTCGTCGATCTCGGTGGACGTACCAACGCTCT
>JBAUEZ010000235.1:0-20931 GCA_049678885.1 Candidatus Aquilonibacter sp. | reverse complement strand
CGCGTACACGATGCCGCTGTGGGTGAGTTTGCTCGCCTGGCCCGCGCTCGGCGAGCGCATCGGCGCGTGGCAGGCGGTTGCAATAGCGATTGCGTTCGCCGGTGTCGCATGCATGGTCGGGCCGTTGCGCTCGGTCGGACTCGCGGAATGGGCCGCGGTGAGCGCGGGGTTACTTTGGGCCATCGGCATCATTCTTACGAAGCGCCTGCAACGGCGCACACACGTCGACGTCTTCGGGCTGACGATGTGGCAGATGCTCTTTGGTGGTGCGGTGTTGTTCGTCGTCGCGATCGTCGTGCCCGCGCATGCGACGATCTGGAGTGCGCCCTACGTGCTCGCCATCGTCTACAACATTATCTTCGCAAGCGCGCTCGCCTACGTGCTGTGGGTCTTCGTGCTCGATGTCTTGCCCGCGCGCGACGCGGGGATGGGCACGCTGGCAAATCCGGTCGTCGGCGTGCTTGCGGCCTGGCTACAACTCGGTGAGGTGCCGACGAGGCTTTCGGCGTTAGGAATGGTGCTGATCGTGACGGGACTCGTCGTGCTCTCGCTTGCCGACCGTCGCGCTACGCGATAGACGTAACGAATTTCCAACGACGAAGAGGCTCGAAAGGCCCATCGCTGCTGCGGCGAGGATAGGGCGCACAATGCCGAATGCAGCCAGCGGCACGAGCACGACGTTGTACGCAAAGGCCCAGAAAAGGTTCTGCGCAACCGTGCGCATCGTGTCGCGCGCGATCACGATTGCATCGGGGACGGCACGTGGGTCGTTCGAGAGCAATGCCGCGCCCGCTGTTTCGAGTGCGACCGCCGTTCCCGCGCCCATAGCAAGGCCGACGTCGGCTTGCGCGAGCGCGGGAGCGTCGTTGATACCGTCGCCGGCGAAGGCAACGCGCTCACCCCGCGCCTGCAGCTCTCGCACGATCTCGGCTTTTGCTTGCGGCGACGAACGCGCATAGAAGCGATCGATGCCGGCGGCGGCTGCCGCCATGCGGACTGGTCCTTGCGCATCGCCGCTGACCAAGGCGATACCGACGTTGAGCGCTTGGAGACGTCGCACGGCTTGCACGGACTCCGGCCGCACGGTATCTTGCATATCGATGAAGCCGAGCGTCGTGCCGTTTTCGCACACGTCGACGCGCGTCGCATCGCCGCCCTCAGCGCCTCGGATCGTAATCGGGCGGCCGCCTACGAGGCCGCGGATGCCGATGCCGCGTTCGACAGTCACATCCATTGCGCTTTCCGCCGGCAGTCCGCGTTCGCGTGCAGCAGCCACGATTGCGCGCGCGAGCGGGTGCGTCGATGCGCTTTCGAGCGCTGCTGCAAGCGCGAGCGTAGCATCGGAGCTCGAGCCGACAACGGCGGGAGTACCGCGCGTCAGCGTGCCGGTCTTGTCGAAGAGCACGGTCGTTACCGACGCGGTGCGTTCTAATGCATCGGAGTCCTTGAAAAGAATGCCGCGCCGCGCGGCAGTACCGATGCCCGCGATGATCGCGGTCGGCGTCGCGAGCCCGAGCGCGCACGGACAAGCGACGACCAAAACGGCGACTGCAACGACGAGCGCATCGCTGATGCTGCGGTGTACAATGAATATCCATGCCGCGAACGTTACCAGCGCGATCGCGATGATCGCCGGCACAAAGACGGCGGCTACGCGATCGGCGAGCCGTTGCACGGGCGGTGTCGATCCGGCGGCGCGGCGCACGATCTCGATAATGTGCGCCAGTTGTGTGCCCGCACCGACTGCGCTTGCGCGCATCACGAGCGCGCCATCACCGTTGACCGTGCCTTGTTCGACTGCCGATCCCGCCGCAACATCGAGCGGCATCGCTTCGCCGGTCAGCATCGAGCGATCGATCGCACTGCGTCCTTCAAGCACGACGCCGTCGACGGGAACGCGTTCGCCCGGCGCAACGGTGAGCACGTCGTCGACGCGCACGAGCTCGGCCGGAATCTCTTCAACGCTGCCGTTGGCACGGCGCCGGTGCGCAATCGCCGGACGCAGCTCGAGCAATGCGCGCATTGCGGCGGAACTCTTCGCGCGAGCGCGTGCCTCGAGATATTTTCCAGCGTAGATCAGGGTAACGATCGCGGCTGCCGTGTCGAAATACGTCTCCTGGCCGCGCACTGCGTCGTAGAAACTGAGCGCGATCGCCGCTGTCGATCCGAGCGAGATCAGCGTGTCCATCGTCACCGTGCCCGAGCGCAGCGCTGTGAGGGCCGCCGCGTGGAATTCCCATCCGACAATGAGCCACACCGGCGTCGCGAGCGCCGCGAGGATCCATGGCTTTGCTGGAAAGTCCGGCGCGAACATCGCAATTGCGAGCGCGGGCAGCGTGAGCACCACCGCGAGCACCAGCAGCCGGCCGCGGCGTTCGACGCCGGCCCGCCGTTCGGCCGCTAGCCGATCTTCATCTAGCTCGGTGCTCGCTTCATAGCCGGCCGCTTCGACAGCGTCGATCAGCGCGCGTGGATCTAGGGCGCCCCCGTGGAGTACGGTCGCTCGCTCGGTCGCCAGGTTCACCGCGGCATCATCGACGCCGGGTACGCCGCGCAGGGCGTGCGCCACGTGGGCGGCGCACGAGGCACAGGTCATGCCGCGGATCTCGAGTTCGGTCGTGCTCATTCCGGTTTCTTCAACACAGGCTAGTTGCAGGGAATACTCTGTGGTGCAAAGTTAAAAGACTTTCAAAAGATGGAACCATGGGTCGCGTGGGACCACGTTCTCAGATAAGATCGAACCCATTACCCTTACACTAAGCCCCCTACCCCGTCCCTGGAGATGACTGTGTCAGCTGCCCCACGCTTCCGCGCCCTAGTGGGCGTATGTGCTCTCGTACTTGCCGCGGTATTGCCGGCGGCCGCTTCGGCGTCGCTGCCCACGGCGACCGCGCAAGACGTCAACGAGAGCTACCGTCTGCTCACGACGACGTACTATCGACCCGTCGAACCGCAGACGATCCTCGATAAAGCGCGTGAGGGTCTGATCGACTACGCGAAAAAACATGGCGCAAAGATCGACGTTGCGTCGATTCACCCTGGTGCGGACTCGCTCTCGACAACGCAAGCGCTCGACGATGCAATTGCTGACGCTGCCGCGAGCGCGCACGGTTCGACGACCGATTACGCGTACGCGGCGATCGCATCTATGGCGAAAGGTGTCGAAGATCGCTACACGCAGTTCATGACGCCGGATGAATACAAGCAATTCAAAGATGCGCTCGATCCCGAAAAGATTTCCGGCATCGGCGTCTTGATCTCACCCGACGAAACGTCGGGATTGATCGACGTCTCGTACGTCGTGCCGGGTACACCGGCCGAGAAGGCCGGCCTGCTGCCGGGAGACGTGATCGCAACGATCGATAGCCAATCGACCAAAGGCTTCACGACCGAAGCCGCAAGCAAGATGCTGCGCGGCAAAGCCGGCACGACCGTCCACCTCGGGATCGTGCGCGCGAGCGCACAACCTTCGGATGTCGCAATCACGCGCAGCGAACTCGAGCCGCCGACCGTCGTCTATAAGATGTTGCCGGGCTCGATCGGTTACATCTACGTCCTCGCCTTCGGACAGGGCACGCCGGCGGAGTTCGACGCGGCGGTCGCGCGCGTCAAAGCTGCCGGTGCGAAAGCGCTGGTCTTCGATCTACGTAACGATGGCGGCGGCTATGTTGAATCGGCGCTACAAATCAGCGAACGCTTCATCGCAAGCAAACCGCTTCTGACCGTGCAAGAGCGCGGGGGCCCCGACACGACCGTGACCGCGGACGATGACGCGGTGCAAATCGATGTGCCGACCACCGTGCTCGTCAACGAATTCACGGCATCGGCTTCGGAAATTACGGCTGGTGCACTCCAAGATGACGGCGTGGCGTCGCTGATCGGCACGCGCACCTTCGGCAAAGGCGTGATGCAGACGCTCACGCAGCTCGCCGACGGCGCGGCAATTAAGATCACGACCGCGCACTACCTAACGCCGAGCCATCGCGATATCAATCTGAAGGGAATCGAACCGGACGTCGCCGTGGTCGAGCCCAAAGATTCGCGCTTCGGCGATCCGACCAAGGATCCGCAACTGCGCGCGGCGCTCGACTTCTTGAATAAGAAGATCGCTACGGCGTCGTCGTCAACAAAACCGGAGTAGTTAGCTAACTTTTCTTCGCGTCAATCGGACGAGCGTGCCGTTCCGTTCGAACTGCACGCCGTCCATCAGCCGGCGCATCAGCAAGATGCCGAAACCGCGATCTTGTTCATCGATGTCGAGGGGAAGCGCCGTGGTGGTGGGGAGAAAGCCGTCGCCGTTGTCGCGGATCTCGATCGTGAGCCGCTCTTCGTCGAACGAGCAACGAACCGAGAAGCCGCTCGAGCGACGCGTGCGCCCGTGCTCGACCGCGTTGCTGAGCGCTTCGCCGGATGCAACGCGAATATCCGCAACCTCTTCGTTCGTGAAGCCGCAAATTCTCGCGAAGCCGGCGATCGCATTGCGGGCCAGTGGAACGTTCCGGCGTTCGCCGCTGAACGCGGCGCGAAAGTTTGGTGTCATACTGTGCGAAGATTGTGCCCCTTCGTGTAGAAGAACAATCCATCCGGGCCGCCAAGCGGGCCGCAGGTTGCGGGCGATTAGCTCAGCTGGGAGAGCGCCTCCCTTACAAGGAGGATGTCGGCGGTTCGAGCCCGTCATCGCCCATTTTACCTTCGCATCTTGGCGTCGACGAGCGGCTTATGTGCCGTTGCACACTGCGCCGCTCGTCTCCTAAAGCCGCTCGGTAAAACCGAGGTGAAGCGATGATTGAAGTCTATAAAGATATTACGGTTGAGCGTGACGAGCGTGACGGCAGCACGGCGATCGTGACGATGCGGCGGCCGGAGAAGCGTAACGCGCTCTCGCTCGCGATGATGCGCGAGCTTGCTGGAGCGCTCGGCGAGTTAGGTGGCGACGGGTCGGTGCGCGCGATCGTCCTTGCGGGCGAGGGGCCGGCCTTCTCCGCGGGGCACGATTTGCGCGAACTTCGCGGGGCAAGCGCGGCGGCGTATGAAGAAATCTTTACACAGTGCGTCACGCTGATGGACACGATCGAGAACATTCCGCAGCCCGTCATCGCGGAAGTTGGCGCGCTTGCAACCGCCGCGGGTTGCCAACTTGTTGCTGCATGCGATCTCGCTATCGCCTCAACCCAGGCGCGCTTTGCAACACCGGGTGTGCGCATTGGTCTGTTCTGCAGTACACCGATGGTTGCGCTAAGCCGCGACATCGGGCGCAAGCGCGCACTCGAGATGCTGCTAACCGGTGAACCGATCGATGCCGCAACAGCGTTGGCGTGGGGCTTAATAAATGCTGTGATCGAGCCCACCGGGCTGCGGGCCGCGACGCTCGAGCTGGCGGCAAAGATCGCCGCCTCGAGCCGGACGGTCGTCGGATTGGGGAAGGCCGCGTTCTACCGCCAGCTGGACCTCAGCCAGCCCGAGGCATACGCTTTCACGAAGGGCGTGATGATTCAAAACGCCCAACTCGCCGACGCGCAAGAGGGAATCACTGCTTTTATCGACAAGCGGGCTCCTCGGTGGCCCGGCTGAACGGGCTCTCAGACTGGTGTAAAAAATGCGCCGGATAGCTTTCGCGGACGTTCCGGGTCTGGTAGAGTAGGAACACAGTTTACACTGCCTCGGCATTTAGAGACGTGGGCGCTTTGCCGTGGTAACACAACACAGACGTCGCCCACACCCGGTATGCGGGCAACCGCATACGCGACGGCATAAAGGCTCGCTACGCGAGCCTTTATGTATTTCAGGGATAGACCGGCACGCAGCGCGAACACCCCTCCCCCGTGATCCGTCCTGACATCCGACCGCGCTATGCCGCCGTTGTACTCCTCGTTGCGCTCTTAGCGTCGCTTGCCGTAGCCGTCTTCCGCGTCCACACGGAGTCCCAGACACGCCGGGTCGAGATCGCGATGGACTATACCGACTTCCTCGCGCTCGCGCGCTCATACAATTACAACCCGGCAGCGTTCTTGATCGCGCTGCGGCGCGCCGGCCTCACCTCACTCGCCTTGACCGAGGAGTTGGGCGCGAACGTCGGCGATGACGGTCGTGCGTATGCGACGACCGGGGCCGCCTTGATAAATCAGGCAGAACTCTCGCCGCTCTCCGATCCGCTGCTCGAATCGCTCGTGCGCTCGAAGCGCATCGCTCGTGACGCCGTCTATCTCATCGTCACCGATCCGGCTACATACGCACGCTTCCGCGCGCAACTTGTGCTCCACTACGAACGCAAGACCGTGCGCGTCTTGCGATCCACGCAACCGTGGATAATCGAGGTGCGCACGCAGATCGACTACTTTAATGCAAACGCGCTCGGCATTCCCGCGGATCAAATCGCGCTCGCCAAACGCCTGGCATTGCTCGTCATCCCGCGCTTCCAGAACGACGAGCGCTATGCGCAGCCGCAGATGGATACCGCCTTCAACGACGTCCTGCGCCAAGACCGTAAAGTCTCGACCGTTATTTTCTTCGGCCTGCGCAACCAGGTTTTTGGATTCCCCGATCACCTCGACGATGCAGCGGCGGCGTTCAAAGCGCACAACGCGCAGGCGGCAAAGCAGCACGGGGCGGACGAGTTCAACTTCGGCAACATCGAGACGTACGACGACAGCCAGATTCAAAAGGGCAGCGAAACGTTGGCGCGCGATATCGAAGGGCAGACCGTCCGCGTGCAGGCGATCGCCAAGACCGAGCTCGATAAGATTACACTCGACGACGTGGTTGGGCGCTACGTGCTCGGCGTGCGTGAGCGCAACGTGCGCGTGGTGTATTTGCGTCCATGGGGCCATCAGGACGGCGACCTTTCGATCGAAGCAACCAACGTCGAGATGGTCAAACAGATCGCCGATCAACTCAAGGCCCACGGCTTCAAGCTTGGCCGGGCGACGCCGATCCCGCAGTACCGCGGCAACAACCGCATCCTCGTCGGCGTTGCCGCGTTTGCGGTGCCATCGATCTTTGCGCTCTTGCTCGGACTCTTCGGTTGGTATCGGCCGTGGCTTGCCTACACGGCGTACGCGCTTACGGTCCTGCTCTATCTCGCGGGGCTTTTCGCGCAGCACGACATCTTTGCGCGTTCGGTCATTGCGCTCGTAGGTGCGTTGCTCTTCGCGATTGCGGCGTTTCTCTCGATCGTCAAGGCGTGTAGCGAGGAACCCGCGCCCCGCTTTACGGATCAGCTCGTCCGCAGCCTCGGTTGGACGCTGGTGGCGCTCGGCGTAACGCTCGCCGGTGCGCTCGTCATCGTCGGGGTGATGAGTTCGCCGCTAACGATGGAGGAGGTCGAGCGTTTCCGGGGGGTGCGCCTGATTCTCGCGCTTCCGCCGCTCATCGCGCTCGGGTTGTATCTTTTCGACAAGCGCTTCAACGCCGGCGTGGATCGGCCGTCGGAAATTTTCGGTGCGCCGGTGCGCGTCTATCAACTTTTCACCGGGATCATCATTGTTGCGGCGGGCGTGCTGCTACTCATGCGCAGCGGCAATGACAGCGACATTACGCCGTCGCATTTTGAACTGGCGCTCCGTCACTTCCTGACCGGCGTGCTCAGCGTGCGCCCGCGCTTCAAGGAGTTTCTCATCGGCGTTCCGGCATTGATGATCATGCCGGCGCTCCTGGGCGCGCATCGTCGCGTCGTGGGATGGCTGCTCGCGTTGTGCATCGGGGTCGGTATCGGCGACGTGCTCGATACGTTCTCGCATCTGCACACGCCCATCGCGATCTCGCTGCAACGTACCCTCTACGGCTTGGTCATCGGTGCGATCATCGCCGCCCTCGCGATCTGGATCTATCGCCGTGCGTGTATTGCTTTCGGGCTACTACGGGTTCGGTAACCTCGGCGACGAGGCGCTGCTGGAGGTGATCGTGGAGCAAATGCGCGCGCGATTCCCTGCGGTCGCGATCGACGTGCTCTCCGCAACACCGGATGCAACGTCGCGCGCCTATCGCGTGGATGCGACGCCGCGCTGGAGCATGCGTGAGGTGCGCGAAGCGATCGGACGTGCCGATGTCGTGCTTTCCGGCGGCGGCGGACTCTTGCAGAACGCGACGAGCGCGCGCAGCGTTGTGTACTACGCGGGCATCCTGCGCGAGGCGATTCGCCAGCGCCGCAAGGCCATGATCTTCGCGCAGTCGGTGGGGCCGCTCGACTTGCTCGGCCGTTTCGTGGTGCGCAGTTTCTGCCGCGGCACGAATTGCGCCACCGTCCGCGATGTCCGTTCGTTGCGATTGCTGCAATCGTTGTTGCCGCAGACGCCGATCGAACAGACGGCGGATCCGGTCTTTCTCTACGATCTTCCGGTGGAGGAGATCGACCTCACGTCGGAAGGCCTGGGAGCCGAGCCGTATGCGATCGTAAGCGTGCGCAAGACGCCGAGCCTGCGGGACGGTCAGCATGCGATTGCGCGAGCCGTCGACCGCCTTGCGCAGACGCACGGCGTGCGCGTGGCATTCTTGCCGCTGGGCGGGATCAACGACGCCGAAGTTTCGACAGCCATCATTCGCCTGTGCAAGAGCGCGCCGATGCTCCTGCCCGAGTGTTCGCTCGCGCGCGCGGCGGCGATTCTGCGCGGAGCACGCGTGGTCATCGGCATGCGGCTGCACGCCCTGATCCTTGCTGCGCGTTTCGCGGTGCCGTTTTTGGCGATTCCCTACGATCCGAAGGTTGCCGCGCTCAGCGATGATCTCGGATACCCGCTCGATCCGCTCTGGACGCCGGGGAAGCCGGCACCCTCGGATCGGGCGGTTGATGCGCTCGTCGACCGACTGATGTCGCAGCGCGACGTCCTTGCCGCCGACCTGCGCGACAAGGTCGAGGAGATTCGCGCCGCCGCAGCACGAAATTTCGACGTGCTTAGCGAACTCTTACGCGACCCATGAGCGAGACCGTCGAACGCGATTACCGCGATACCTTACTGTTACCTAAGACCGCCTTTCCAATGAAGGCCGAGCTGCCCAAGCGCGAGCCGGACCGGGTCGCGTGGTGGAAAGAGCAGCGTGTCTACGACCGTCGCCTCGAAGCCAATCGCAAGAACGGTCCCTGGATTCTGCACGACGGGCCGCCATATGCGAACGGCGAGCTGCACATGGGACACTTCCTGAACATGGTGCTCAAAGACATGTTCGTGAAGATCGCGCTGCTCGACGGCAAGTGGGCCGACTTCGTTCCGGGCTGGGACATGCACGGGCTGCCGATCGAACTCGAGACGCTCAAGTACTTGGGCATCAAAGACTTTCACGCGGTCGATCCGCTCGAGTTGCGCGACCAGTGTAAAGAGCGCGCGCTCTTTTGGGTCGGGCGTCAGGGCGAGACGCGCCAGCGCATGGGCACGTTCGGCCATTACGACCGTCCGTATCGCACGATCGATCCGTTGTTCGAAGCGACGATCGTCAATGCGCTCGCCGATCTGGCTGAGAAGAAGCAGCTCTACAAAGGGCTGCGCGCGACGCTGTGGTGTTGGCACGATGAAACGGCCCTGGCTGAAGCCGAGATCGAATACGAACCGAAGATCTCGCCCTCGGTGTACGTACGCTTCACCGCGAGCGACGAGCAGCGCGCACAAATCTTGGCGGCGTTCGGAGCGGATTTGGCCGAAGGCCAAAACGCCACGGGACTAGGGAAGCGCGAAGCGCTTCCTCTGTCCCTGCTCATCTGGACGACGACGCCGTGGACGTTGCCGGCGAATGTCGCCATCGCCCTGCGCGGCGACGCAACGTATGGCCTCTATCGCCTCGACGATGAGTTGTTGATTCTCGCAACCGCGCTCGCACCCAAAGCGCTCGGCCAACGCTTCGCGGATGCAAAACTGCTCGCGACCGTTACAGGCGAGCGGCTCGACGGCACGAGCGTGCGTCATCCGTTCATGGATCGCGATTCGCTGGTCGTGCTGGCCGATTACGTCGATCTCGAGACCGGCACCGGCGCGGTCCATACCGCACCGGGGCATGGCGCCGACGACTTTGATACGGGCGTGAAGTACGGCTTGCCGATCCTCAATCCGGTCGACGCCGCCGGCCATTTCACCAAAGAGGCGGGCCCGTACGCGGGCGAGTTCATCTTCAAGGCCAACAAACATATCACCGAGGATCTGCGCGCGAGCGGCGCGCTCTTTCGCACGGAAGAATACGAACACTCGTACCCGCACTGCTGGCGTTGCCACAATCCGGTGATCTTCCGTGCGACCGCGCAGTGGTTCATCGCGATGGATCAGAACCGGTTGCGCGCGCGCGCAATCGAAGCGGTCGATGGCGTGGAGTACGTGCCCGAGTGGGGGCGCGCGCGCCAACGCCAGATGATCGAGACCCATCCCGAGTGGTGCGTGTCGCGTCAGCGAATTTGGGGCACGCCGATCCCTGCGCTTATCTGCAAATCGTGCAACGAGTCGATTCTCGATCCGCACGTGGCACGCAACGTCGCCAAACGCTTTGCGGAAGTGGGCGCCGGGTCGTGGTGGACCGATCCGGTCGAGACGTATCTGCCGGGGGGCTTCCACTGCCCGAACTGCCGCGGCACGACGTTCGGAAAAGAGCAGAACATCGTCGACATCTGGTTTGAATCCGGCGTCACGCACCTGGCCGTGCTCGGACACGACGGCGTGCCGTGGCCCTGCGACATGTACCTCGAAGGCGGCGACCAATTCCGTGGCTGGTTCCGCAGTTCGTTGCTAACCGGCGTTGCCATTAAGGGCGGCGCGCCGTACAAGCGCGTGGTGAAGAATGGCTGGGTCAACGACGAGCAGGGACGCCCGATGTCGAAATCGCGTGGCACCGGCATCGATGCTGCTGCGGCGATGGACAAGTGGGGCGCGGACGTGCTGCGCCTGTGGGCGACCTCGGTCGAGTTCGTCGACGACGTGCGCTTCGGACCGAACGTGGTCGACCAAGTCGGCAACGTCTATCGGAATATTCGCAACCGCATCCGCTTCATGCTCGGTAATCTTTTCGACCTGGACCGTGTGAATGTGTTGCCGCGCGAGCAGCTCGAGCCGCTCGATCGTCTGGCATGCGCAGTCACGGATACGTTCGTCGCCGAGGTCAAAGCGCTCTACGAGAGCGACGCGATCCACGATGCGTACTTGCGCATCGTCGAGTTCGAGAGCTCCATGTCGAACTTGTACTTCGACGCGTGCAAGGACCCGTTGTACTCGCTCGCGGCAAATAGCCCTCGCCGGCGCAGCGCGCAGTCGGGGCTGCTCCACGCGCTCACGCGCCTGCTAACCGCGGTGGCGCCGATACTTTCGTTCACGACGGAAGAAGCGTGGCAAGAGCTTCGGGCGTCGCTGCGCGATGGCGCCACGAGCATCTTCGACACGTCGTTCGGTTCGGCACCCAAGGCGAAGGCCGAAGAGATCGAATTGTGGGATCTCTTGCGCGGTCTGCGTTCGCAGGTTGGTGCGTCGCCGATTCGCGACTTTGAGGCGCGCGTGGAACTCACCGTGCCGGCTGCGCAGTACGATGCGCTCGCCGCGCTGGGCGACAATCTGCGCGATGCGCTTGTGGTTTCACAGCTTGATTTGCGTAAGGGCGACGGTGACGAAGTGGCGCTCGCTGTCTTGCCGGCGCACGGCGAGAAATGTAAGCGCTGCAAGAAGTTCCGCGCGCTTGGTGCCGACCCCGCGCACCCGTCAATCTGTGCCGAGTGCGCGGCGGTCGTGAGCAGCCTTTAGATCGGCTTGTTGCGAACGAGGAAGTCGCGGACGGCGGTCTTCGCCGTACCGTTGGGGCTCGTGATCTCGGCTTGGACGTAGATGCGGGTATCGTCCGGTACCGTCGAGTTTCTAAAGGTCGCGTGCATCATTGAACCGGTCGGGCCGGCCGCAATGGTGCTGCGTACGAGTTCGTGCTTGCCGCTCATGCCCGGCGACGTGCTCCAGAATGCCACGCATGTCGCGGCCGGACCGTTGTTATCGCAGGTGAAGCTGAACTCGATCGAGCTTCCGGTTTGACGGGCGCTTTGGATACCGACCGCGGGCGGTCGTGAATCTCCGGCGGCCGTGCGGAAGGAGTCGATGCCGCTGTGGATTTCGCCGTCGTAATTACGAACAAATCCACGGAAGAAATACACGGTGTTGGGTTGCAGGCCGCTCAGCGTCGCGTGCGCCTGCACGCCGCCGCTAACCGGGGACACGACTTTTTCGCCGGCTCGCGTCGCGCCCGAGAGGCTACGGTCCGTCGAGTATTCAAACCACACGCGCGAGTTTTGATCCTGGTTCCGAAAGCTCATACTGAGCCCGGCGGTTGTCGCGCCGATGTTCCACGACCATATGCGGTCGATCGTCGGGGGCGATGCGGCAGGCGATATGCCCATCGAAAGCGCGACAAAAATACCGCACATGAGAAAAGAAAGACGCTTCAAAAATGCTCCTCTGCGGGTGTATCCCGCAGGCCGGCTGTTCTGGGCGGCGGCGATGCCGACCTATAGTGGCTCGCAAACCGAACAATTGCGAGGTAAGCCCTTAAGGTAGTGAGCCTAGACTACGCGTCATTGAGGCTGCTGTTCTCCCGTTAGGACGCGATCGCGGTAAGCGGCCCAGCCGCCACGTTCAATTGCTTCACGTGCGCCGCGCATCAGATCGTTGAGTACGTACACGTTGTGGTACGAGAGCAGGCGTGGACCGAGCATCTCGTTCGCGCGAAAAAGGTGACTGAGGTACGCGCGCGTGTAGGTCGTACAGACGTAGCAATCGCAGTCCGGATCGACCGGAGTATGATCGCGCGTGTACGCGGCATTACGGATGTTGTACTCGCCGCTGCGCGTCATGGCGCGTGCGTTGCGCCCGCAGCGCGTCGGATAGACGCAGTCGAACATGTCGATGCCGCAGTCCACGGCCATGATGATGTCGCGTACCGTGCCGACGCCCATCAAGTAGCGCGGCTTATTCTCCGGTAAGAGTGCCGCGGACTCGCGCGCCGTCACGTACATCTCGTCGCGCGTCTCGCCGACCGAGAGCCCGCCGATTGCATAGCCAGGGAAATCGAGGGCGACGATCTCGCGCGCGCTGCGCTCGCGCAGCTCGGGGTCGAGGCCACCCTGCATGATTGCAAACACGAGGGTCTGCTCGCTCTTCCAAGCTGCACGCGAGCGTTGCGCCCAGGCGGTCGTCATGCGCACCGATTCCTCGAGCTGCTCGCGCGTCGCGGGCAACTTCACGCAGACGTCGAGCACCATCGCGATGTCGACGCCAAGTGCCTCTTCGAACGCGATCACCGTTTCGGGCGTGAAGCGGTGCGTGCTGCCGTCGATGTGCGATTGAAAGGTTACGCCGTCGTCGTCGAGTTTGCGCCGTGCTTGCAGGCTGAAGACTTGAAAGCCGCCCGAGTCGGTGAGGATGGGCCCATTCCACGCCATGAATTTGTGCAGCCCGCCCGCTTCAACGATCGTTTCCAAGCCCGGTCGCAACCACAGGTGATAGGTGTTCGCCAAGATGATCTGGCTGTGCGCGCTGCGCACCTCGTCGGGCGTCAGCGCCTTGACCGTGGCGGCCGTGCCGACCGGCATGAAGGTCGGCGTCTCGACGATGCCATGCGTCAGGCGCAGCGTGCCGCGCCGCGCGCTGCCGTCAGTTCTGGGTAGCGAGAAGATGTCGCGCATGCACGTATTCCGGCGGTGGATCGGCTTCGAAAAAGAGTTCGCGTTCGGTGCGCGGATGTGCGAACGACAACTTCCACGCGTGCAAGGCCTGCCCGGGCAAGCCGAAGCGCGCCTCTTCGCGCCCGTAGACCGGATCGTTGACGATCGCGTGGCCCATCGCCGCCATGTGCACGCGAATCTGGTGTGTGCGTCCGGTCTCGAGGCGAAACAACAGTTCCGCCGCTTTAGGAAACGCTTCGCGCACTTCGTAATGCGTGATCGCGGGCTTGCCGTCGGAGACGATAGCGTACTTCAACCGGTTGCGCGGATCGCGCCCGATCGGCCCCTCGACTGTGCCGCGCGCGTGTTCGGGAACGCCGTGCACGAGGCCGAGATATTCGCGCGTGATGCGACGCGCTTTCATCGCGATCCCGAGTGCTGACAGCGCCTGCGGCGTTTTGGCGACGACCAATAGTCCCGAGGTGTCGCGGTCGAGGCGGTGCACGAGCCCCGGCCGCAACGGTTCGCCGGGAAGCGTGCCGATGTGCGCGAGCAACGCGTTGACCAGCGTGCCGCTAGTCGCGCCGTGTGCGGGATGCGTCACCATACCGGCGGGCTTATCGACCACGAGCAGATCGTCGTCTTCGTACACGATGGGAATCTCGATCGCTTCGGGCGTGGCTTCGAGCGGCTTGCGCGCAACGATCTCGTACGCAAGCACGTCGTCGCTCTCGAGCGGATAGCTCGCCTTTACGGCGCCACCGTTGACGCGTACCGCGCCGCGCTTGACCGCATCGGCGACGAGCGAGCGCGCCGCGCCGGAGAGACGCGCAACCAAGACGTCGGCGCGCGTTCCGGCTTCGTCAGGCGTGACGACGTGTTCGGATGACACTGGAGATCAGCAGCAGTATGACGCCGATCGTGATGCACGAGTCGCCCACGTTGAACGTGAAGCGCCAAATCTGCGGAAAGCGATAGAAGTCGATGAAGTCGATGACGTAGCCGTAGTGCAGGCGGTCGATGATGTTGCCGAGCGCGCCGCCGACAATCAGGCCGAAGGCAACGCAGACGAGCCGCGAGTTCATTGCCGACTCGCGGAAGCTCCACCAAAAAATCACGAGCACGATCAGCGCCGTAACCACCAGCACAGGCTTGCTGTTCCCGAACATGCCGAAGGCGCCGTGCGTGTTCGGGATCGGCGCGAGTTCGAGCCAGCCTGGAATGAGAATCTTATGGCCGCACCACGGGCTGCAGTGCGCATCAAAGAAGATTCTGGCCGTAATCCAGTTCTTCGACCACTGGTCCAGCGCAAACGCAACAATTGCGGTGAGCGCGATCAGCAGGCTTGCGTTAAAGGCTCGGCGTTGGGACAAATTGATAGAACCACCCTGCAACGGAGTAGAAAGCATTATTGACAAGTACCAGTCCGACTGCGACTAAGAAGAGGCCGGCCGTAAATTCGATCGCCGGCAGAAAACGTTTGATCCGGTTTAACACCGGCAGTACCGCGCCGATCGCCACCGCGGTCAGCAGGAACGGTACGGCCAAGCCCAGGGAGTAGACCAAGAGCAGCAGCGCCGCCTCGGCGTTGTGCTGCTGCGACGCGATAGCCAGAATTCCCGCTAAAATCGGTCCGATGCAGGGCGACCATCCCGCCGCAAACGCGATACCGACCAAGCTCGAGGTCCAATAGGTGCGCCGCTCGTGTTGCAGGTGTACGCGCGTATCGCGCATCACGAGTGGAATCCGCAGCATACCCATCATGTGCAAGCCAAGGATCACGACGATCACGCCGCCGATCTGCGCGATCAATTCGCGGTTGGCGTTCAGGACGCCGCCGATTGCACTCGCCGTAAGGCCGAGCGCCACGAAGACCAGCGTAAAGCCGATAACGAACGCGATCGCGTGGCCGATCGCAAGCGTCCGCAACGCTGCGCCGCTTTCCTGGCCCTGCAATTCCTCGAGGCTCCGGCCGGTGAGCAGCGAGAGGTAGGCCGGAATCAGTGGGAGGACGCACGGCGAGACAAAGGAAACGAGCCCGGCTAGAAATGCGATACCAACCGAGATGTGCGCGGTTGACGTCATAGTAGAGAGTATTCGAGATAGTGCATTGGTTTAACTATCCGACAAATGTCGACCCCATAGCGATCCGCCTTGGATTCATCAGCATCCACTGGTACGGGATCGCCTACCTCATCGGCTTCCTAGCGGTCTACCTGTGGATGGCCCGCCCCGCCGGGCGCAAGCGTCTTGGACTGACGCGGGAGCAGATACAAGACTTCTTATTCTACGCGTTGATCGGCGTCTTGGTTGGCGGCCGGACGTTTTTCGTCATCAACGACATCATTTCGAAGCACGACCTGTCCTACTACACGAGCAATCCGCTCAATATCATCGCAGTCTGGCAGGGCGGTATGGCCTTCCACGGCGGGTTGGTCGGCGTGCTCATTGCCATCTGGCTCTTCGTTCGCAAGCACCCCCAACTGAAATACACCGTGCTGGGCGACGAAGTCGTGATGATGCTACCGGTCGGCATTACGCTCACGCGCATCGTCAATTTCATCAACGACGAATTGTGGGGCGACATCTGCAATCCCGATCGTCCGTGGTGCATGGTTCCCAATCGTCCTGGCGACCTCGAGATCTGGGGTCCGCAGCCGCGCCATCCCGCACAGCTTTACGAAGCGATACTCGACATCGTGACGCTGCCGATTCTACTCTACATCTACAAGCGCCGGCCGCCCGACGGCGTGGTTGGGTTCAGCTGGATCTTGATGTATGGAATTACGCGCAGCGTCGCGGAGATTTGGCGCTACGCCGACTTTCATCTCGGTCCGATTACCGGCGGACAACTCTACGCCCTGCCGATGATTCCGATCGGCATCATCGGGTTGTGGTACTGCAATAAACGCGGACGCCGAACGGATGCTACACCCCTCGATAGCGCAGCGGCTTAACAGCCTGCGCGCGGAAATCGACGACGAGTTGCGCGCATGCGGGCGCGCTCCCGGCAGCGTGCGCATCGTTGGTGTGAGCAAGAAACAGCCGGCAGCGGCAATCGCGCAAGCCGCGCGCGCGGGGCTCGAGGCCGTTGGTGAAAACTACGTGCAGGAGGCTGTGGCGAAGTTCGCCGATCCGGCGCTTGCCGGAATCACGATCGAGAAGCACTATATCGGCCACGTTCAAACCAACAAAGCCAAGGCGATTGTCGCGGCGTTTGACGTCGTGCAGAGCGTGGATCGTCTGGACGCGGCGCTCGCCCTCGGCCGGGCGGCGGTACGTGCGGGACGGGTGCTGCCGGTCTTGCTCCAGCTCAACATCTCGCCGGCCGAGCGGTTCGGATGTCCGCCCGCCGACGCCGGCGCGCTCGCCGCGGCGATAGCCGCAGAGCCGGGGTTGCGTCTGGATGGGCTGATGGCAATCGGGCCGCTCGATGCTCGCCCGGACGAAACCATGGCCGCGTTTGCGCTCGCCGCCAAGACGTTGGCATCCATTGGTGGAAGTACGCTTTCAATCGGCATGTCGGGCGACTGGCGCGAGGCCGTGCGCGCCGGCTCGACAATGGTGCGGATAGGCACCGCCCTTTTTGGGGAGCGTCACTAAATGAGTATGTTCAGCAAAATCGGGTCGTTCTTCTCGATCCGCGACGAGGACGAGGAACTCTACGACGACGAGCCTCCCGCCTCGCCTCGCGTCGTGCCCCTCTCGCAAGCGGGGCGCCGAGGCGGCACCGAGGTCAGCGTCTTCTCGCCGCGCGGCTTTCAAGATGTCGTCGAGATCGGCGACGCGCTGCGCAATCGCCAAGTGGTAATCGTCAATTTGCAAAATGCCGACCGCACGCTGCTCCAGCGCGTGGTCGATTTTACGTCGGGGGTTGCCTACACGATCGACGGCAAAGTGCAGAAGCTCGCCGAGGCGATCTATCTGATCGTTCCCGCCGGCGTCGTGATCAACGCGGCGGGGTTACGCGACACGATGATGGCGGATTCCACCTTCGACTTCATGTCCGGACGCGGTTAGAGCGGGAGCCCTGATGGAAAAAGTTACGCCGGTCGACATCCAGCACAAGACTTTCAAAAAGGCGCTGCAAGGCTACGACCGCGCCGAGGTCGATCAGTTTCTCGACGAAGTGATTGAAACGCTCGAGGACGATGCGCAACATCGTGCCGCACTCCAGGCCGAGATCGCCGACCTCAAAGAGCGCATCAGCCACTTCAAAGCGATGGAAGAGTCACTCCACAACACGCTCGTGCTCGCGCAGCGCACGGCGGACGAAGTCAAGGCGTCGGCACACAAAGAGGCCGATCTGATTCGCGAGCAAGCGCGCATGGCATCCGAACGCGAGATTACGTCCTACAACGATGCGATCGGCGAAGTGCGACGCGAACACCAGCGCGCGATCGAGGCAGCCGAGAAGGCAAAGAGCGAACTGCGCAGCTTGCTGCACACGCATCTCTCGTTGCTCGACGGCACGCACAATCTGTTGCAACAACAGCAACTCGCCCAACAAGCAGATTCGCAACCCGCGAGCACGACCACGACGACCACCGACACGACGCGGATCGAAGTTTTTTAGCGGCGCCATCGTGCCGAGCATAGCGGTTCTGGGCGGCGACGGGATCGACCCCGAGATCATCCATGAGGCCGTACGCGTGCTCGCGCGGGTTCGCTCCGACGTCGAGTGTGTCGAAGCACCGATTGGCGGCGCTGCGCTCGAACTCGGGCTGCCGCCGTTACCGGATGCAACGCGCGAACTCGCGGCGAGCAGCGACGCGATCCTCTTCGGCGCTGTCGGGCTCCCGAAATACGACGGCGCGCCGATGGCTCAGCGCCCGGAGGCGGCGCTCTTCGCCTTGCGCAGCATCTTTGCGCTCTATGCGAACCTGCGGCCGGTGCGCGTCTTTTCGGGGCTCGAGGACGCTTCCTCGCTGCGTCCCGAACTCGTGCGCGGGCTCGACCTCGTCGTCGTACGCGAGCTTACCGGCGGGCTCTACTTCGGCGCGCGAGAGACGCGCGTCGAAGACGGCGTCGAGGTCGCGGTCGATACGATGATCTATCGCGCGCCGGAGATCGAGCGTATCTTGCGCACCGGCTTCGAGCTTGCGCGCACGCGGCGCAAACATCTGACCTCGGTCGACAAAGAGAACGTGCTCGACACCTCGCGGCTGTGGCGGCGCATTGCGCTGCGCATGGCGGCCGAGTATCCCGACGTCGCGGTGCAGCATTTGCTGGTAGACAACGCGGCGATGCAACTCGTGCGCCGTCCGGCCTCATTCGATGTGATTGTGACCGAGAACACCTTTGGCGACATTCTCTCCGACGAAGCGGGGATCGTCACGGGCTCGATCGGCACGCTCCCGAGCGCAAGCCTCGGTGCCGCTGGAACGCCCGGTAAACAGTTCGGCATGTACGAGCCGGTCGGCGGTACCGCGCCCGACATCGTCGGCAAAGGCATTGCGAACCCGACGGCTGCGATTCTATCCGTCGCTTTGCTCCTGCGTCACAGTCTCGACGACGATGCGAATGCGACGCGTATCGAGCGCGCCGTGGAAGCGGTCTATGCGTCGGGCAAACGCACGGCCGACGTCGCCGCCGGTGCTCCATCGCTCTCGACGGCGAGCTTCACCGACGCCGTGCTTGCGCAGTTGCAGTGAGCACTCGGCTCGTGAGCGCGCCGGCACGCATCGGCGCGGTCGGCATGTACGCGCCGCAACGGGTGCTCGCGAACGCGGATTTCGAGAAAATGTTCGACACGACCGACGAGTGGATCGTGCAGCGCACCGGCATTCGCACGCGTCACGTAGTGAGTGAGGGCGAATACACGAGTCACCTCGCGATCGGCGCAATCGACGATCTGCTCGCGAACAATCCGAGCCTGCACTTACGCGACGTCGACTATCTGATCGTGAATACGACGACGCCCGATTATTCGTATCCGAGCGTCGCCGCGATGTTGCAGACCCACTACGGCCTGCCGAATACGGTCGGCGCGCTCGACATCGCGACGGCCTGCGCCGGGTTCGCGTACGGGATCAATCTTGCGTGCGGATTGATTGCGAGCGGCGAGTGCGACCGGGTCTTGACGATCGCCGCGGACGCCCTGACTCGCAGCGTCGACTATACCGACCGCGCAACCGCCGTGTTGTTTGGTGATGGGGCCGGTGTCGCGCTGATCGAGCGCAGCGCGCGGCCGCAGATCTTTGGAATGAGCCATGGCTCCGATGGAAGCGGCGGCCGGTTTCTCTATCGCACGGGCCTGCGCAGCGAGATCAACGGGCAGATCGACGCGTCACGCCTCTTGCGTCAAAACGGACGCGAGGTCTACCGTTGGGTCCTCGAGACGATTCCCGCCGATATCGAACGCATCTTGGCGCGCGCGCATCTGACACTCGATCAGATCGACTGGTTCGTGCCGCACAGCGCCAACTTGCGCATGATCGAAGCGCTCGACAAGCGCATCGGTTTTCCGATCGACCGCACGCTGATCTCGATGGTCGAATTCGGCAACACGTCGGCGGTGACGATTCCGCTCGCGCTCGTGCCGGCGATGCGCGACGGGCGCGTGCAGCCTGGGCAGCGCGTCTTGATCATGGGCTTCGGCGGCGGACTCGTAACCTCGGGGTGCGTCGTCGTGATGTAGAGCTTTGCTAGGCTTGCACGTGTTCGGTCACCCAGGTTCGACCCATGAAGTCGACCAGCCGCACGGTGAGCAGTGCATGCTCGTGCGGGTGCGCCGCACTCCATGCGGTCCGCCAATCACGTGTAATGACGGCCTTGAATTTATCGGTGTCGTTGTCTCCGATTGAGATGTAGCCGTTCGCGTCGATTGCGATGTCGAGTTGCGTCGCGCCCTTCATGTTGAACGCGACCACGATATCCGGATAGGCCTTCTTGAGCGGCGCGAGCGCCGCCGTTTCCTGGGCGTCGATTTGCTCCTGCGCCGTCGGCTGCGGCGCGCAGGCGGCGCCAAGGATGAGGACGAGCGCGATGCCGAGGCGCGACCACAGCGTTGCCATACGGCGTTCACGATTCGGCCACAGTCGGCGTCTACCATGCGCGCATGGACGGAATCGCGTGGGCATCGAGCGCCATGGTCGCGGCGCGGACTCGGCTCGACATTGCAACCGAGAACCTCGCCAACGTCTCGAGTGACGGCTTCCACGCCGCGCTCGCGCGCGGCAGGCTGACCGCAAGGGGCGTCGAGATCGCGCGGGTTGCGACTCAGGATCACGGCGCCTTCCGCCACACCGGCCGTCCATACGATTTCGCCATCGTTGGCGACGGCGCGTTCCGCGTCCGTGGCGCGGACGGCGCCCTCAGCACGACGC
>JBAUEZ010000234.1:0-10871 GCA_049678885.1 Candidatus Aquilonibacter sp. | reverse complement strand
GTCGACGGGCAGCGCGCCGGCACGTGCGCGCGTGATAGCAGCTATCGCGAAGACGCCGCAGCGCGCATCGCGAGCGACGATCGCGGCAAGCTGCGCAAGCACCTCGGGCGTATCCAGCGGAGGCTGCGTGTTCGGCATCGCTGCAACCGCCGTAAATCCGCCCTGCAGCGCGGCCTGCGTGCCGGTCGCGATCGTCTCCTTGTCCGCAAAGCCCGGTTCGCGCAGATGCACGTGCATGTCGATGAAGCCGGGTGCGACGACAGCGCCCTTTGCGTCGAGGCTATCCTCGCCCGCCTCAGGCTGCAGGTGCTCCCCGATCTCAGCAATGAGGCCGTCGCGAATGCGCACGTCGCGCATTGCGTCGAGTCCTTGCGATGGATCGACCACACGCCCTTCGCGAATAAGCATCACCGAACGGGTTCGCGCGCGCCGTTCACCAATAAGTCGAGCACCGCCATGCGGATATACACGCCGTGGTGTACCTGTCGCGCATAACGCCAACCCGTAAATTCTAAGACCGTGTCATCAAGCTCCATGCCGCGGTTGTACGGGCCCGGATGCATCACGATCGCGTGTTTGCGCAACCGCTCCAGACGTTGCGCGTTCAACTGATAGCCGGCGATGTACTCGCGGTCGTCCATCGGCATCTTAGCAAAACGTTCGCGCTGGATGCGCAGCAAGATCACCGCATCCGCGTCGGCGAGGGCGGTATCGAGGTTGCGTTCGATCGTCGCACCGGTGACCGCATCGCTCGCACCGAGAAATGCCTCCGGCCCAACCAACACAGCATGCGCGCCGAGACGGGCGAGGCCGCGGATCGTCGAATGCGCCACGCGCGAATGCGCGACGTCACCGACGATAGCCACGTTGCGTCCCTCGAGCGACCCGAACTCGTCGCGCAGCGTAAAAAGATCGAGCAACGCTTGCGTTGGATGCGCGTGCGATCCATCGCCGGCGTTAATGACGTGTCCATCGAACGCTATAGCAACCCGCGCGGGAAAGCCCGCTTCGGGATGCCGCACCACGACGACGCCGATCGACATCGCGGAGAGCGTGAGCATCGTATCTTCGATCGTTTCGCCTTTGGTCGCCAGGCTCAAATCCTTTGGTGAGAGGTTCACCACGTTGGCACCAAGACGCATCTGTGCCAAATTAAACGAGGTAAACGTGCGCGTGCTCTGCTCAAAAAAGAGATTGACTACGTCAATCCCTTCGAGCAATCGTCCCGGCGCGCGCGCCTCGAAATCGCTCGTCTGTTCGAAAATAGATTCGATCTCGTCAGCCGAGAGATCGTCGACGTCGATCAGGCTACGTCGCGTGCGCATGGATTGCGATCTCGTCGCTCGGGGCTGCCGTCGCAGCGAGCGCGACCTTCACGTGCTCGCGACGGCTGGTAGGAATGACACGGCCGACAAAGTCAGCTTGTATCGGAAGCTCGCGTAGGCCGCGGTCGACCATAACGCAGAGCCGAATCGCCGCCGGCCGTCCGAGGTCGGTCACGGCGTCGAGTGCGGCGCGAATCGTGCGCCCGGTGAAAAGGACGTCGTCGGCGATGACGACGAGCCGGTCGTTGATGTCGACCGGGATCTGCGACTCCGGCATCTCGTGGGTCACGCGGTCGTCGCGATAGAGGTTGATGTTGAGGAAGCCGAGAGCGGGAGCCTTGCCGCTGATCCGTTCGACCTCACTCGCCAAGCGCTGCGCAAGCGCCTCGCCGCCGCGGCGGACACCGATCAAGACGACGCCGCGTTGCGCGTCGTCGGGCTCGAGGATTTGGTGGGCGAGACGCGCGATGACACGCGCGATCTCGTCGCTCTCGAGCAGGACGCGCGATTTTTGCATTGCGGTCGTCAAGCCGTCTCTCCCATCGACGTCAGCGCGGCCTCCACACGGGCCAGTTCGTTCCGATAGCCTTCCAGCTTTTCTCGCTCCTTCGCAACCACATCGGGCGCGGCCTTGGCGACGAACGCCTCGTTCCCAAGTTTACGCTCGCCGCGCTCGACCTCGCTGCGCAGACGCACGGCGTCTTTGCGGTAGCGTTCGAGCAAGAGCGAAACCGGCGCTTCGACCACGATCGCGCTGACGCCACCCTCGAGCGTCGGGTCCAGGGTAATCGTCGCACCGGCGGCCGCTTCCGTGTAATGCGACACCTTGGCAATCGATGCAAGGTCGCCAGGCAATGTTGTCGCCGGCTTCGAGCCGAGCGGCAACTCGAGTTCCGATTTGAGGCGACGAATCTGCTCGGTTGCGGCCATGTGAAGTTCAAACGCCGCGGCAGCATCGCGATCGACCGGAACTTCCAAGCGATCGGGCCACGTCGCGGTCATGATCGTCACGCCGTCGTGCGGCAGCGCAAGCCAAACCTCTTCGCTGATAAACGGCGCAATCGGATGCAACACCCGCATCGCGTTGTTCCAGACAAACGAAAGCACTGCCGCCCGTGTCGTTTGGTTCTCCGGGACCTTCGTTGCTTCGAGATACCAATCGCAGAATTCGTACCAGACGAAACGCCAGATCACATCGGCCGCATTGCCGAAATCGAACGCATCGAAGTACTGGCTCACGGTGACGATGGTATCGTGCAGCCGCGTGAGGATCCACTTATCGGCGATGGTAAGCTCGACGGGTTTGGGCAACGTCATCGCTTGCGGCAAGGGCTCAGGCAAGGCCAGCATGTAGCGTGTCGCGTTCCAGATCTTGTTGTTGAAGTTGCGTGCTTCTTCACAGCGCGACTCTTGAAAGCGAATCTCTTGCCCCTCGAGGCGCATCTGCCGCAGAATGCCCATCCGGAATGCGTCCGCGCCGTAGCGTTCGACCAGATCCATCGGATCGATCGCGTTGCCAAGCGACTTCGACATCTTACGTCCCTGCGCATCAAAGACGAGCGGCGCGATGAAGACGGTCGGGAAGGGGATACCACCGGCAAAATGGATGCCCAGCATCACCATCCGCGCAACCCACAAGAAGATGATCTCCCAGCCGGTGATCAAGACTTG
Source organism: Candidatus Aquilonibacter sp. (assembly GCA_049678885.1). Lineage (GTDB taxonomy): Bacteria > Vulcanimicrobiota > Vulcanimicrobiia > Vulcanimicrobiales > Vulcanimicrobiaceae > Aquilonibacter. Next base: position 7,875 of record JBAUEZ010000234.1, on the reverse strand, counting down.
TGCCGGATACCAGCATTGCAGTTCGAGCGTTTTTTCCGGCCAGCCCAGAATCGAGAACGGCCAAAGGCCGCTCGAGAACCACGTGTCGAGCGTGTCGGGGTCGCGCGTCAGCGGCAGACCGTCGTAGCGCATACGCGCGATCTCCAGCGCTTCTTCTTCGGTCTCCGCGACGACGACCTCGCCCGCCGGCGTGTACCACACCGGCAACTGGTGCCCCCACCAGAGCTGGCGCGAGATGTTCCAGTCGCGGATGTTCTCGAGCCACAGCTCGTAGGTGCGTCCGTAGCGCTCGGGCACGAAGCGCAGCCGGCCATCGCGATAGGCTTGTAGCGCCGGCTCGGCGAGCGGCTTCATCTTCACGAACCACTGCAGCGAAAGCAGCGGCTCGATGACGTCGCCTGAACGCTCGCTCGTCGCCACCGAATGGCGATATGGTTCTTCTTTTATAAGAGCGCCGTTTGCGCGCAGATCGGAGACGATGCGTTGGCGGGCTTGGTAACGGTCGAGGCCGGCATACGGGCCGACGCCGATCTCCGCGGCGGTCACGCGTGCCTCCGCGTCCAAGATCGTCGGCATCGGCAGCCCGTGACGTAGGCCGATCTCGTAATCGGTTGGGTCGTGCGCCGGCGTTACCTTGACCGCGCCGGTGCCAAAACCGCGTTCGACGGCTGTGTCGGCGATGATCGGAATCTCCCGTTCGACCAACGGCAAGACCACGTGTTTGCCGATCAGCGATGCATAGCGCTCATCCTCGGGATGCACGGCGACCGCGACGTCACCGAGCATCGTCTCGGGCCGTGTCGTCGCAATCTCGATCGCAAACGAACCGTCTTTCGAAGGATAGCGAATGTGCCAGAGCGTCGCGTCGCGTTCGACGTGCTCGATCTCCGCGTCGGAGACCGTCGTCTTCCCTTTGGGATCCCAGTTGATCAAACGCTTGCCGCGATAGATCAATCCCTCGCGATAGAGCGCGACGAAGACCTTACGCACCGCTGCCGAGAGCCCATCGTCCATGGTGAAACGCGAGCGCTGCCAATCCGGCCCGAACCCCAGCATACGGAATTGTTGTTCGATCGTCCCGCCGGTCGTGCGCGACCACTCCCACGCGCGCTCGACGAAGACCTCGCGCCCAAGACTCTCGCGCGAGACGCCCTCCGTTGCAAGTTCGCGCACCAGAACCGCCTCGGTTGCGATCGCGGCGTGATCGAGTCCCGGCAACCAGTCGGCATTATCGCCGAGCATGCGATGATAGCGCGTCAGCACGTCCTGCGGCGTATAGGTTGAGCCATGACCAAGATGCGCGCGGCCGGTGACGTTCGGCGGCGGCATCGGAATTATGAAGGGCGGACGCGCGGGATCGGGATCCTCGTGAAAGAATCCGCTGCGCTCCCAGAAGTCGTAAAGGCGCGGTTCAACCGCCTTGGGATCGTAGTTTTTCGGGAGCTGCGTCGATTGTTCGGGGCTGGCCATGCGAGCGCAGGTAGTTCCGCGCGTCCGCCGGGGAGCCCTCGGCGCAGGCTAGACCGAACGCACGCTCTGCAGTGCCTCGACGACCGAGGCGCGTTCCGCGCTCTTTGCCAGTACGGTCGATGCGCCCGCCGCAATAAATGCTTCGCGTGCGCCGCTTCCGGTTAAGGCGCCATAAACGAAAATTGTCGCGCCTGGCACGAGCACGTGCGCGAGGCGCACCGCGCGCAAGGGGTCGGCGAGATAGTCGGTATCGATAAACAGCACGTTCGGCTGCTCTTCCAGCAAGACTTGCGGATGGATGTCGTCGTCGACGCGATCGACGCCCAGGCCGGCCTCGATGAAAACGTCGATCAGCGTAGGCACAAAAAGGTCCTGCGGCTCGACGACGTGCACGATCGCGCGTGCGCGCATCGCCGAGCCGGCTCGTTCTCCGCTACCGGGAGACCACGATTGGCGCATCATCGGCCAGGAGGCGCGGGAGATCCTCACCGTAGGGAGCGTAATCGGAGCGGCGCGGGTCGACACGATTCATCACGAATCCGAGCACGTTGCGTGCGCCCATTCGCGACAGCCGCTTGAGCGCGTGGCTCGCGGCACGCAGGTCACTCGATCCCTGCGAAACGACCAGCACCGTGCCGGTGGTGCGGCGTGCGAGCACCGCCGAGTCGAGATTGTTGGTCAGCGCCGCGCCGTCAAATACGACAACCTTATATCGCGCGTACAGCTCGTCGAGCAGGTCGTCGAAGCGAGCAGACTCGAGCAACTTGATCGGGTTCGGTGTTGCTGTACCGCTGGTCAAGACCGCGAGCCCGGTACGCTTGTGGGTCTGTACCGCATCCCCAAGGGCACACGCACCCACCAGGACATCCGAAAGGCCGCGCTCATTGATCAGGTGGAGTTTTGCATGCAGCGAGGGACGCCGGAGATCGCCGTCCACGAGCAGCACCGGCCCCTCGAGCTCGTTGAGCGCGAGCGCAACGTTGAGCGCAACGGTCGACTTGCCGTCGCCTTGCTCGGGGCTCGTTACCGTGAGCGAGCGCAAGGGTTCGCCGACCGCATACTTGATGTTCGTAACCAGCTGTAAGAACGCATCGAGCGCAAGCGCTTTGACCCACGGTAGCAGCGGCGTGCCTCCACGTAGCTGCACGAACGGCACCGAACCGAGTTGCGGAATCGCCAGCTCCTCTTCCACCTCGCGCTCGTCGCGGATTGAGTTGTCGAGGTAATCGAGAACAAGCGCACCTGTGATTCCGAGGACGAGTCCAAGCACGAGTGAGATCAGGAAGTTGAGCACAAGGCTTGGGCGCACGGTGGCCTGCGATGCATTGGCGGGCTGGGTTATCGTTACGTCTGAGATCGCCGTCTCCGATGCAACGCGCGCATCGACGTACTTCTGCGCTAGCGCCGCATAGACGTCTTGCGCAGATTTCGCACGCCGCTGCAGATCGGCCAGCTCTGCGGCCTGTCCCGGAAGCTGCGACAGCTCCGGTTGCGTCTCATGAAGCTGGTTACGGAGCTCGGCAATCTGCGCATCGTCCGACGCGACGAGCGAGCGGGCTTGCGACGCCTGCTGCGCCAATTGTTCGTAGACCGGATTGGGCACCACGCTCTTGCCGGCAACGACGTTTGCCTGCTGCTTGGCGATGTCGCTTTCGAGCTGCGCCTTCTGCTGCTTGAGCGCGATTACTTGCGGGTGCCGATCGGTGTACTGCTGCTCGGCCTGTTCGAGCTGGACGTTGACTTGCGTCAGCTGTGTTTCCAGATTGCTGACGACGGGATTTTCAGAGATGTTCGTCGTCCCCGTGATGGTGGCCGGAACGCTGCTCATCTGCACGTCCTCGGAGCTGAGTTGCGCCTGCGCTTGCTGCTCGTCGCCTTGGGCTTGCTGGAGCTTCGCGTCCAAAGCTGCCATATTGGTGATCGTGGCTTGAGTCTGCTCGTCGATGTTCGCCAGACGATGCTGGGTCTCGAAGGCGGTTAAACGATTTTGTGCCTGATCCATTGCCGTCTGCGCTGGGGGTAACTCTTGCGCCAGATCTACGAGCGCTGCATTAGCTTGGCTCGAAACGAGATCGCGCTGGCGCGCGACGATCGCCTCGCCGAACGCGTTCGCGATGGCAGCCGATGTAGCGGCGTTCTTCCAAGTTACCGAGATGCCGAGAATGTTCGTGTTGGTAACCGGTGCGACGGTTACGTGGCTGAGCAGCTCGTGCGGACCCACACCTAACTGCAAATCGCTGACCACGCGCGTCAGCACGGGATCTTCGACGAAAAGTTCGGCGTAGGTTTCGGCCGTTTGTACACCGCTCTCGAGTACAAGCGCGTTGAGAACCGGCAGCCCGGTCTGCGCCGAGTCGGAAGGGGCGCCGGGACCATTTTCATTGCCGGCGATCAGTTTGATCGTCGTGGTGTATTGCTTTGGCCATACGAGAGTGCCGACGAGAACCAGCACGACAAAGCCGATGAAAATTTGCAATACAGTGGCGCGACGGCGAACGATCGTGCGCCACAGCGACGCAAGCTCGTGTTGACGGTCGGAGATTGTTGGCTCGGTGCTGCCCGGCAATGACGCCGGCGTCGTGGAGGTCACTGCGTGCATTCGCAACCTTTATGGGATGAGCAAACGACTAAGAATATAGAGGATACCCGTGCCGGTTAGCACTTGACCATTCGATTTTGACTTCATTTGCGGCACGTAGACTTCGTCGTTCTTCTGCAGCGCGATGTCGGCCGTGCTGTCGCCGTGGTCGAGCGCCTGATAGAGATTAACGCTGTACTCCTGCGTTTTCCCATCGGGCGTTTGACGAATTACTTTCACGTTGTTCAGATCCGAGTTGGCGCTATTGCTGTTCCCCGCTTGCGCGATCGCCATCGATACTTTGTCGCCCTCAGGGATCTCGATCACGCCGGGATGGTCCACGGCGCCGTTCACGGTGACTTTGATGAGCGTCGGCCCCGGCACGTAAACGACGTCGCCCTCCGCAAGGGAGCGGTCTAAGCCGACGTCCCCGTCGTGCAGCAGCTGCTGAAGTGAAACGTGCGAGATGTCGCCCTGCGTGTCGGAAACGCGCGCGTCCGGCAGTTCGCCGTTGACCTCGGCCAGGCCGCCAGCCGCGGCAATCGCGTCGCTCACGCGCGCATCGGAGCGCAGTTGGTACTTGCCGGGATTCTTCACGTCACCGAGCACGAGCACGTCGGGTTGCGCGAATTGCGTGATCGCGATGCTCACAAATGGATTGCGGACGTACTCTGCGAGCTTCGTGCGTACTTGGGTGGTTGCCGCGTCGATCGTTTGACCGCCGATCTGCAAGCGGCCGATCAACGTATATTCGATCGTCCCGTCTTGCATCACCGTTACCGTTTGTGAAAGCGACTGCTGGCCGTACACTTGGATGCTAACTTGGTCACCCGGATGAATCACCTGCGCGGGGAGCGCGGTCGCTGCCAGCGTCGCGCACCCCGCGGCTACCGCGAGCACCATTGCGCGCAGCGGTCCGATCATGGCGTAGGGCCTCCTGTACACGCGCCCGCCGCCGGACACGGCGTCGGCAAGGCGGAATCGACCGCGGTGCCGTCGCTGTGAATCGCCTGCAGATCGGCAAGTATGCTTGCGTTCGCGGTCGCGCCGGATTGAGGGTTCCAGACGGGAATTGTCGGATAAAGGCTCTCGCCCGCGCTTTGGCTCGATGTAACGTTGGCAAGCAGCTGTGTCTCATGCGCGGAGAGACTCGCACCGCTTCGCAGCTTTTGCGCCCAAGCGTTGATGGCATTAAAATTCCAGAGATCGAAGGACTGATCGCTGTCGTTCTGCGACTCGTAAAAGATGTAGAGCGAAGCCGCGGTGGCCGCCGTGTCCGGGATATTGTCCGCAAGGTTGGTGGGCGATGACGAGAGATTCAGGTTCGTTGCCTGCGTGTTGCCGAGAAACTCCATCGTCCAGGTCTGCGTGCCGCTCGACGCATAGGCGATGACCATGTAGTTACGTCCGGGTACCATCGTATAGGTTGGATTTGGCGATGCCGGAATCGCGGTGGCAACGGCACCGATCGTGTAAGCTCCGTTGGCAGCCGTTGTCGTCTCACCGGCCTGCGCGGAGCAACCACAGGTAAACGCCACCGTGGCGTTTGCGAGCGCTGCACCGCCCAGCACCATCGTACCGGCGATAGACATCGTAGCGCTTGCCTGCGGTGCCGCAGGAAGCGCGCTCGAGCCCGACGATCCCGAGCCGGAACCCCCGCCTCCCCCGCATGCAGCCAAAGCTGCAACGAGCGCTAGTAGCGCGCCCAGCCGTACAACCATGACTACTACTAAAGCCGCTACGGCCGGGGGCGGCAACGGCGAAAAGACTAGCTGCTCGCGGGAAATCAGGGGCAGTCAAGCGAGCTTTGCGCGATGGTACGAGTAGAACATGCTCATGCATCGCGCCGCGTTGCGCCGCGCAGGCGCGCTTCTTGCAATCCTGGTCATCGTGCTCGCGGCCGCCTACGGCATGCGGCATGCGTTCCGCCAGCATCCAGCGGTGCCGGGCAAGCCGCTGCCCGTCATTTCACTTATCGACCTCTCCGGCGCGCCGGCGACCGTACGGCCGCAAGCGGGCACGACGTTGTACAACGTCTTTGCAACCTGGTGCGTACCGTGCGCGATGGAGATGCCGATGCTCTCAACGGCGGCACCACGCCTGCGCGCGCAAGGCATCCGCATCGTTGGCATCGACCAAGGCGATTCGATCGAATCAGTACGCTCGTTCATCGCGCGCTACGATTTGCGCTACCCGATCCTCATTGACGACGGCAAGCGTACCAACGCCTTATTGGGTGCGAGAATCATCCCCGAAACCGTCCTGGTGCGCGACGGTATCGTCGTGCAAATCTTCGTTGGGCCGCTCTCACCGGCTGCGCTTAATGAACTGGTCGCGGAGCGATGATCCGACAGCGACGCGCCCTCGTCGTAGGCTTCGATTACTACGGCAAGTTTCTGGCGAGACTCATCAACGAGCATGCACCCCATTGGCGCTTGCAGTACCGCAGCGCCCGCCGCATCCAGACGGCGCTGAGTCTGATCGACGCGTGTCAGGTCGACGCGATTATCTCCTTCGGCGGTCCGGGACCCAACGCCGCGCTCGCCGAGATCGCTCGACGCCGCAGCATTCCCGTCATTGTGATTTGGGCGGGAACCGATGTGATCGCGGCCGAGAGCAATCCACACCTGCTCGAGGTGATTAAGAATTACGGCTTCATCAACGTAAGCGATGGTCCATGGCTCGTCGACGAGTTGCGGGAGCTCGGCATTGCCGCCGAGTACGTGCCCGTAACCGCGATCGAACCCGCTGCGCAGCTCGCACCACTTCCGGAGCGTTTCAGCGTGCTTACGTATCTGCCGGAGCCGCGCCGGGCCTTCTACGGAGAGCGCACGATATACGAGATCGCCAGTGAATTTCCTGAGGTTCCGTTCACCGTCGTTGGGCGTGGCGGGCCGAATGGCGCCGCGCCGCGTAACGTCCGATTCCTCGGCCACGTCGACGATATGCCGGCCCGCATCGATGCATCGACCGTGCTCTTGCGTTTGCCCAAGCACGACGGCAAGTCGATGCTCGTGCTCGAGGCGCTCGCGCGTGGGCGGCACGTCATTTGGAACTACGATTTCCCCGGCGTTCATTACGCGAGTGACACCGCGGACGCGGTTGCACTGCTGCGCTCACTCGAACGCGTGCACACCGCGGGCACACTCGATCTCAATCGCTGCGGCTACGAGTACGTCGCGCAGACGTTTCAGCGTGCGCCGCTCGCGGCGCAATTTGCCGCACTTCTCGATGGCGCCAGTACGCAGCGGCCTGCTCGTCTCCACGAACGTCGTCACGTTGCGATCTCCGGGCTCGAACTCTTCACCGCACAGGTCGTGCACGAACTGACGCTAAGCCCGAACGGTTGGCTCGCCGACCCGCTGCGTTTACACGGGCGTCTCGAGGTCGCAAGCTCGATGACCTCACTTGCCACTTGCGACGTCTGGTACTCGATCGGCTTGCCGATTGGCGATCGGTGGCTGCATCTCTTTGCGCGACTTCTCGGGAAGCCGCGGGTCATTCACTGGGTCGGCAGCGACATCGTTGCCTTGCGCAATAACCCCGGCCTGCGCCGCTGGTGCCGCAGCCGCCGCGTGCTCAATCTTGCCGAAGCCGAGTGGACAATCGACGAGTTGCGTGCGCTCGGAATCGAGGCGTCACTCGCTCCGTTGCCGCCGCGCCTCGCGGCCGCACAGGTCATACCGCTCCCGAAAGTTTTTACGGTGCTGTTCTACATTCCCAAGACTCGGGGCGAGTTCTACGGACGGCGAGAGTACGAGCGCTTGATCCGCGCATACGCCGGTTCTAGCGTCCGCTTCTTCATCGTCGGTGGCGGCGAGTGCTAC
>JBAUEZ010000233.1:0-7692 GCA_049678885.1 Candidatus Aquilonibacter sp. | reverse complement strand
TTCCGGAGGCGTGGGTGCGCTCCCCGACTTTGAACAATACGGAGACCAGAGTGGTGCAAACACTTTGGGGAATGTCGCGCGCCGCGTCGGGGGCTTAGCGTTGCCGTCGTTTGAACGTCTGGGTTTGGGCCATATAACGAAGCTCGAGGGTGTATCGGCAACAACCGGCCCGGCAGCGCGCGTCGGTCGTTTGCGCGAGCGGAGTCGCGGAAAGGACACCATTACCGGGCATTGGGAGATGGCAGGTATCATAACGGTCGTGCCTTTTCCCACCTATCCTGAGGGCTTTCCATCGGAGATCGTCGACGAATTCACCCGGATCACCGGCAAGGTACCACTTGGAAATGAGACCGCATCGGGAACGGAAATTATCGAGCGTTTGGGGGTCGAGCACATGCGGACCGGTCGGCCGATTCTCTACACGTCGGCAGATTCGGTATTTCAAGTCGCCGCGCACGAGGAGGTGGTCCCTCTATCGATGCTGTACGATTGGTGCGAACGTGCACGGGCGATGCTGATTGAACCGAACAACGTAAACCGGGTAATCGCCCGCCCGTTTGTGGGCGAGCCGGGGGCGTTCACGCGCACGCCGAACCGGCGCGATTACGCGATCGAGCCGCCGCCGAGCGTGCTCGATCGCTTAGCAGGGGCAGGCGTCGGGGTGCACGCAGTCGGTAAGATCTGCGACATCTATTGCGGTCACGGGATCGCGTCCTCGGTACGGGTGAGCGACAATCGCGATGCGATGGAGAAAACGTTCGATCTGCTTGAACGGGTCGACCATGGGTTCATCTTCACGAATCTCAACGACTTCGATTCGAAATATGGTCATCGCCGCAACGTGCGCGGCTATGCGGATGCGCTGGAGTCGCTCGACTCGATGCTGCCGCGCTTGGAGCGTTTGATGCGGCCTGGCGATCAGGTAATCTTTACCGCCGATCATGGCTGCGATCCAACCGCGCCGGGTAGCGATCACACGCGCGAATACGTTCCGTTTGTGCACCTTGGTCCCCACAATGGTGCGGTGTTAGGCGAGATCGAAGGGCTCGACACGGTGGGGAAGACCGTGCTCGCCGCGTTCGGGGTCAACTAGCGTGCAGGCGGCGATAGGCACCGGCGAGCGAGAAGTTCCGCAATCGTGGTGGACGCTCAAGCGCGCGGTCGACGTCGTACTTGGTGTCGTACTGTTAATCCTCGCCTCGCCCTTGATCGTGATAGCCGCGATTGCGATCATCCTGGTGACCGGCGGGTCGCCGATTTATGCGCAGGACCGCGTCGGGCAATATGGCCGGCGCTTTAAGATGCTCAAGCTGCGGACCATGGTCAAAGATGCGCATGAGTTGCGTGATCAATTGATGCATCTCAACGAGGTGGACGGACCGGTATTCAAGATCCGCAACGACCCGCGCCTCCACCCGCTCGGAAGTTTTTTGCGGCGGACGAGCATTGACGAACTGCCGAACCTCGTCAACGTGCTGCGCGGTGATATGGCGCTTGTCGGACCGCGTCCCGCATTGCCATGCGAAATAGAACACTATGACGGATCTGCGCGCCGTCGGCTGCAGGTGCCGCAGGGCGTGACGTGCCTCTGGCAGATCAACGGGCGGAGCGACGTATCGTTCGAACATTGGATGCAGCTCGACAATCACTACGTCGACACGTGGACGCCGCTGGGCGACCTCGCGATCGTGGTGAAGACGATTCCGGCCGTGCTGCGTAGGGACGGTGCCCATTAATCAGCGGCTGCGCGTAGTCCCACGTCCAGCGCGCCATCGGCGCATGTCGATTGCTCTCTCCACACTCTTCGTGATGGGGGCTACCTTTGCGTCGACGCTATTGGGATTCTTCCGAGAGGTTGTCAACGCGAAGTTCTACGGGACGCAGTGGGAGATGGATACCTTTCTCGCCGCGGCGACAGTTCCGACGATTCTCTTCGGCGTCTTCAACGGTGCGCTCGTGAGCGCGCTCGTTCCGACCTTTTCCGAATACATTACGCACGGCCACGAGGACGACGCATGGACGCTCGGTAACACCATCGTCAACTCGCTCGCCATCGTGCTTACGATTGCGGCGGTAATCGGGTACTTCGCTGCTCCCTTGTACGTGCCGGTCATCGCACACGGCTTCCCCGCCCCGCAGATGGGCGTGGCCATTCACATGACGCGCACGCTGATGCCCAGCATCATTGCGGTTAGCCTCTCGGGCGTGCTTTCGGCCATGTTGAATGCCTACCACCGCTTCCGCTCGGCGGCACTGACGGGTATCGCGCTAAACGTGGTGACCATCGCATGCGTTGTTGCGTTTAACGAAAAGTACGGGATCTTTGCCCTAGTCTTCGGGACGTTTTGGGGCTTGGTCGCGCAAATGCTGGTTCAGCTGCCGGCGTTTCTCGCGATCGGCAAATACCGGTTCACGCTCGACCTGCATCACCCCGGCCTGAAGAAGATGTGGGTGCTTCTCGGTCCGATCGTGATCGGAAGCGCAGCCGGCCAGCTCGCATTGTTTTTCGACCGTTTCTTTGCATCGACACTTGCGCCCGGCTACATGGCCGGAATTAACTACGTGACAAAGCTGGTTGGGTTTCCGCAACAGATCTTTGCGGCGGCGATCGCTACGGTGATCTTTCCGTTGCTCGCGGCGCAGTTCGCTCGCGAGAATCGCAAGGGTGTTGCCCGCAGCGCGGTGACGGGATTGAGGCTCGTCAACTTTATTACGATCCCCTCGGTGTGCGCGCTCATTGTTTTGGCACATCCAATGGTGCAGACGCTGTTTGAACGGGGCAACTTTGGCCCGTCGGCCACTGACCTGACCGCCGGCCTCCTGCCGTTTGGCGCGATCGGCCTGGTGGCGCTGGCGGCGAACGTCGTGTTGACGCGATGCTGCTTCGCCTGCAAAGAGACCGCGATCCCGGTGGCGATATCGATCATTACCGTGCTGGTCAACGTCCTGCTCTCGATGCTCTGGCTGCCCACGCTCGGCGCTCGAGGTTTGCTGCTTGCGAACAGTCTGAGTCAAACCTTGCAGGCAGTGCTGTTGCTTGGCCTCGTCGCGCGGCTCGTTCGCGGCATTGATTGGGGTGAGCTGTTCGTTTCGATGGCCAAGGTTGTTATCGCATCGATCGCGATGTTTGCCTCGCTCCACTGGATAGACGCGCTCGGCGTGCACATTGGGACCACGCTCGCCTCGCGAGCTTGGTTCCTGTTCGGTCAAATCGGCATCGGCGGTGCGGTCTTTATCGCGGTCTCTCGAGCGATCGGCGTCGAAGAACTCGATCTGGCGTGGCGCACGATCATCGCCAGGTTCGAGAAGCACATCATTGAGCCGCCCGAAAACCGCGATGCGCCGATCGCTTAGGCGCGATTAACAAGGAGTTTATGCTCGTCGATCTTCACCTGCACACAACGTGTTCGGACGGCACCTGGAGTCCCGAACGCCTCTTTGCTGAGATTCGCGCTCGCGAGCTGGATGCGTTTTGCGTGAGCGACCACGACACGCTCGATGCGTATCCGGTTCCGGAGGACCTCCAAAGCCGGGCGATCTCCGGGCTCGAAGTCGACGCGCACCATGCGGGACATTCGGCTCATATTCTCGCGTACGGTGTAGATAACGCGAGCTCGCCGCTGTTGACGTCGTTGATACAACAACGCAACAATCGGTTGGAGCGCATGCACGCCATGGTTGAGCGCTGCAATCAGCTCGGCCTGGCCGTGACGCTCGACGACGTGCGCCGGCAAGCGCGCGCGGCTTCGAGCCTCGGACGACCGCACCTCGCGCGCGCTCTGCTCGAACGCGGCTATGTGACCTCGGTTCAGGACGCATTCGATCGCTATCTTGCAGACGACGGTGAGGGCTACGTTGCACTCGACCGCCTGAACGTGCGCGATGCGGTGACGCAGATCCACGAATCGGGAGGCGTTGCGGTTGTCGCGCACCCTATGCGCTTACGCGAAGAGCGTCACTTGGTGGAACTCGTTGCGCTTGGTGTCGACGGAATCGAGGTACTCCATCCAACGGCCACGGCGGCGGATTCGGAACGCCTTGCGTCCTTTGCGGCCGAGCGGGGTCTCTTGGTCACGGGCGGGACCGATTTTCACGCGCCTGTCGCTGGAAGACCGCTTGGGGTAGAGCTCCCGGAACGGGCGCTGCAGGAACTTCGCGCGAGGATCGAGCGCGCGCTCGCGAAGTAAGGATCGATCAATTTTGGGAGGTTCCCGCTCGCGGGATGGGCGAACAGGAGGCCCGGCCATGACTCAATCCATCGTTCCACCGGACCAACGCATTCCGTATCTCGACCTGAGCGCGCAGCATGCGCTGCTAAAGGATGAAATACTGGCTGCGGTGGCGGCGATCATCGATCGGAATGCTTTCGTCCTCGGACCCGGTGTCGAAGCCTTCGAACGGCGTTTCGCCGAGTATTGTGAAGCGCGACATTGCGTCGGCGTCAACAACGGTACCGCGGCAGTTCATGTCGCTCTGCTGGCGCACGGCGTTGGGCCGGGCGACGAGGTCATCACCCAGGCTAATACCTTTATCGCGACGGTCGCCGGCATTATGTACACCGGCGCGCGCCCGGTCCTGGTGGATGTCGTCGCGCCGAGCTACACGATCGACGTCCGTGCCGTCGAGGCGGCGATCACACCGCGAACCAAGGCGATTATGCCCGTTCACATCTTCGGCCAGCCTTGCGATCTGGACGCCTTGCGGAGCGTTGCGCGCAAGCACGGACTCGCGTTGATCGAAGATGCGTCGCAGGCTCACGGCGCGCTGTATAAAGGGACGAAGATCGGTTCCTCCGGCACGGTGACGTTCAGTTTCTATCCGGGAAAGAATCTCGGTGCGTGCGGGGAGGGCGGCGGCGTCGTAACGGATCGCGACGATATTGACGAGACGTGTCGCGTCCTGCGCAATCACGGAAGCCGCGAGAAGTATCGTCACGACGTGCTCGGCTTCAATTACCGCCTTGAGGGGATGCAAGGCGCGATTCTCGACATCAAGGCGCGCCATCTCCAAGCGTGGACGGACGGACGGCGGCGCGTGGCCGCGCTCTACGATCGCGCTCTCGACGGACTCGAGCGGCCGGCGCTGATTGCCGACACGGCCTCGGCCTATCATATTTATCCCGTGTTCGTGCCGGATCGCGACGGGCTTCGCGAGCGTCTCGGCGCGCGCGGCATCGAAACGAACGTCCACTACCCGATCCCGTGTCACTTGCAACCCGGCTATCGGGCGCTCGGATATACTGAAGGCGCGTTTCCGGTTTCAGAGCGCCTCGCTCGCGAAGAGCTCTCGCTCCCGATCTTCCCGGAGATGACCGGAGAGCAGGTCACGTACGTCGTGGACGCTCTACTGGACGCTCTTCGATGAGCGATCGACCTACCGGCGTCGGCGTCGTCGGGTACGGCTACTGGGGGCCAAACGTCGTTCGTAACTTCATGGCGTTGCCGGCCGACAAGGCACAGCTTCAGGCGGTATGCGATATACGACAAGACCGGCTTGATAATCTCAGCCGCATCTACCCAGCGATTTCCGTAACCACCGACTATACGGCGATGCTTGCCATGCCGGAGATCGATCTCATTGCGGTGGCGACGCCAGTTTCGTCGCACGTCGCGCTGGCTGAAGCCGCGTTGCGCGCCGGCAAGCACGTCTTGGTCGAGAAGCCGCTCGCGCCAACTGCCGCGGATGCGGCTCGCCTTGTCGATATGGCAGAAAAATGCGGCCGGCGCTTGTTCGTCGATCACACCTTCGTCTTTACGCCCGCCGTACGCAAGATGCGAGAGCTCAAACAAACCGGGAATCTTGGCAGACTGCTCTACTACGACTCGACGCGCATCAATCTCGGCATTTTTCAGCACGACGTCGATGTCGTGTGGGACCTCGTGCCGCACGACCTCTCGATACTCGATTTCCTGCTCGACGGTACGTTGCCGACGAGCGTGTCGTGTACCGGGGTCGCGCACTATGGTGACCTTGCCGATCTGGCCTATGTGACGCTCTACTACCCCGACGGGTTCATCGCCCACATCAACGTCAATTGGCTCGCGCCCGTGAAGATCCGCCAGATCTTACTGTGCGGCGATCAACAGATGGTCGTATACGACGAACATACCGTTCAGGAGAAGGTGCGCGTCTACGATCGCGGCGTGCGCGTCAAGTCGAGCGAAGACGTTTATGAGAAGCTCGTCGAATATCGCGACGGCGACATGTTCGCGCCGAAGCTTCCCTCCGCGGAAGCGCTGAAGACGGAAGTTGAGAACGTGATCGATTGCATTCGGGATGGCGTCCCCCCCGTTGTCGACGGGCGCGCCGGACTGCGAGTGGTGCAAATACTCGAAGCAGTCACCGAATCGATGCGCGAGAAGGGACGGCCGGTCGAGACCGGCAGCCGCGTTTTGGTATGACGAATCTCGAGCCGCTCAAGGACCACTTCCGGCGGTTGCTCGGCGAACATGAAGATCCAGCGCGGGCCTGCTCGTGGCGAGACGAAGACGTAGCAAGACGCAATTTTGCGTCGATCGCGCAAGTCTTCGCGCACGAGACCGAGCCCTTCACGGTCTATGAGATCGGCTGCGGCGTCGCGACCCTCTCCGAATTCTTGGCTGAGTACTTTCCGCTCGCGAGGTACAGCGGCAGCGACATTCTCTCGGAGATGGTCGAGCGAGCCAAGACGCGCAACCCGGGCGTGGACGTCGAACAGCGCGACGTCATCGCGAACCCGCCGTCCAAGCAATACGATTACGTGCTCATCTCCGGCGTCTTCAATCTGCGCATGTCCAACGACGATGCATCTTGGTTCGAATTCGTAAAGACGATGAGTCGCGCGGCGTTCGGCATCGCGCACAGGGGATACGCAAGCAACTTCTTGACAAGCTACGTCGACTGGAAGCGTGAGCTTGGGTACTACCAGGATCCGAGTGCAATTTTCGATTTCGCGCAGCGCGAACTCTCACGCTTCAGCGAGATTCGACATTCTTATTATCCCTGGGAGTTCACGCTCTTCGTTTACCGTTCGCCGAAGGCGCTCCCGTTCGCGCCACCGCCCGTTTCATGGCCGCCGGAGACCGGTGAGCCCGATTCCCGAACGTTCTAAACGCTACGGCTTGTCGTACTTGTGCTGCGTGTGGTAGGCAGAGATTCGGTTTGCTGCGTCCGTCCACGCGGCGTTCTGCGTCAGCGCGCCTGCGACGGCAAAGGATCGAATGAGGTACGGATAGTCGATGATATAAGCCTTTCCGGTACCAGTGACCTTGCCCGCACCAGTGCGCGTGTTGCCGGTGTCGCTCACCTGGCCGCTCTGGTCGACGCGAGCAAGTTCCCATGAAAGTCCCCGCTGCAGCGCCGGCAACAACCGCGCATCGTCGACGAAAAGCGCCATCTCCGCGACTCGCAGACAGGATACCGAGTTGTAGCCGGTATCGCCGCCCCCGCTTTCAGTGAAGTAGCCCTCCGGGGACTGCTTTGCGAGGCCTGCAGCCAGCATGCGCTCTCCGGCATCGTGCGCAGCCGGCAGTCCGCCGACGAGCATCTCGCCTAGCAAGAGTGCCTTGGCGTCGGCCAAGAGGCGATTCGCCGCCGGAGCATCGGAGGCGAGCATATCGGCTATTTGCGGCGGCTGCGAGAGCCAAATGAGCGCGGCTCGATACTTTGGAATAAGCGCACGGATGCGATCGTCGTATCGTGGAGCCAGCGTCG
>JBAUEZ010000232.1:0-3062 GCA_049678885.1 Candidatus Aquilonibacter sp. | reverse complement strand
CCTAACGAATGTATCGCGCTCTTGCGCGAGCGCGTAACGCACGCCGTTTTGGGGAATCACGACCTCGCCGCGCTCGAAAACTTCGGCGTTGAATATTTCAACGATGCCGCGCGAGCAGCGATCGCGTGGACGCAAGGCGTGCTCTCAGATGAGAGCCGCGCCTGGCTCAATGGTCTCTCGTACGAGATTCGCTATCCGGAGTTCTTGATGGTGCACGGCGCACCGGTGAACTACTTCGAATACATCTTGGATAAGCGTACGGCCGGTAAGGCATTCGCGCTGACCGATGCTCCGCTCGTCTTCATCGGACACACGCACATTGCCGAATATTGGGTCCAAGAACCCGACGGTAGCGTCGGGCATCGCCACATGCAACACGGCGGAGAGCTGCAGTTCGAGGAAGGGCGACGCTATATCGTCGATGTCGGCAGCATCGGCCAGCCGCGCGATCTCAATCCCGAGGCGTCGTTCGTCTTCTACGATCCGCAGAAACGTACGGTCGAATGGGTCCGTTACCCCTATCCGATCTCGGAAGTGCAAGAGAAGATTCACCACGCGCACCTTCCCGAGTATCTTGCAATGCGATTGGAGTCGGGACGGTGAGCCTGCCCGTCGACGACGGCAATTGCTTTGCATGCGGACCCGAGAATCCGATCGGCTTGCACATGCAGTTCGAGCCCGATGGCGACGGCGTGCGCGCACAACTCACCCTTGCCCCGGAGTTTCAGGGTTGGAAGTCGGTTGCGCACGGCGGCATCGCGATGGCGTTGTTAGATGAAGCGATGGCACATGCTGCGGGTCATGCCGGGCATCGCGGCGTGACCGCGAGCATCAACGTGCGTTTTCGCAAACCGGTACCGATCGGGAAACCGCTCGCGATCACCGGTCGCGTCGCGTGGCAGCGCCGTAACGTGCTCGGCCTTGAAGCGTGGGTGCGCGATCCCTCGGGGACCTTGCTTGCCGACGGCGAAGGCAAGTTTGTCTCGATGGGCGCCGTGGACGCGATTGACGATTATCGCGTCGGCCGCATTCGTGATATGCAAAACCGTGAAGTCTAAGCAAGCCCGTACCAAAGCCAAAGTAGAAGCCAAGACCCGTAACGAGCCCACTGTCGACAATCGGCGCGCGCGTCACGAGTACCATATCCTTGACTCACTCGAGGCCGGACTTGCGCTTACGGGAACCGAGGTAAAGGCGATTCGCGCCGGCGGCGTGAGCCTGAACGAAGCTTACGCGCGGTTTCGTGACGGCGAAGCGTGGTTGATGAGCATGCACATTCCGCCTTACAAACAGGGCAGCTTCTCCAACGTCGATCCGAATCGCCCGCGCAAGCTCTTACTGCACAAGGAGCAGATCGCCGATCTGCAAGCGCGCGTCAAAGAGAAGGGTCTCACGATCGTACCGCTGCGCATGTACTTCACGCGCGGCAAGGTCAAAGTGCAACTTGGCGTGGCACGCGGCAAGAAGATGTGGGATAAACGCGAGGACGTTGCCAAGCGCGAGGCCGAGCGCGAGCTCGCACGGCATGCGCGGGGCTAAACCGGAAGCATCCATCGAGCAGGCCATCGAACGCGACGGCGTTATCCGGCGCGGCGAGCACGTGGTCGTTGCCTGCAGCGGCGGCGCCGATTCGGTTGCGCTCGTGCATGCGCTCGCCAGTGCTCGCAAGCCGATGGAGTTGCAACTTACGCTAGCGCACATCAACCACGGGACGCGCGCATCGGCGTGGCAGGATGAATGTGTCGTGCTGCGCGTCGGCGCAACGTTTGGCTTAGAGGTGCGCGTCGTCGCGCTCGACGCCGGCAATCGCGACGAAGCTGCGTTGCGCGACGCACGCTACGCTGCGCTCGCGGCTATTGCGCGCTCCGTGGGCGCCGCTGTCGTTGCGACCGCGCATCACCGCGAAGACCAAAGTGAGACCGTGTTGCTTGCGCTGTTGCGCGGCGCCGGGCCCGAAGGGTTGCGCGGCATGCCCGCACGCCGCGCGCTCGTCGATGGAATCGACTTGGCGCGTCCGCTGCTGCACATCGCTGCGGATGAACTTCGCTATGCCTGTCATGTCCACGCGTTGCCGTACGCCGTCGATCCGACCAACGCAAATCCCGACCTGCGCCGCAATGCGCTTCGCGCCGCACTCACGTCGCTGCGCCCGCTCTTCCCCGGCCTCGATGCGGCGGTCGCGCGAACCGCTGAGCTGCTCGCTCACGAATCGGCGGGAACGCAGCGTGCGGATTTGCGGCGTGAGGTTCGTGCCGCGCTTGCGGCACAGGAAGGGCTGCGGGACATCGACTTCGAGCACGTCGAAGCGGCAGTCCGTGCGATCGAGCGCGGCGGTTCCGGCCGCTTTCATATGAAGAAGGGCGTCGAATTGCGGATCGAGCAGGGCATCATCGTGGCTGGGGACGAGATGCCGTGATGAAGATCGCGGAGAGCTACGAAGGCGCCATCCTGCGCGAGCTTTTCGGAGCGGACGAGATAGCGCGCACAATCGAGCGGTTGGCCGTCGAGATCGTGCGCGACCATCGCCGAAAACCGTTGACGCTGATCGGTGTGCTCAAGGGCGCACTCTACGTCACGACCGATCTCGCGCGAGCGATCTCGGCGCTTGCGGATGGACCGAGCGAGATGGCTATCGATTACCTCTGCGTCTCGAGCTACGGCAACGCAACGCGTTCATCGGGCGAAGTGCAATTGCTCAAGGACGTAACCGAACCTATCGCCGGTAGCAACGTCGTGATCGTCGAAGATATCATCGACAACGGCCTCACGCTCGAGTACCTCCGTGCGTTACTGGGAGAGCGCAATCCGGCGAGCCTGCGCGCTTGCGTGCTCTTCGACAAGCCTTATCACCGTACGGCGGACGTACCGGTCGAGTATATTGGCCTGCAGGTGCCTGACGCATTTGTCGTAGGTTACGGCCTTGACTACCAGGAACTGTTCCGGAACCTGCCGTACCTCGCCCAGCTTCGACCCGAGGTCTTTACCGACGGTTAAGAGTCGGTGAGCGGGCAACCGACGAAAGAAACGATAGCCCGGGTAACGTGGTTTAGACAGTAGGCATC
>JBAUEZ010000231.1:0-6386 GCA_049678885.1 Candidatus Aquilonibacter sp. | reverse complement strand
ATCGCCGAGCGTGTGGTATTCCTGGGCGTAGTCGCGCACAACGAACTTCCCGATCTCTACGCGAGTGCCGACGCGTTTGTCTTTCCGAGCACCACCGAGACGCAGGGTCTCGTTCAGGCCGAGGCGCTTGCCGCCGGCGCCTTCGTCATCGCTGCCGACGCGCAGCCCAACCGCGAGGTGCTCGGCGATGCCGCCCGCATCGTTGCCCCCGACCGCGCGGCGTTCGCGCAGGCCCTTCGCGAGATTCCGGCCGTTCCCGATGCCGGGACCGCGCGGCGCGCCAAGTCTGCCTCCCAACGCTTTGCGGCCACCCGTCAGGTCGATGCAATTCTCGAGCTGTACGAGAGCCTGCTCGACCCGCGACTTGACGGTACGAACATACGTTCGGTATCATAGAGCCATGGTACAAGTGCAGCTTGGGTACGCCGCCGACCGGCTCGGAGAGGGGATTGCGTACGCGCGCCTGACGACGCGGACGGGAGAGCGACTTGTGCGAGTCGCCTTCCGCGTCCACCGGTTCGAGGGACTGAGCGGACGCGAAATCGGCTATGCGGCGGTGACGGGCGTTGCAACGATGCTGCGCGAGCGCGGACTCGAGCGCGCGGCCTTCTTGCTGGCGGATGCGGATCTCATTGCCGATTGTACGACGCGTCGCGCTGTGCCGCCGCCGCTCGTGCTTCCATACGTGCGCTTACGGTGTGCGCTCAATCGTTTCGCCGAATATGAACTGCTCGTGGGAGAGGATCCGGATCTCGAAGGGCGCGCGCGCGCCGAACTGGTGCTGCATACCGCAGCCTGATCTAGAACGCTCTGATTTTGGCTGGATTGAGGAAATGAGGTCCGAAGTTTACTATGGTAAATGAGGACCGAATTGACGATGAGCCAGGCAAATCAGTGCGTTCTTCCTATAGAAACGCGTGATTTGGCGCGTGCGCTCATCGGATGGCGCTTGATTCGTCGTTCGCGCGCGGGCACGACCGGCGGTCGCATCGTCGAGACCGAAGCATACCTGATCGGCGATCCGGCCTCACATGCATATCGTGGTCAACGCCCGCGAAATCTCGCGATGTTCGGGCCGCCTTTGCACGCCTACGTGTACCACATCTATGGAATGTATTGGTGCTTCAACGTTACGAGCGAGATGCATGGCACCGGTGCGGCGGTACTGGTTCGCGCGCTTGAACCCGGCGAAGGTATCGCGTTGATGGGCGAGCGGCGCGGCGTCGAAGAGCTGCGCCTCTTGTGTAGCGGCCCTGGTCGGCTTGCGCAGGCCCTGGAGATTGACCGTAGTCTGGATGGGCGCGACCTCTTCGGCGACGCCGAGATTTCGCTGCGGCCACCTGACCGGCCGGTGGGCAAGATCGGACGGAGCCGGCGGATCGGGATCACGCAGGCCGCGCATCGGCTGCTGCGCTTCTACGAGCGCGGCAACCCCTTCGTGAGCGGCCCACGGAGACTCTCTCCTTGAGGCGATGCTTGTAGGGAAGGAGCCGCTATGCTATAGTGACAGCGTTTAATCCCCCGTACTCATGAATCGATGCTCGCGAGGCAGCCTCGCCCGTGATAGCGTCGCGCTCTTTATGCGTACGACTCTACGAGAGAGAACACTCCTCTGCAAACGGAACATCGCCCCCAAGAAAATGGACGGCCGCAGCAAGGTGGTGGACGTCGCCGCCGCTCCCGCCGCAGACACCATTTCAATCAACAATTTCAACACACCAACGACCAGTTTCCTCAAGCTGAAGTCGGGCCGCCGCTCTTAACCGCAGCCGATCTCGAAGACAAGAAGAAGGCTGAACTGGTCGAGATCGCCGAGCAGAATGAAATCGCGCTCGGCAATCCCACGACGATGAAAAAGGACGAGATCATCGCCACCATCATCGCCGCGCAGCAGCAGCGCTCCGGGCTCGAGATGGCCAGCGGGATCCTCGACATTCTTCCCGAGGGTTACGGCTTCTTACGCCGCGGCGGTTACGTGATCGGCAACGACGACATCTATGTCAGTCAGTCGCAGATCCGTCGCTTCGAGTTACGGCGCGGCGACATGGTCGAAGGCCAAGTGCGCCGCCCTAAAGAGAGCGAGAAGTACTACGGCCTCATTCGCGTGGACAAGGTCAACGATTTCGACCCCGAAGCTATTAAGGGCCGGCGGAACTACGAAAAGGGCACGCCGATCTATCCAAACGAGCGCTTCAAGCTCGAAGTACGCTCGACACAGCTCTCGACACGCGTCATCGATTTGTTCTGCCCGATCGGCAAGGGCCAACGCGCCCTGATCGTCTCGCCGCCGAAAGCCGGTAAGACGACGCTGCTCAAAAACATCGCGAACTCGATCTCGATCAATCATCCCGACGCGCACATCATCGCGCTGCTCGTGGACGAACGGCCGGAAGAAGTTACCGATATGCAGCGCACGGTCGACGGCGAAGTCGTCGCGTCGACCTTCGACGAGCATCCCGAGAATCACACCGCCGTCGCCGAACTCACGATGGAACGCGCCAAGCGCCTCGTCGAACTCGGCAAAGACGTTGTGATCCTGCTCGACTCGATTACGCGTCTTGCGCGCGCCTACAACCAGGTTGTGGCGAGCTCGGGCCGTACGCTCTCGGGCGGTCTCGACACCGCGTCGCTGCACAAGCCCAAGCGGTTCTTCGGCGCTGCTCGTAAGATCGAAGAAGGCGGATCGCTCACCATCATTGCGACCGCACTGATCGAGACCGGCTCCAAGATGGACGACGTGATCTTTGAAGAGTTCAAAGGCACGGGCAACATGGAGCTCAACCTTACGCGCAAACTCGCCGAGTCGCGCGTGTTCCCGGCGATCGACATCAAGCGTTCGGGTACGCGTCACGAAGAGCTGTTGCTCACGACCGAAGAGATGCGTAAGATCTGGATGCTTCGCCGCGCAACGTCGGTGCTCAACACCGGCGACATCACCGAGATCATCCTCGACAAGATGGCGCAGACGCGCACGAACGACGAGTTCTTGCAGTCGGTCACCAAAGAGGCGCTCTCGATGTCGCGCGGATACGACGACAACAACGGCAACGGTAAATACTAAAGGTTCACCGTGGTCGTTCTGATTGCACTCGCAATCGTCTGTCTCGCACTCACGCTGAAGTTGTTAGGTAAGAGCCCGCGCCGGAAGTTTCCCGGTTCGGGTTCTCTCTTATGGCCCAGGCGTCAACTGAGCGAAGAAGACGCTGCCCAGATGGTGAGAGACCGGTTGCGCGATCGTGAGTGACGGCACGCGACTAAACAAGTACATTGCGCAAGCGGGAATTGCGTCGCGGCGCCGCGCTGACGAGCTGATCGCCTACGGCAAAGTACGGATCAACGGTAAAGTCGTGCGCGAACTCGGCACTATCGTTGCGCCGGGCGACAAAGTCGACGTGAGCGGCACACCGATCGCGCCGATCACGAATACGGCGTATCTGGTCGTTCACAAGCCCGCCGGCATGATGACAACGATGCGGGATCCGCAACGACGGCGTACGGTCGCCGAGCTTATTCCAAAAGGTATGCCGCGCGTCGTTCCGGTTGGCCGGCTCGACTACGACACCGCAGGCGTGCTGTTGATGACGAACGACGGCGACCTTGCGAACCGGCTCATGCATCCGCGCTACGGCGTGGAGAAGACGTACCGGGCCACGATTGCCGGACGCCTTTCGCCTGATGACGTGAAGCGCTTGCACGACGGTGTTGCACTCGACGATGGCCAAGCGGCCGCGGGCGCGCAGGTGCGCGTCGTCGCCGTTCGCGCGGGTTCGTCGGTCGTCGACGTCACCGTGCACGAAGGGCGCAATCGCTTGGTTCGCCGGCTCTTCGAGGCACTGGGCCATCCAGTGCAGGTACTCGTGCGCCTGCGGTTCGGGCCGATCGCGCTTGGCGACTTGCCGACCGGACACAGCCGATCGCTAACCCCGAAGGAACTTTCTGCACTTATACGCGTTGCGTCCCAGGACGGGAATACTCGTCCCGAGTAGTTGAGGTACCCCATGAATCGAATCAATCGGATCGCTGCCGGCCTCTCGGCGCTGATCATCGCTAGCGCGGCATTGCCGGCATTCGCACAGTCGGGCGATTTCTCACTCGCCAAAGTGGTCAAGCAGGGAACGACGTCGCATGACATCGCCGGCTCGGGCACCGTCCAGGTGCAGGTGCAAGTCAATGCTGACGGCAGCCACAAAGTGGTCAAGATTATTAAATCGACCAATCCCGGCGATAATGCTGCGGCACTGGAGATCGCGCAGAATTCTATCTACCGGCCGGCGCGGAACGGTTCGAAACCCGTGACGAGCTTCTACGACTTCAACTTGCGCTTCAACGGCAAGTCGGTTCAGACGCCTGAAGAGACGGCGATCTCGCAGGCGGGATCGGGAGGCGGCGATACCGGGGCGATCGACGCACTCGTGCGCGCCGGCAAGTACAAGGACGCTATTGCGAAAGCGAACGCAGCGTTGCTCTCATCACCGGGGAACCCAGGAGTGTTGCAGCTCCTCGGCGTCGCGCAATATTACGACAGCGACTACACGGATGCCGCCGCGACGTTTAGTCGTGTCCAGGACATCAACAAGCCGTTCCAGCCGATCGCCGCACAGGCATTCGCTACCGGCGCCGTGCGCGCGTCGCAGACGAATCCCGCGCAGTCGCTCGACTATGCAAACAAGGCGATGGCGCTTTCCGGCGGCGACGCCACCTCGAAGTTCGCGCTCGGCGTTGCGCAGTTGGCGAATAAGCAAAACGCGGCCGCGGTAGCGACCCTCAAGGGCGTACACGATCAGATGAACGCCGACTCGAAGGCCGATGCCAAGACCAAGCTCAACGTCGATCAGGAACTGTTGCAGGCGTACCTGGCGAACAACGACTCGGCGGGGGCCAGCGGGCTCGCGGCGGAGATGAAGACGCTCGACCCAAGCGGCAGCGGAGCGTCACGGGCGATGTCGCAGCACTACTTGCAGGTCGGTAGCGACGCGATGACCGCCGGCGATTTCCCAACCGCAGCTAAGAACTTCGACCTGGCAGCTGCCTCGGCAAGCGGCCAAGACGCCGTCACGGCTAACACCTTTGCGGCGTTTGCAGTGATGCGTGAGGCGAAGCCTGACTACGGCAAGGCGATGGGCTACGCGCAGAAGGCGGTAAGCGGCGCACCGGACGACGCGCAGGCGAACTTCGCGCTTGGCCTCGCGTACTATGGAACGTACGCAACAAGCAACAAGAGCGACGATAAGACGCAAGCGCTCACCTATCTCAACAAGGCGGATCAATTAGCAAAGGCGGCCGGCAACGAGGGGCTTGCTTTACAAATTGAGGCTCAGATTAAGAACATTTCTCACTAAGTTACCGTTGATTGCCTGTCTGGACTGGTGTTGGGCACACCAGGACTTTCCGGGGGGGTGGGCCAATAGGCCGCCCTCACGGGGCGGCGAACCGCCCATGTTTCCCATTGTCTAGTGCATACTCACATGAATACCCGGGAGGGTTCCGAAGCTCGTGTTTGACGGATTTATAAGCGTGATGGATCGCGGCGGCCCCGTTATGTGGATGCTGCTCATCTGCTCAATTGTCGTAATCGCTATCGTTATCGAGCGGTTGATTTTCTTTGCGTCGCAGCATAGCGACACCAAAGGTCTTCTCCGCCAGATCGGTCAGAAGATTGCCGCCGACGATCTCGACGGCGCAATCAAGATCTGCCAGAACAACAAAGGCATGCTGCCGCGGATTCTCGAGTTCGGTCTTCGCCGCGGTGAGAAGAATCGCGCCGACATTACCGACGCGCTCTCGATCGCGCTCATGGAGCACTTGAATTCACTCGAGCGCTTCCTCGGTGTCATCGGTACGATCGCGGTTATCGCGCCGTTCATCGGTCTCTCCGGTACGGTGCTCGGTATCATCCGCGCGTTCGAAGACATCGCCCTCAAGGGCAACTCGACGCCTGCGGTTGTCGCCGGCGGCGTCTCCGAGGCACTGATCACCACCTTCGCCGGCCTTGTCGTCGCGATCGTGGCCGTGATCTTCTTCAACTACTTCAAGTCGCGCATCAAGGCGTACAACCAAGAGATGATCGTTGCGGCGAATCAGCTCGCTGAGATGCTCCACTTCCACAACACCGGCGCTCCGATTCCGACGGAGCTCTATCAGCCGTCGAAGACCGGCGCATAAGAGGACACTACTGTGTCATTGCTCTCGGCTCAACAAGAGTCCGACGTCATGGCGGAGATCAACATCACGCCATTCACCGACGTGCTCTTGGTGTTGCTCATTATCTTTATGATTCTGGCTGCGCTCGTGACGCCTCCCGGCTTCGAAAAAGAGCTGCCTAACCACAGCAATAACACGTCGCAGAATCAGAATCAGCACAACGACATCGAGGTCGTGGTCAACGC
>JBAUEZ010000230.1:0-17708 GCA_049678885.1 Candidatus Aquilonibacter sp. | reverse complement strand
GTGGCGCATGTGAGAGTTCAGCCTTCATCGCAAGCGCGGAACCTTCGCCGCGGGAACCTCGCCATAATCTGCTCGCACTTCATGGACGCTCGGCGCGGCGGGCATGCTCACGCCAAGCAGCGCGACGGCTGCCGCGGGCGACGTGTGGAGCGGCGCGAACGATTTCACCCGCCATCCGCCTTCGGCGAGCGCTCTGCATACGTCCTCCGGCGCGCCCACGACCGGCAGTTCGCCCGGCGCGACCTCGCGTAGCACCTGGGCTAACACCTCGTCGATCCGACCCGAGGCACGCGCGAGGCGTTCCGGCGCGCGATAGCGGGCCGAGATCACCCCCGTGCGGCCGACGACGACGCATAAGGAGCATGGGAGATTAAGGCCCAACTCGAGGGCGTCGAACGATGACACCGGGACAAGTGGACGTTCCCACGCCTGAGCAAGCGACTTCGCGTACGCAATGGTGATGCGTAAGCCGGTAAATCCGCCCGGACCAATGCCGGCAGCGAGCCGGTCGAGTTCTGACGGCTCAAGGTGTGCTTCGCGCAGCACGTGCGCAACCGTACCGAGTCCGGCCTCGAGCGCAACGTTTCCCGCGAGTGATTGGGAAGCGAGCACAGCCTTACCGCGCACCACGGCGGCTGAAAACGTGCCGAGCGCGCCCTCCAATCCGAGCACGATCACGCGGGTGCAATAACCTCGACCGTGCGCGGCAAATCCCCGACGCCGGCGATTCGTACTTCGTAGTGGCGCAGCGGGACGAGCGTCGGCGCATGCGTCCACCACTCGACAAACGCGATCGAGCGCCCATCAAAGGCCTCTTCAAGACCGAGTTCGTGGAGTTCGTCGGGACGCTCGACACGGAAGAGGTCGAGGTGATCGATCGGCGGCTCGCCAGGGTAGCGATGCCAAAACGTAAACGTGGGGCTGGTTGTTTGGTCTTCGCCGTGACGTGCACGGACGGCAGCGCGCACAAACGTCGTCTTGCCGGAACCAAGCTCACCCGAGAGTGCGACGACATCGCCGGGTCGCAACGCGCGCGAAAATTCGGCAGCGAAGGCTTCGAAGGCGGTCTGCGTAGGGAAAGTCTGTCGCACCGGTGCGGCGAAGCTCTCGGGCATGTCAAGCGGCGATTTCGAAACCGAGCTCGAGCAGTCCGTCCAAGATCATCTTGCGTTCATTGCGAACGCGGCAAAAGCGGCCAAA
Organism: Candidatus Aquilonibacter sp.; assembly: GCA_049678885.1. Taxonomy (GTDB): domain Bacteria; phylum Vulcanimicrobiota; class Vulcanimicrobiia; order Vulcanimicrobiales; family Vulcanimicrobiaceae; genus Aquilonibacter. The sequence goes on along the minus strand of JBAUEZ010000230.1, from coordinate 16,508 downwards.
ACGCGCATCGGGCAAGGCGTTGACTCAAAGGCCCCGGCTCCTCCGGCAGCCCCGAGCGAGCCGCGCGCGGCGGTTGATTTCAGCGCTCCCGAACCCGACTTCGATCCAGCGTTTGCTGCAGCCGGCGGCGACACGGCCGAAGCCGATGCGTTCGCGGCGGAACCCGCCCCGGCGCCCCTGCCGGAGGGCGCGATTGCCTTCGATGACCTCGCGGTCGAAGGGGACGACGAGGGCATTCCGGTGTGGGAAGACCCACCCTAAAAAGCGAACATATAAGGAAAGTAAGGAAAAGAGTCTTGGCCGCGCCTTACGCGCGGCTTTTTAAATAATGCACAACGATATCATTCAACACGTCAACGTCGAAGACGAAATGCGGGAGAGCTACCTCTCGTATGCCATGTCGGTTATCGCCTCGCGGGCGCTGCCCGACGTACGCGACGGCCTCAAGCCGGTCCAGCGGCGCATTCTCTACGCGATGCGCGAAATGGGGATGGACCCGACCAAGCAGCACCGCAAGTGCGCCGGTATCATCGGTGAGGTCCTCAAGAGTTATCACCCGCACGGCGACAGCTCCGTCTACGACGCGCTGGTGCGCTTGGCGCAAGATTTCACGCTGCGCTACCCGCTCGTCGACGGCCACGGCAATTTCGGATCGATCGATCCCGACTCGGCGGCGGCCTATCGGTACACTGAGGCGCGCCTTGCACGGCTTGCCCTCGAAGCGCTAGCGGATATCGAAAAAGAGACGGTTCCGTTCGTCCCCAACTTCGATAATCAAGGTACCGAGCCGAGCGTGCTGCCGGCCCGACTTCCGCAGCTCTTGCTCAACGGTTCGAGCGGTATCGCTGTCGGTATGGCGACCAATATTCCGCCACACAACTTGAATGAAATCGCCGACGCGATCGTGCTTTTGATCGACGATCCGAATGCAAGCGATGACGATCTCGCTGCGATCGTCAAAGGCCCCGACTTTCCAACCGGCGGCGAGATCTTAGGCACCGAGGCGATCAAGGAAGCCTATCGGACCGGCCGCGGCTCGATCACGATGCGCGGCAAGGCCGAGATCATCGAAGAGAAGGGCCGCCACAAGATCGTGATCACGGAGATTCCGTATCAGGTCTACAAGAGCCGCATTGTCGAGGCGATCGCTGAGGCGCATCAAGAGAAGCGCATTCAAGGGATCGCACGACTCGACGATCTCTCGAATCGCAAGGGCATGAACGTCGTTGTCGAGCTACAGAAGACTGCGACGCCGAAAGTCGTGCTCAATCAGCTCTTCAAGCATACGCCGCTGCAATCCAGCTTCGGCTTCAACATGCTCGCACTCGTGCCGGTAGGCGAACGGCGTGCCGACGGATCGGTTGCGCTCGAACCGCAGGTGCTTAATCTCAAGCAGCTGCTCGAGCACTTCATCGCTCACCGCAAAGACGTCATCACGCGGCGGACGCGCTACGACCTGCGCAAGGCCGAAGAGCGCGCACATCTGCTCGAAGGCTACCGCATCGCGCTCGACAATATCGAGGAAGTCATCGAGATCGTGCGCGGCAGCCAGACGACTGACGAGGCCAAGACCAAGCTTTCGGCGCGTTTTGGGCTCTCAGATGTCCAGGCCCAAGCGATCGTCGACATGCGCTTGCGCACGCTCGTCGGTCTCGAGCGCCAGAAGATCGAGGACGAGTATACCGAGCTGATCAAGACGATCGCGGAACTGCAAGACATTCTGCGCAGCGAGCGGCGCGTCGCTGCGATCGTCAAGAGCGAGACGCTCGACCTCAAGAAGAAATATGGCGACGAGCGCCGTACCGACGTGCACCCCGCCGAGGATGAGATCTCGATGGAGCAGCTCGTCCCGAATGTCGACGTCGTCGTGACGTATACGGTCGGCGGCTATATCAAGCGCGTCGGTATCGACACGTTCCGCACGCAAAATCGCGGCGGCCGCGGCGTAACCGGCATCTCGAACCTCAAGCGCGAGGACGTCGTGCGCAACTTCTTCGTGACAAAGACGCACGATCACGTGCTCTTCTTCACGAACAAGGGACGCGCGTATCGCTTGCGCGGCTACGAGATTCCCGACACGACCCGTACCGCGCGCGGCACCGCCTTGGTTAATTTGCTTACGCTGCCGCCGGGTGAAGAGGTCACGGCGGTCTTCCCGATTCATGAGTTCGCCGAAGGCCGGTACATGGTGATGGTGACCGCCAAGGGCGTGATCAAGAAGACGCCGCTGGCCGAGTTTGCCAATGTGCGCCGCAACGGCCTCAACGCGATCAATCTCGACGAAGGCGACGAGCTTTTGGCGGTCGATCTCTCAAACGGGAAGCACGACATCATTCTCGCGAGCTCCGCGGGCATGGCCGTACACTTCAACGAGAAGGACGTGCGGCCAATGGGTCGCAACGCGCGCGGCGTGAAGGCGATGACGCTCGACGAAGGTGACACGATCGTCGCGATGGATGTCATCGAAGACGAACGCCGTGAAGTGTTGCTGGTGACGTCGCAAGCGTTCGGCAAACGCACGCCGATTGAAGACTATCGTCATACGTCGCGCGGCGGTAAGGGCGTGAAGGCGTTCGCGCGCGAGCGAGAAGATATCGGCAAGGTGCTCGACCAGATTATGGTCGCGCCCGACGACCAGCTCCTGATGATCACGAGCGGCAATCAAGTCATTCGCTTGAAGGTCGCCGACATTCGCAAGGCCGGGCGCTCGACCAAGGGCGTGCGGTTGCAACGCCTCGGGGAGGGCGACGAAGTGATCGCGATCACGAACCTCGGCAAGCAGGCCGAACAGGTGACCGATATAACGGGCGAGCCGGCGGAAATCGAATAACCCGTTGTTACCCCGAGCGTAGCGAAGCGTAGTCGAGGAGCGGTCCCTCGACTCCGGCGCCCGGCGCCTACGCTCGGGATGACAGAGGCAACCTTAGCAACCTGGATACTACTGCGGGGGTTTAGGGGCAATGGAGGTAGTAAGTTTTCACCCATGAGCGCTTTAGCAGACGTCGGTCAGACGAATTTCCAGGACGAAGTCCTCGGCGCCAAAGAGCCGGTGCTGGTTGATTTTTGGGCTCCATGGTGCGGGCCGTGCAAGATGCTCTCGCCGGTGGTTGAGAAGGTCGCTGCTGCAAACAGCGGCAAGGCGAAGTTCGTCAAGCTCAACACCGACGACAACCCGAACATCGCGGGGCAGTATCAGGTCTCCGGTATTCCGTGCCTCATCCTCTTCAAGGATGGCCAGCCGGTCGACCGGATCGTCGGATACGTTCCGGAAAACGTGATCTCGGGAATGCTTGCCAAGCACGTAGCGTAGCTCCTACGTGAGCGACCGTCGCGCCATCCCGGCGATGCACCGGTTGCTCGAAGATCCTAGTGTCGCGCCCTACGAGCTTCTCGTGGGGCGCGACGCTTTGCGCGACCTCGTCTCCGCCGAACTCGATCGCGTGCGTGCGGGCGAACGCGTGCCGCCGGTCGAGACGATCGTGCAGCGCCTTGTGCATCGCGCGGCGGAACATGCGGCGACGCTCTTGCAGGGCGTTATCAACGCAACCGGCACGCTGCTGCACACCAATCTGGGTCGCGCCCCGATCGCGGCGCTTGCATTCGATGAAGCGCGTGACATCGCGCGGGGCTATTCGAACCTCGAGTTCGATCTGAACACCGGCGAACGTGGTTCGCGTTACGCGCATGCGACCGAACTCATATGTCGCATCACGGGTGCGCAGGACGCGCTGGTGGTCAACAACTGCGCCGCGGCGGTCTTGCTGATTCTCGACACCTTCGCGCGCGATGCCGAGGTGGTGCTAGCGCGCAATCAGCTCATTGAGATCGGCGGGGGATTCCGTTTGCCCGACGTCCTTGCACGCAGTGGTGCGCGGCTCGTCGAGGTCGGGACGACCAACAAAGTCTATCTCCGTGACTACGAGCGCGCGCTTACCCCACGCACCGCGTTGCTGATGCGGTCGCATCAATCGAATTATTCGATAGAGGGCTTCGTAGACGATGTAGCTCCGACGGAGCTTGCGGCGTTCGGCAGGCGCGTTGGTGTTGCCGTTGTCGAGGATCTCGGCAGCGGTGCGCTGGTCGATCTACGCGAGTATGGGTTGCCGCATGAACGCACGGTGCAGGATGCCGTTGCCGACGGCATGTCGCTCGTCGCGTTCTCCGGCGATAAGTTGCTCGGTGGTCCGCAAGCCGGCATCATTGCCGGCACGCACGCGCATGTGGCTCGGTTGCGGTCGAATCCGCTGGTGCGCGCGCTGCGCGTCGACAAGGTGACGCTCGCGCTGCTCGGCGCAACACTCCGCCTCTACGCGAACAAGGAATCGCGCGAGCAGATCCCGTTCTATCGCATGCTTGCGACATCGCTCGAAGCGCTGCGCGAGCGCGCCACGCGCATTGCCGTGCAAGTGTCGAACGTGAACGTCGTCGAGACCGAGGGCCGTGTCGGCGGAGGATCGCTTCCGCACGCGTCGATCCCGTCGATCGCTGTAACACTTACAAGTGAGAGGCCGGATGAAGTCGCAGCGCGTTTGCGCCGCAACACGCCGCCGATCATCGCGCGGATCGAGGATAATCGTGTGCTGCTCGACCTGCGCACAGTAGAACCCGAGCAGGACGAGGCGCTCGTAGCGGCTCTAGCCTAGGTGCGACAGCGCGAATCCGGAGTAACGCCGGTGAAGAGCGTTGATTCTTCGGGGTAGAACGCGCCACGCGCGACGAACGTCCCGGGGCTCCGCCGTTGCCAAAATATTCCGTTGCGGTGCATGATGCAGCGGCTGTCAAAGGCGATCGGCGCGATATCGGTGTCGCGTTTTAGTCTTAGCTGCGTGACCACAGCGTGAGTATTGGTTCCGGGTGTGCTCGTCTCGGTGCGTACTTGAAAATACTTCCGTTCGGAGGGGCTCACAAAGAGCGAGGCCGGCGCAGAGCAAATCGTGCGATCGTCGACGAGCAAGCGCAGTAATCCGTCGTGAACGTAGACACCAAGGCGATGCGGTCGTCCGTCGTCGACAAACAGGCTTGTGTCCTTGTACTCGACCGTTTTGCTGTGCGGGAGCGCCCATGCAATGGCAATATGTGGACGATAGTCGAAGCGCGCCCAGCGGCTTATTTCGATCTGCGCCACGACGTCTTCGTTATCGAGCGGGCCAAAATGTATCGCGCTGTCGTACCAGCCGCGGCGTCCATCCAATGGCGTTATAAAGACCGCGTCGGACCCGTAATCGGCGCGCAGATGCCGATCGCCGACATAGAGATAGGTCACGCCCTCTCCCACGTCTACGGCATTCGTTTTCGCTTTGTAGTCGGGCAAAAGCGGCACCGAGCATGTCCACACGGCGGCCGCCAACAGATGCGCGATCAGCATGACATCTAATAGAGGCAAAGGGCGATGCAAAGTGCTGGCGGGGCCGCGCGCCGGTAAAGCGAAATGGCTGTGCCGGTGAAAGGTCTCTTCGCGCGCCAGCCGCTCGCGTGGACGTCGCGCGAGTCTGACGGCCCGACGTTGCGTCGTACCTTGGGCTGGCCGGCGCTAACGGCGATCGGCCTCGGCACGATGCTCGGTGGTATCTTTCCGACGATCGGTGCGGGAGCGCATGCTGCCGGTCCAGCGGTCGTCCTGGCGTACGCGATCTCCGGCTTCGTCAGCCTATGCGTCGCGTTGTGCTACGCGGAATTTGCATCGATGGTCCCGGTCGCCGGCAGCGCGTACACGTATGCGTACGCGACGCTCGGCGAGGTGGTAGCATGGATCATCGGCTGGGACTTGATTCTTGAGTATGGCCTTTCGGTCGCGCCGACGGCCTCATCGTGGTCGGCATACGCGCAGCAGTTGCTCGGTTCGGTTGGCGTGACGCTCCCGGCATGGGCGCAGAACGGCGACGTGATGCACGGGCAGATCGACATGGTTGCCGCGCTCGTGGTGGTTGTTATCACTGCGCTGGTCGCGGTAGGGATTCGCGAGTCGGCCAACGTCAACGGCGCGCTCGTCGTGTTTCAAATCGTTACGATGCTGGTGTTTATTGCGGTGACGGCGACGGCGATTCGCGCCCCCTTTCTGCACCCGTTTGCGCCGGGTGGTTTTCACGGGGTCGTCGCCGGCACGGCGCTCGTCTTCTACGCGTACATCGGCTTCGACACCGTAACCGTTGCGTCCGAGGAAGCGACCGATCCGGTGCGCCACGTGCCGATCGGCATCATTGCGGCGCTGATCGTCGGTGGACTGCTCTATATCGCACTGGCTTTGTGCACGGTGGGCGTAACGCTCGCCGCCAAGGTCAGCGGCGGTGCAGCGATGCTCGACGCGGTGAAGGCGGTCACGAACAATCCGTGGATCTTTTGGATCGTCGCGCTCGGCGGCGTAGCCGGCAACACCACGGTCGCGATCACATCGCTCCTCGGCCAGATCCGTATCTTCTACGTGATGGCGCGCGACCGCATGTTACCGCCGGGCGTCGCGCGCATTCATCCGCGATTTCGCACCCCGGCTCGGATGACGGTGATCACCGGCGCGGTCGTGGCAATTCTGGCCGCGACGTTGCCGCTCTCCGATCTGCTCGACTTTGTGAACATCGGCACGCTTTCGGCATTTGCAATCGTATGTGCCGGCGTCTTGGTCTTGCGAGTCATCAACCCCACCGCAAAGCGACCCTTCCGCGCACCGTTCGTGTGGTTCTTCGGCCTTGCGGGTGCGATCTTGTGCCCGTTCTTGATCACGGGTCTTTCACTGCCGACCTGGATACGGTTTGGCGTGTGGTTCGTCATCGGTATCGCAATCTACGCCGCCTACGGCTACCGTAAGAGTAGGCTGCGTACGCTTTCACCTCCGGTAACGTAATGCATATCGTCGGCACTGCGGGTCACGTCGACCACGGAAAATCGTCGCTCGTCCAAGCGCTTACCGGCACGAACCCCGATCGCTGGCTCGAGGAACAAGAGCGCGGGATGACGCTCGATCTGGGGTTTGCGCACCTGCGTTTCGACGACGGCACGGAGGCGGGCATCGTCGACGTGCCCGGGCACGAACGTTTTTTGCACAACATGCTCGCGGGCGCAGCCGGTATGGATGTACTGCTGCTTGTTGTCGCTGCGGATGACGGCGTGATGCCGCAGACGATCGAGCATCTGCAGATCCTGCGCTATTTGAACGTCAAGCACATCGTCGTTGCGTTGACGAAGATCGATCTGATCCCGCCGGCGGAGCAGGGTGCGGCCTGTCAGCGCGTCCATGTCCAGCTTGCCGATACGATCGCGCGCGATGCGTTCATCTTTGCGGTATCGACCGTAAGCGGCGTAAACCTCGACCTGCTCAAAGAGTTCTTGCGCCGGCAACTCGTATCGTTACCGGCGCGCGATCCCGATGCACCGGTCTACATGCCGATCGACCGCGTCTTTTCGCTCGCCGGGCGCGGTACGATTGTTACCGGCACCCTTATGCAAGGCCGCCTCGCGGCCGGCGATACCGTTGGGCTCGCGCCGCTCGGAACTTCCGCGCGCGTGCGCAGCCTGCAAGTCTTTGGCGAGGCGCGCGATGCTGCGACGGGCGGCACGCGCGTTGCGCTGAACATCCCAGGCGTGGAGCGCGAGCAACTCGCGCGCGGCGCCGTAGTTGCCGACCCGTCGTTCTCCGCTCGCAGCGAATTTACGGTTCGCTTCGAGGCGCTCCCGGAGGCGCAGGCATTGCTGCGACGCCGCACACCCGTGCGCGCATACATTGGCTCTGCAGAAGTCCTCGGAACGCTCACGCTCGGCGAGATCATCACGCTCTCGCTACGCGAACCCGTGCTTGCGTTTCCCGGCGTGCGCTTCGTCGTGCGTCGTCTTTCGCCGAAGACGTTGCTCGGTGGGGGCGAAATCGTTTCGCTCTTGCGCGAGGGAGGCGCAGCGGCTGGAGCGCGCGCGGACAGCGCGATTACCGCTGCGCTCGCACAAGCCGGACTCGAGCCGCAAGACCTCGGCGCGATTGCGTTTGCGGCCAACGTCCGCGAGGATGCGGCGCGTGCGGCGCTGGACGCATTGGTCGAGCGGGGAGAGGCGGTCGCGCTCGCGCGGCCGGTCGCGTTTCTCGATGCGGCGGTATTTGAGCAATTCGCGGTGCGCGCGATCGCCGAGCTTACGGCGGCGCACGAACGTGAGCCGTGGGCAATGGGTGTTACCTCACTGCTGCTGGCACGAACGCTCGGCATCCATGAGCCGTTGCTGTTGCGTCTCATGGCGGCGCTTGTCGAAGAGGGACGCATCGCGCAACGCTACGGATACTACGCGACAACCGAGCATCAACCGAAGCTCACGGCAGACCAACGGGCGTTCTTTGAGAAATACCTCCCGTTCGATGCGGCAGCGCCGTTCATTCCGGTTCCTTTCGACGAGGTTGCTGCGCAGCTCAAAGCATCGCGAATAACCGGCATTGGCAAGGCCTTCGATTCGCTGGTGGCACGCGGCGCGCTGGTGAAGGTTGGTGACGCGCTCTATCGCGGATCGCAAATCGAACAGGCGCACCAGCGCGTCGACGCCTTTATCACGCAGCATGAAAAGATGACGATGGCGGAATTTCGCGATCTGCTCGGGACGTCGCGAAAATACGCGGTGCCGTTACTGGAATGGTTCGATGGACGAGGGATCACGGTGCGCAGCGGCGACTATCGTATGCTTCGGAGACGAAATGATCGACCCTAAGCGACTTCCTAAAGCCGAACTGCACCTGCACATCGAAGGCACCTTCGAACCCGAGCTGATCTTTACGATTGCAGCTCGCAACGGCATCGATCCGGGGTACGCATCGATCGACGCGTTACGCGCAGCCTATCAGTTTACCGATCTCCAATCCTTTCTCAACGTCTATTACGCCGGCATGCACGTGTTGCGTACTGAGCGCGACTATTTTGATCTCGCGAGCGCCTACTTCGACCGCGCGTCGGCGGAAGGCGTGCGTCACGCCGAGATCTTTTTCGATCCGCAGGCCCATACCGACCGTGGCGTCGAGTTTGGCGTCGTCGTTGAAGGCATAGCTGCGGCGCGCGATGCGGCGCTAGCAAAGCTTGGCATCACCTCGCATTTGATTATGTGCTTCTTGCGCGATCTTTCGGTGCAGTCGGCGATGGGCGCCCTCGATTCGGCGATGGCCTATCGCGACCGGATCATCGCGGTTGGCCTCGATTCGGCCGAGGTCGGAAATCCGCCCTCGAAGTTTACGGCGGTTTTCGATCGCGCACGCGCTGAGGGGTTTCTTACCGTCGCACACGCCGGCGAGGAGGGTCCGCCCGAGTATGTATGGGAGGCGCTCGACCTGCTGCGCGTGTCGCGCGTCGATCACGGGGTGCGCAGCCTCGAGGATCCGCAACTTGTCGAACGTTTGCGGCGCCAGCGCGTTCCGCTGACGGTGTGTCCGCTCTCAAACGTCAAGTTGCACGTCGTCACCGATCTCGCGCATCACCCGCTGAAAAAGATGCTGGACGCTGGGCTCCTTGCAACGGTCAACTCCGACGACCCGGCGTACTTTGGCGGGTACGTCGCCGAGAATTTTACCGGCGTTGCCGCGGCGCTTGCGCTCAGCGACGACGAGCTGATCACGCTGGCAAAAAACTCGTTTGAGGCGTCGTTCATTGACGACGTCACCAAACGCGCCTTTATTGCCGAGGTTGACCGCGTAGTTAGTGCCGCACGAGCGTGACGACCCCGATGATGATCTCCACGAAAATTAAGAGAATCACGATCACCTCGAGGAATTGATCGCGCCGGCCGCTGGCCTCATCGATGAAGAAACGATAGATATCGCCGACGCTCGCGATCTTGCTGTCGATCTGCCGCTGCCAATCGGCCAGACCAAGGCGCGCAGCGGCAGCGCGATAGATCCGCGCGTAGTAGGCGTCGCCGACGACTTTGAGCGCGTTGCTCGAGCGATCGATCAGCTCGAGCACGTCGACGATCAGGTAGCGCACGTTTGCGGCAAGGTCGGCTTCGCGCCGCCCGAGCACGGAGCGCGCACGCTGACCCGGTTGTTCCGCGTAGATCGTGTCGAGCTCACGATCGAGCAGTGCATCGTAGGTGCGCAGCTCGAGGAGCTGAGAGTTGGCGAATTCGAGGATGTCGGCGATCGCGTCGCTCGATTCGCGCCGGTCGTAGACAAACGCCGTGTCCCAGTTCACCACGGTGAGGTCGTCCCCGTAATACGAGAAGCGCGTGCGTAGTGACTCCTCGATCTCGCCCGCTGAGAGCGAACTCGATTCGCCGAGCAGAATGTTGGCCAGCGCTTCCGAGTGGTCGTGGAGCAGCTGCTCGGCGTCGATGCGCGGGTCGAAGCGATCGACGTCGATGATGAGATAGTCTTCGATCAGCGGCGCGTGTCGATCGTCGAGTGCGCCGCTCAACTCATCGCAAATGCGCGCGACGGTCCGCGTCGCTGAAGCGAGCAGCTCGTCGTTGCGGCGCAGCCGCGATGCAATCTCTTCGAGGTCTTCCCATGCGCCGGCAAACGGAAAATCGAAGCGCAGCGAGATCACGCCGTAGTCGAAGAACTTCGCGCGAAGCGTATAAGCAAGCTCGCCGAGTTTACCTTCGGCGAGCCGTGCAACCAGTGGTGGCGTCGGAACCTGCAGGTACCCGCTGCTTTGATGCGGGCGCAGGGGGATGTCGGCTGGTGTGAACCCTTCGCCTTCAACCGTGCGCAATGCGGCAAGATTGATGGTGTCGGCGACGTCGAAGAGGTAGAATGCGCGCACCGCCCCCGCGGCAATCTTCATACCGACCTATGCGGCGGGGACCTGTGCATTCACTGCTTGGAGCGTGATCGCAATTTCGATTGCTTCACCGACCAACAGGCCGCCGGTCTCGAGCGCCTGATTCCACGTGAGTCCGAAATCCTTACGGTCGATCGTCGTGGTCGCGCTAAACGCGATGCGGTCGTTGCCCCAAGGGTCTTTTCCTCGACCGTCGACCGTTGCTTTCAACGTGACCCGCTTACTGACGCCGTGAATCGTTAGGTCGCCCTCGATGGTAAATGCATCGGGCACTCCGGTGATCCGGGTGGATAGGAATGCAATTGTCGGGTATTTCATAACGTCGAGGAAGTCGGGTGACTTCAAATGCGCGTCGCGATCCGCGACGTTGGTATCGATCGAGGTGGCATCGATGACCGTGCTCACCGCCGTAGGCAGATTGGTTGCCTCGTCAATCGCGAGATCCAGAGTAAACTTGTTGAAGGTGCCGCGGACGCGCGAGAAGACCATGTGTCGGGCCGTGAATTCCACGGACGAATGGGCGGGATCGAGAGCAAATGTAGTCATGTTCGAGAACGAGCCTCCAGTAATAGTTATTTTGTGTAGCCAGGCTATCATAAGTAGGCAATATGGTCAAGACATGCAGAAAGCAGGTGCCCCCTGCAACCAAGGTCAGCGGGCGGTGGTTCCACGAGGTGAAGCATGAACGTAGATAAGATGACCGAGCGCGTAGCGGACGGCCTCAACGAGGCATACTCGCTTGCGCTCCATGAACATAACACCCAGACGACGCCGGAGCATTTGCTGGCTGCCCTGCTGGACCAAGAGCGAGGCATCACGCCGGATATTCTGACGAAGGCCGGGGTCGACCCAAAGCTCTTTCGTCGGAAGGTCGACGAGGCGATTTCGCATTTGCCGCGCCTCTCCGGTCCCAACGCCGACTCGGCGCAGGTAACGATCTCGCCCGAGCTCACGCGCATCATGACGGCCGCGGAGAGCGAAGCGAACGCGCTGCAAGACGACTACGTCTCGGTCGAGCACGTGTTGCTCGCGATGGCGCAAGCCGGCGGCGCGATCGGGAAGTTGTTCCGCGACGCCGGTTTGACCAAGGACAAGTTGCTCACCGCATTGCGCGCGGTGCGCGGCAATCAGCGCGTGACGACCAAAGATCCCGAAGGCACGTACAAAGCACTTGAGCGGTACGGGCGCGATCTGACGCTCGAAGCCGAGCGTGGCAAGCTCGATCCGGTGATCGGCCGCGATGAAGAGATTCGCCGCATCGTGCAAGTGCTCTCGCGCCGCACGAAAAACAATCCGGTGCTGATTGGCGACCCGGGCGTCGGCAAGACGGCGATCGTCGAAGGTTTGGCGCAGCGCATCGTGCGCGGCGACGTGCCCGAAGGCTTGAAAAACAAGCGCATCGTCTCGCTCGATCTCGGTGCACTCATTGCGGGTGCAAAATATCGCGGCGAATTCGAAGAGCGTCTCAAAGCCGTGCTTAAAGACGTCGCCACTTCCGAGGGCGCGATCCTCCTCTTCGTCGACGAGCTGCACAACGTCGTCGGCGCCGGCAAAGCCGAAGGCGCGATGGACGCCGGTAATCTGCTCAAGCCGATGCTTGCGCGCGGCGAGCTGCACCTGATCGGTGCGACGACGCTCGACGAATATCGCAAGTACATCGAAAAGGACGCGGCACTCGAGCGGCGCTTCGCACCGGTGCTGGTCGATCAGCCGAGCGTCGAGGACACCATCTCGATTTTGCGCGGATTGCGCGAGAGGTACGAGACGCATCACGGTGTGCGCATCAAAGATGCTGCGCTGGTCGCCGCTGCGACGATGAGCAACCGCTACATTTCGGACCGCTTCTTGCCCGACAAAGCGATCGACTTGGTCGATGAGGCCGCCGCGAAACTGCGCACCGAGATCGACTCGATGCCGACCGAACTCGATGAGGTCTCGCGCCGCATTCTGCAGCTCGAGATCGAGCGCGAGGCGCTGCGCAAAGAGAGCGACGTGCAGAGCCGCCACCGGCTCGATACGCTCGAGCGCGAATTGGCCGAGCTGCGCGAAACGCAGGTGAAGCTGCGCACGCAATGGGACAGGGAGAAGAACGCGGCGGTACGGCTGCGCGAACTGCGCGAGCAGATCACCGAAGCGAAGGTACAGATCGAACAGGCCGAGCGGCAATACGATCTCAATCGCGTCGCCGAGCTGAAATACGGTCGCTTACCGCAACTCGAAAAAGAACTCGCAGCCGAGGAAGGCCGCTTGGGCGCGGCCGATGGCGGACGCCTCTCGAAGGAAGAGGTCAGCGAGGAAGATATCGCTGAGGTGATCGCGCGCTGGACCGGGATTCCGCTTGCGAAGCTGCTCGAAGGCGAGAAGCAGAAACTGCTGCATCTCGACGCCGAGCTGCACAAGCGCGTCATCGGACAAGACGAAGCCGTGACGGCCGTTGCGGAAGCGGTGCTCCGCTCGCGCTCGGGGATCGCCGATCCAAATCGGCCGATCGGCTCGTTCATCTTCCTCGGACCGACCGGCGTCGGCAAGACCGAGCTCGCGCGTGCGCTCGCCGAGTATCTTTTCGACGACGAACGTGCGCTCGTGCGCATCGATATGTCGGAGTACGGCGAGAAGCATAGCGTTGCCCGCATGCTCGGCGCACCGCCGGGATACGTCGGCTACGACGAAGGCGGTCAGCTCACCGAAGCGGTGCGACGCCGTCCGTACAGCGTCGTGCTCTTCGATGAGATCGAGAAGGCGCACCCCGACGTGTTCAATGTCTTCTTGCAGATTCTCGATGACGGCCGACTGACCGATGGTCAAGGCCACACCGTCGATTTTCGCAACACGATCGTGATCATGACATCGAACATCGGCAGCCATCGTATCCTCGATTACAAGGGGACAATAGGCGGCGCGGACGAGGCGATCATGCGCGCGACCGTGCTCGAGGAGTTGCGGGCGCACTTTCGTCCGGAATTCCTCAACCGCGTTGACGAAATCATCGTCTTCCACGCGCTCTCCGAGGAGCAGCTCATGGAGATCGTCGATATCCAACTTGCGCGACTCCGGTCGCGTCTGACGGAACGGCGCATAACGCTCGTACTGGACGACGCCGCGAAACGTCACCTGGTCAAGGCTGGGTACGATCCGACCTACGGCGCGCGTCCACTCAAGCGGACGATTCAAAAGGAAGTCGAGACGCCGCTCGGCCGCAAGATCCTTGCAGGCGAGATCAACGACGGCGACACGGTAAACGTGGGGTTCAATGACATCATCGGCGAGCTGACGTTCAATGCTTCGCCGAAGGTGCCGGCTACGGTTTAATCTGTCAGGCTGAGCCTGTCGAAGCCAGCGCGAGCACCTTATCGAGAACCGGATCACGCCCGGCGGCAATGTCGCTGGGCGTTGTCGTTACCGCGATGTCGGGCACGACGCCTTGATCGTTCGGGTGTGGCTTGGGTGCGAGGAACACCTTGGTTGTGAAGATTGCGCGTAATCCCGTGCCCGGTGCGCTGAACGGGAACGTCTCGCCGGTGGAGTTGACCGGCTCGCCCGTTTCTTCGCCGACGATCGTTGCCAGGCCGTAGTCTTTTGCCGCGAGCGCGCACGACATTGCTGACGAGAACGTCTGCGCAGACACGAGGAGATACACGGGTCCGCGATAGCGCAGCGGCTGCGGACCGGGGCGAATCAAATCGGCATTCGGGTCGGTGCCGGATTCGATGATCTTACCGTCGGGCGCATCCCACAGCTCGTCGCCATAAATCATCTTGTATTTCGTTGGTCCGTATTGGCCCTTGAGCCACGCGCTCGATTTCTCGATCATGCCGCCGAACTGCTTGAACGGCTTGGTCGTGACGTAGGACCAGAGGGCGTCATTGAGACCGCTATCGCCACCGCCATTCTTCCGAATGTCGATGACGAGCGCGCGGATCGGGTTCATCGCAATCGTTTGGAACGTATCGGCGAGGAACTTTTTGAACGCCGCGAGATCTTCGCAAGAACGGTAATCGATGTAGCCGATGCCGCCGTTCTCGAGCGTGCGATATGTATACGGGTGGAATGCTGTGGTCGCGTTGCCGCGCACCGGCGGCGTTGCGAGGAGGTCGGCTTCGTGCGTCGTGCCGTCGGGCGTCGTCCAGCGCACGCGATAGATCGGCCCTTCGCCAAAGAGCGCAACGGCAGTCCAGGCGCCCGCCATGCTCACGCGTGTGCGATGCAGCGCTTGCGTCTGGCCGCCGAACGCCGCGAGCGTCGTGTCGCGATACGTGTTTGCCGGAATGCCGTCGATGGAGACGATGCGACTGCCAATCGGGACCGTATTCGTACGATCGCTGATGACGATCAGCGCGTCGTCGGCTGCAAGCGCAAAATGGAGCGGAAACCGCTGCGGCGCGGTGTTGAGCGGGTCGGGGAAGAGCAAGCCGACGTGACCGTCGTTGAGTGCGCCTAGGACCGGCGCGATGGCGAGCCACGCTTGGCGCAGGCTCAGCGGCGTCGTGATCGACGCGCGCGTCTTGTGATACAGCGCTTCGACGTCGGCCTGATTCGAGGTGCGAAATGGCTGCACGCCGACGTCGATAAGCGTCGACCAAATCGCGTCGAGGTCGCTTTGAACGACGCTTGCGGGAAATCGTTGCGCAGTATCGGGGATCGGCGTGGCGACGATCTTCCAAACGCCGGGGGCCGGCGTTATTGCCGGTGCAACCACCGCGAGGAATTCACCGCGCGTAAACACCCGAAGAGTGTTGGCTAGCTGTTTTCGACGGCCTTTAACACGCCGTCAAGCAACCCGGGGAACATCTCGTCGATTAGGTCGCGGCGTAGCCAGATGAACTTCTGCCGCCCTTCGTAGCGCGCCATAACCAAGCCGGCCTCGCGCAAAACCTTAAAGTGATGCGTGAGGTTTTGCTTTGAAGCGATGTCGAGAAAGTCGAACGGACACTTCTCTTCATGTTCCGACAGCTGACACACGATCGCTAGGCGCGTCGGGTCGCTCAATGCCGCGAGGATCCCGTAAATGGTGATGTCGTCGCGCTCTGGATACCAGTGCGTGCGAGGGGTGACAGAGGCTTCGGAAACTTCAGTGCTCATGCTTGACAGTAAAACATCCTTTGTACTATCGTATAGTACAAGATGTATTTTACTATAGACGAGCGGGAGCCGTCTAGTGCCACCCAAGAGGCACGTCGGTCCTTCAACGCTCTCCGAAGCCAAGCCATGGCACTGGCGGGTCTCTCGGCCTCGTTTGCTGAGCAAGCGAGCGAAGTGACCTCGGCCTATCGCCAGGCGCTGGCAGCGGGTACCCAAGACTCTTGGGCGCGCTTCGTCTACGCGGCCTCGAACATCGCCCAACACGGCCAGACCGTCGAGGACATCCTCGGTCTGCGCGAACCGGAGCGCGCCGCATGGCGCGTCTTCCAAAAGATCGCTGATGAGAACGCTGATTTGCTCGCCTTGGAACCGGCACTCGTCAGCGCGTAGCACCCCTTCGTAAGCAAAGGAATCCCGTGAACTCCGTTGTCGAATACGGCGCGCGTCGCGTTGCGGTCGTCGCTGCCGTAATGCTCGCAGCCCTGATGCAGCTCGCCGACACGACGATCGTGAACGTTGCGTTGCCGTCAATCGACGGCACGCTCGGCGCTTCGCAAGATCAAGGCGCGTGGTTCATCACCGCCTACATCATTGCGAACGTGATCGTGATTCCGCTTACGCCGTGGCTGCAATCGATCTTCGGGCGCAAGCGCTATTTCGCGATGTCAATTGCGGGCTTCACGGTCGTTTCTATTC
>JBAUEZ010000229.1:0-39114 GCA_049678885.1 Candidatus Aquilonibacter sp. | reverse complement strand
GTAGCGTCCCACTTGTCATCCCGAGCGTAGCGAAGCGTAGTCGAGGGAAGCGCCTCTTCAGTGCGGCTTTACAGCTAGCATCAACGAGGACGTAGCGCTCCATTCATCGAGAAGCTGCCTCGAACGGGGGCTTCGCGTGGCATCGACATGCGCGGCGAGCAGCTCGCGCACGGTTTGGACCTCGGATGGATCGAGTGGTGTACAGGTGACCGATTCGGCGTTGTAGCGCTGCTCGCGGACGAACGATCCGTCGGGGTCATACACATACGCGACACCGCCGGTCATGCCGGCGCCGAAGTTGCGGCCGGCGGTTCCGAGGACGAGCACCGTGCCGCCGGTCATGTACTCACAGCCGTGTTGTCCCACGCCCTCGACCACGGCGACCGCGCCCGAATTGCGCACAGCGAAGCGCTCGCCCGCGCTGCCGGCGGCAAAAAGGCTGCCGCTGGTCGCGCCGTAGAGTGCGACGTTGCCGAGAATCACTTGTGATTGCGTTGAGCGGCCGATCGCACCGTTCGCGTGCAGCACGATCGTACCGCCCGAGAGACCCTTACCCACGTAGTCGTTGGCCGATCCATCGAGCTCGAGCGTCATGCCATCGGTTGCGAACGCGCCGAACGATTGTCCGGCAGTGCCATGCAACTCGAAGTGCAGATCGGGTGTCGCCGCCAACGCTGCAAGTGCAAGATGTCCAGCGAGGCGCGCACCGAGCGTGCGGTCCGCGTTGCTGACCCGCTCGTGCCGGCGATAGGCGGTGCCGCTTTCTGCGGCGCGCATCGCCGGTTCGATCCAGGCAAGATCGGGCGGCACGCGATCGACCGGGCGATCGTTGCGTTCGCCCTGGTGACGAATTGGGCCGTCGCCGTTGTGTGCGAGCATCGCGCGCAAATCCAAGCCGCCATCGTCGCGCACTTGGTCGAGCAGTTCGACACGCCCGATCGCTTCATCGATGCTGCGCAGTCCGAGCGACGCAAGCAATTCGCGAACGTCTTGCGCAAGGTTGGTGAAGAAACGCACGACGTGTTCGACCTTGCCGCGAAACTTCGCGCGCAACTCGGGATTCTGCGTAGCAATGCCGGCTGGGCATGTGTTGAGATGGCATTGCCGCGCCATGTCGCAGCCGAGCGAGACGAGCACAGCTGTGCCGAAGGCGTATTCGTCGGCTCCAGCAAAGCTGCGACCACCACATCGCGCGCGTTTGCAATCCCGCCGTCCGTGCGTAAGCGCACGCGTCCGCGCAACCCATGGTGGATCAGGACCTGCTGTGCTTCAGCGAGACCAAGCTCCCATGGATTGCCGGCATATTTAATTGAGGACAATGGCGACGCACCGGTGCCGCCCGCGTACCCGGCAATCGTGATGAAGTCTGCGTACGCTTTCGTGACGCCCGCCGCGACCGTACCGACGCAAAGTTCGGAGACGAGCTTCACGCCAACTGCCGCACGCGGATTGAGACACTTGAGATCCCAAATCAATTGCGCGAGATCCTCAATCGAATAGATGTCGTGATGCGGTGGTGGGCTTATCAGCGTGACGCCGGGCTGCGCATGCCGCAGCCGTGCGATCAACTCCGTGACTTTGGGGCCGGGAATCTGGCCGCCTTCGCCGGGTTTCGCGCCCTGCGCGATCTTGATTTCGATCTCTTGCGCACGCGCGAGATACGCTGCCGTTACGCCGAAGCGTGCTGAGGCAACCTGTTTGATTTTGTTTTCGTACGGGGCGTCTTCGCCGCCCTCGCCGGTATTCGAGCGCGCGCCGAGCTCGTTCATCGCTTGCGCGATCGTCCGGTGCGCTTCCGGGCTCAGACTCCCGAGCGACATTGCGCTTGCGACGAACCGGCGCAGGATCGACGCGACGCTCTCGACTTCGCGCACCTCGATCGGTGCGGCTGCAGGTCGTAGCGTGACGAGGTCACGCAGCTCGTGCACGCCGCGGTCCGCAACCGCATGCGTGTAGCTCGTCCATGCGGCGGGAAAGTCTTCGACCGCTGCTCCCCGCACCACGCCGGTCGCACTCTGCAGCGCGCGAATCGTGTTTGGCTGCCAGCTGTGGATCTCTGCGAGCTCGCCGCGACGAAAGCGAATCCAGCCATAGTCGGGCAACTCTCCGTCGCCGTGGCTCCAGGTCTCACGGACTTGTTGCTCGATCTGCGCGAAGGTACGTCCGGAGAGTGGCGACGACGCGCCAAAGCAGCGTTCGGCAATCGTTTCGTGCAGGCCGATGATGTCGAAGAGTTGCGTTCCGCGATAACTGTCGAGCACGGAGATGCCGCATTTCGACATGATCTTCGCGATGCCGAGTTCGAGCGCGCGAATCGCGCGCGCCTCTCCCTCCTCGCCGGCAACCGCGCGAATCGTTTCGAATGCAAGCCACGGGCAGACTGCGCCCGCACCATAGCCGATCAGGACGGCGACGTGATGCACGTCGCGGCAGTCGCCCGCTTCGACCGCAAGGCCGGTGCGCGTGCGCAGGCCCCACTCGACGAGTGCGCGGTGTACTGCGCCGAGCGCAAGCGCCATCGGAATTGCCGGTTTCTCGGGCGTTGCCATGCGATCGGAGAGAAGCAGCAATTTCGCGTCGGAACGGCGCACCAGTTCCACCGCTTCGCCACAGACGCGTTCGATTGCGAACTCCAGTGTTTCGTTGTCCTCGAGGACGCAGGCAATACGGTCGAGCCCGTGCAGGGCGGCAATCTGCCCGAGCGAGAGCACCGGCGAGTCGAGCACCAGGCCCGGGAGCGGCGCGTGCTTATCGAGCAGATGTGGCCATGGACCGAGCCGCGTGCGTAGCGAGAAGACGTTCGCCTCGCGTAACGAGTCGATCGGCGGATTCGTCACTTGCGAGAAGCGCTGCCGGAAGTAGTTGTAGATCGGACGCGGCGCACGACCGAGCGGCGCGAGCGGCGTGTCATCGCCCATCGACCACAGCGGTTCCTTTGCATCGGCCGCCATCGGCTCGAGGATCATCTTGACGTCCTCGCGCGAGTAGTTGAAGCGGTGCTGCAGCTCCACCAGTTTGTCGGGCGAAAGGGTGTGGGCCGCAACCGGTTCGAGCCGCTCGTCCTCAATCAACTCGTGATAGGGCACCTCGGCGTCGAACGTGCGCACGAGGTCCGCATCGAAGAGCACGCGCGCGTTGCGCACGTCGAACGCAATCATCTGTCCAGGCCCGAGGCGCCCGCTGCACACGACGCGTTCGGGGTCAAGATCGGCGATGCCGACCTCCGACCCCGCGACGATCAATCGATCGTCGATCGTGTACCGGCAGGGCCGCAGCCCATTGCGGTCAAGCGCGGCACCGACGAAATCGCCATCGGCAAAGGCCACCGCGGCCGGTCCATCCCACGCTTCCACAACGTCGGCATGGTAGCGGTGGAAAAGTGTTTCGTCGCGCTCGGCAACCGGCGGCATTAGCATGCGCAGCGATTCGCACACGGTGCGGCCGTGGCGCGCAAGCAACTCGGTGACTTCGTCAAGGCTGCCCGAATCCGAGAGGCCGGGCGTGAGCAGCGGTTCAAACGCAGACGGGAGGGAGGCGCGTCGCGCCTCCATGCGAGCGCGGTTCCCCCAGATCGTGTTGATCTCGCCATTGTGCGCGAGCAAGCGGAACGGCTGCGCGAGCGACCAGCGCGGCAGCACGTTGGTCGCGTAGCGTTGATGGAAAAGCGCGAATGCACACGCAAACGCCGAGTCCGCAAGGTCGGGGTAAAACGCCGCCAGGTCGCCGCTTGCGCAGAGCGCCTTATAGACGATGGTTTGCGACGAGAGCGAGCACACGTACGCGGCGGGGCATTCGCGTTCGAAGGCCTTGCGCAGTAACGAGCAACGGCGCTCGAGTTCGTCGGCGCCGTTGGTGGATGGATGCTCCGTCGGTGCTGCGGTTAGCAGCGCTTGTCGTATCTTGGGGAGTCCATCTCGAGCCTTCGGGCCGAGGAGCGATGCATTTACCGGTACATCGCGCCAGGTAATCTCTACGAAACCGTGTTTGGTAATGAGTCCTTCGAAGACGGCGGATTCGTGCGCGAAACCCTCAGTAGAAAGGAAGAGCATCGCTACTGCATCGGCAGCGAGAAAGTTTCGCGGCATCTGGGTGAGGATACCGACGCCGTCACTGCTGCGTCCATCGGAGGCGACGGCTCCGCGGTGGCTCAAGCGCGTAAGTGCGACCAGCGCACGGTCGACAACTTCGCGGGCCGGACGTGCGTCGAGCGCCGCCACGAAGCCGACGCCGCAAGCGTCGGTATCATAACGCGGGTCGACCAGCGTTCGAGCCATGCCCAACTATACGACAGACCTACGGCTCTTGTATAGTCCGAACGCCCAACGGTTTACCATCTGTCTAATGCGTAGCTCAGGCTCGTATCGTACGATAAGAGCACGATGACGCAGCATAACCTCGCATTTATCACGGGTCATGCGCGCGGAAGCGAATCGCTCGACGCGGTCTTGCTTGCGCAGGTCGAACGCTACGTGGCGGCCGGCCGGAGAAACATCGTTATCGTCATGGACACGTTCCCCAATCTCGAGGAAGCGACGATCGCGGCGCTGCAGGGGCTGCTGCGCCGCGCAGCGGAGCTTGAAGCGCGAATAACCTGCGTAGCATTGGAAGACCGCATAGTGACTGCCTTGCGTGCCGTGCCGCTCGCCGGTTCGCTAAACATCATTCGGCGCGTTGACGAGCTTCCCGGCGCCGCTTAGGCCACCAATTCTCTAATTCCGCGGCCCAGTGTCGCTTGTCGGTCTTGTCATCCAGAGTGTGAGCGTGGCGCGGTGTAGTCGAGGAAGCGCCGCTTGCTTCTTGCTAAGCGAAGGCTCGAAGTTTTGCGCCATTCGCAGGATGCGAACTTCCTTTGGTTGTGGCGCAAAACTCGCGCAGCAGGAGCGCCGCACGATGCGGCGCGAGGAGCGTCTGAGCGAGCAAGAGATGAGTGGCGCTTCCCTCGACTTCGCTCACTGCGTCCGCTACGCTCGGGATGACAGGGGGCTAATAGAGGAGATAGTGCGAGCGTAGCGCGCGAAATTCGTCGAGCCGCGGTTGCCAGGCCGCGAAGAAGTCCCTCGGCGCATCGCCCGCTGCGAGACGCGTACGCATCGAAGTCGTGCCCCAATCGCGATCGATCTCGGTCGTATTCTTGAGGTCGATGAGACGTGGCGCGATCGCGCGCACCGCGCAAAGAATCTCAACCGCACTGCGTACGGCAAGAAAGCTATGCCAGTCGAAGATGACGAGCTCGACGCCGCTGAGTTCTTTACCATTCCAGAACCCCGACGTCGGCGACCACGCAGCAGAGCGAAAGTACACGCCCGCAAGATCGAGCGCGTTGAGGTGCTCCGCAAGCGCATTGCCGTCGAGTCCCGGGCCACCGGCGTAGAAGAAGGGCCTGGTCGTGCCCACGCCGCCGTTAACACCGGAGCTATCGATCAGGCCGGTACAAAGATATGGAAAGGTCGTCTGCCACGTCGGAATGTTCGGCGAACTTGGCACCCACTGCAATCCGGTATCCGGCCAGACCATCGCGCGCGTGTAGCCGCGCATTGCGATGACGCGCAGCTTCGCGCCGATGCCGAAGTGTTCGTTGAAGAGTCGCGCCAATTCACCAACCGTCATACCGTGGCGCATCGCGATCGGATAGAGTCCGATGAACGAGGACTCGCTCGGCTCGAGCACCGGTCCTTCGACGGCGCTGCCGACCGGGTTGGGACGGTCGAGCACCCAGAACTCTTTGCCTTGCGCAGCCGCGCTCTGCATGCCGTAAGCCATCGTCGAGATGAACGTGTACGCGCGCGAACCAACGTCTTGAATGTCGAAGAGCAGCACGTCGACGTCGTGCAGCATCGCTTCGCTCGGATGACGGGTCGGGCCGTAGAGACTGTAGACCGGCAGACCTGTCGCCGCATCCGTGTACGAGGGAACGTACGAGCCTGCCGTCCGATCGCCGCGAAACCCGTGTTCGGGCGCGTAGATCGCGTTGAGCTTGATCGCCGGATTGCGACGAAGTGCGTCAACTAACGTGACTAGACGCGACGTAACCCCGGTCTGATTGGTGATCACGCCGACGCGCCGTCCATCCAGCTCGCGCCAGGTCTGCGTCAGGAAGACTTCGTCGCCCAGCGTGATGTTCGCTGCAGGCAGCGTGCCGGCATAGGCGACTGCCGGCAGCGCGGCGAGGCTAGTGAGAAAAGCGCGGCGTCGCATCGGAGTCGAGGATTCCGGCAGCTTGTGCGCGGGCGAAGAGTTCGTGAACCGCGGCGATACCGTCGTCGCCCACGTCTTCGCTGTAGTCGTTCACGTAGAGCTCGATGTGCTTGCGCATCACGTCGTCGCTCATCTCGAAGGCGTGCTCGCGTACGAACGGCATGATCGCGTCTTCGTGCGTGCGCGCGAAACGCAAGCTTGCGCGAATCGCCGCGTCGATGTCGCGTGCGCGCGCGTCGTCGAGGTCGTTGCGCGCCAAAATCGCGCCGAGCGGAATCGGCATTCCCGAGACCGACTCCCACCATTCACCGAGATCGGCAACGCTGACGAGCCCCGCGTCGGCGTAGGTAAACCGCGACTCGTGGATGATGAGTCCCGCGTCGACCGCGCCGCTTGCGACCGCGGGGATGATCTGATCGAAGCGCAGTTGACGGACGCGCGGCCGTCCGCCCAAAGCAAGTTGCAGCAGCATGAACGCGGTCGTGCGTTCGCCCGGAATCGCAATGCGCAGCTCGCGTACCGCAGCCAGATCCGCGGCCATACCGGGACGGGTAACGACCAGGGGACCGCAACCGCGTCCGAGTGCACCGCCCGAGCGCAAGATGCGATAATCACGCATCAGGTACGGGATCGCCCCGAAGCTGACTTTCGTGAGCTCGTGTTCGGCGCGCGCGGCTGCGGTATTGAGCTCTTCGATATCGGCGAAGTGGACGCGCACGCACGGCGCGCGTTCGAGCAGTCCGTTGGTCAGCGCGGCGAAGATATAGGTGTCGTTCGGGCAGGGCGAGTACGCGAGGGTTAGCGTACGAACGTCAGTCGGCATGTGCCATCGTGTAGAGCAGGTCGAGCGTCGCGTTGAGAATGCGCCGCAACCCCATGATGCCGGCGTCGAAGTTCCATTCGCTCTTCGCGCGATCGCCGACGATATTCGAGATGCCGCGCACCTCGATTGCCGGTACGCCGGCAAGCTGCGCCGCACGGAGCACGGCGAATCCTTCCATCGATTCGATCTCCGCACCGCGTGCACGGAGATGCGCCGCGGTCGCTTCGGTCGCGGTCACTTGCGAGACCGTAATCCCGCGCACGAGCGGAAAGCCGAGTGCGGTGATCGCTTCGATCAACTGCGAATCCGATGGCACGCGGTCGGCGGTAAGATTGCCGGGAGGAAGCGCCAGCGGCGCGCCATTCTCTTGCTGTATCGCATACATCTCTTCGCCGACGACGACGCCGTCACCGACGTGTGCGACGCCTTCGAAGGCGCCCGCGATACCTGCGTTCACAACCATGTCGTATTTCTGCGCGTACAGTGCGCGCGCGACGCGCGCAGCCGCGTCGACCGGGCCGATGCCGGCGACCAGCGTCTCGACGCCGGCACGAGCACCGAGCCACTCGAGTTCTTGCGTCACAGCGCTAACCAGGAGAATCATCTGACTCCGATCATCTTGTGCGTTTGCAGGGAGAGGCGAAATCGCTCCGGATGTGCTTTGGCATATTCGAGCGCAATCTCCACGTTCTTGCGCTTGTTGCCCTCCGGCTGGAGCAAAATCACCGGTTTGTCTGTAAAGACTTCGAGGTGCTCCACGGGCACACGCTCGTCGACGATCAGCTTGGCCTCGTTGGCGCGCCGCGCCATCTTCGGATCAACACGCTCCTTGGGGGAAACACAGAGCCACACGTCGTCGGGGAGTTCGGTGTAGATCGTCCCGTTGGATTCGATGTGGACGCGCCGGCCGTCGCGTCGCAATGCATCGATCAGCGCCGGTGTATCGGCTTGCGCGAGCGGCTCGCCGCCGGTGAGAATCACCATTGGACAGTCGCCTCCCTCAGCGCGCACCATCGTTACAACGTCTTCGACCGGCGCGAGAAACTTCAGCGAGTAATCGGTATCGCAAAAATCGCAGGCTAAGTTACAGCCGGCAAGACGCACGAACACCGCTGGCGTTCCGCTCCACGTACCTTCGCCTTGAATGCTGTAGAAGATCTCTGAAAGCTGCATCATCGTATGCGAGCCCCGTTACGCACCCGGCCCGAAATCGGAACGGCGGAGCACCGCGCAACTCGTTGACGTTTCCCACAACACGAGCTCGTCGAGCTCTTGCAGATGCGGATCGAGACGCCGCCAGATCCACATGACGATCTGTTCGGCGGTCGGATTCTCCAAGAAATCATTGAGGTTCTGATGGTCCAGCACGTCGATAGCCTCGGAGCGGACCACTCGCTTGATCACGTCGAAGTCCGCGATCATCCCACGTGCCGGGCCGTCGGATTGTAAAGGTCCACGCACGGCGACTTCGAGCCGGTAGGAGTGGCCGTGCAACCGGGCACACTTCCCCGGGTGATACGGAAGTACGTGGGCCGCTTCGAAGCGGAAGTGCTTGCGAATCTGCATAGGAACGACGCTCAACTTGTTCGCGCCCGATTCGAGCGAGTCCGTTTTGCGCGCACTATTTCAACGTCCATCGAAAATCGCCGATCGCATCCCACTGATACGGTTGCGTGCCGTTCCAGTCGAAGAAACACTCGCCGATCGCACCCGAGGCTTTGCTGGCTTCAAGGCTCGCGGCGATTTCGTCCGCCGGCGGATAGCCGTGTGGTCCCTCTGCCGTCGTTTGCCCACCGAGCGAGACGGGCATCGCACGCCCTGCTTGCGCGAGCAGTGTGGTGTATGCGCGCTGCATCATCGTGCGCACGATTTCAGGCGAGAGCGGAACCGTATGGCGCGTCATCATACGCCAGTACGCCATCGGTTGCAACACGTCGGCATCGCGCGCGATCTCGCGGAACGGATACGTTGTGTTGTCGAGATGCTCCATCGAGGGGTCCTCGACCGTTGCGACGATCAGGTAACGCGGCCCGACCGCTTCGCGAAGATAGTGTTCGTACATCCAAAGTGCCGCTAACCCATTGGGATCGGCGCCCATGAAGTCGTCGCCGCGTTCGAGGTCGAGTGCGATCCCGCGCAGCGGCGTACCGCTGGTCGTGCGGTACTCGATCGTGCGCATCGATGTGGAAAGATCCTCGTAGGTGACCTCGCGTGGCACCGTCCAGCCCATCGCAACGATCCCGTGCGCGGCCAATCCGTCGATTATTGCGTCGATCGTCGGTTTGGCTTCGGGCGGGATCAGCCAATGCGCGCCGTAGGCGGTGCGCAATTCGACATAGTGAAGCCCGGCCTTCACCGCCCGATCGACGACGGCGTTCGGATCGAGTTTCGCATAGTAGTTGTCGTCGAGTGGGTTTACCGACCAGTAAAGCCACACGCCCTTACCTGCCGCTAACGAGAGCGGCGTCGGAGCAAGTGCGGCCGGCACGGTGATGGTCGGCGCGTTCGTAACGGTGCCGCTGCGCGTGACGACGTAGCGGTAATGGCCGCCGGGGAGAACGCTCGTGTCGCGATAGGTTGAGGATCCCGGCGGCAGTGTCGCGAGCGCGGTCTTGCGTCCGCGCCCGTCGATGCGCGTGAGTTGTATTTGTGTTGTCGCCCGCGGAAACCAACCGATTTGTACCATGTGTGGACCGAGCGCCGCCGCGACGACGCGCGGCTGCGTCCAGGTGAGGGTATTGGCGCGAACAATCACGGTTCCGATCGCCGGCTCGTTGGCGTGAATCGTCGCAACGATCGGACCCTCAGTATCGACGAGCACGACGGCCGCAGGCGAACCGTAGCGCAAACGGTTCTGCCACTGCACGTGGCCGCGATCGGCCTTCCAATCGAGATCGCTGTTCGCAAGTATCTTCGTCGGCTGGTTCGCTGCGTCGAGAAAATGCGCGACGAGTAGGAGACGCGCCTTTCCATCGGGATCGAAGCCTTCGATGCGCTGCTCGATCGTGAAATGCGTTGCCGGATTTCCCACGTAAACCGGCACGTCGGGCGTGATCGACGGCGACGGCGCCGGCTGTACCGTTGCCTGCGCCACGACCAGTGCAGCGAGGAGGCTCGCAATCATGCCGAGGCGCGCATCGCTTGATGGTAGCGTGCGCGGTGCGCGGCAAATCGCCATGTGCGCTCGTCAACTGCGCCGTAGGTCTTGAAAAACTCGTGATGGACCTGTGCGGGCAAGACCATGTGCACGGCGGAAAGGTCAACCGCCGGCAAGCCGTAGTGCAAATCGCCCCAATCAATAACGCCGTAGAGCCGGTTGCGATGATCGAGTAGTAAGTGCTTTTCGTAGAGATCGCCGTGCACGAGGCGTAGTTCACCCTCGAGTGGCGATTCGTCGATGCCAAGCCGTTTTGGGTCGAGCTTCCCGATTTCATCAATGGGCAGGCCGGCGACGCGAAACGGTTGTGGATCGAGATTGTGCAACGCGCGTATGAAACGGCCCAGATCGCAGGCGAGCTGTCTATACTCGGCTTCGCTCAGGCTGCGCGTGTCGGCCGGGGCGCCATAGACGATTTCATAGCCGGCGAAGGGATATGGATAGTCGTCGCTCGGCTCGCCGATATGTGTCGGAACCGGAATCTCGAATGGCAGCAGCGGTGCGAGCATCGCCAGGTTGGCAATCTCTTTGCGCATCAGCGGTGCGCAGATCTTGCGTTGCGGAAAGCGAAAGACGAGGTGCTCTTCAACTAAGTACGCGGCATTGTCCCAGCCTTCACCGATATGCCGCAGGCTCGCATCGCGCAACGCGGGAAACTGCGCAGCGACGAGTCGGCGCGCGAGCGGTTCGTCGACCGGTGTATCGAGCGGCGGCTTCATGCTATCGCCGCAGCGCTTGTTCGAGATCGGCGATCAGGTCCTCGGCGCGCTCGATCCCGATCGAAAGACGCAGTAGCGAGGGGATGATACCCATCGCTTGCGCATCAGCCGAGGTGCTCGAGCTTGGCCACATTGCCGCGGGCTGCGCGACCAGTGATTCGACGCCGCCGAGACTCGCCGCCGAGTGGAAGAGCTGCAACCGATCGATGACGCGGCGTGCATCCTCAAACGTTCCCTCGATTTCGATGCTCAAGAGGCCGCCGAAGCCGCGCATCTGGCGGCGCGCGATCTCGGCGCCGGGATGTGATGCGAGGCCGGGATAGTAGACGCGCGTGACGCGCGGATGCGCTTCCATCGCACGTGCAACCGCGAGAGCGTTGTGGTTGTGGCGCTCCACGCGCATCTCGAGCGTCCGCAGCCCGCGCAGCAAGAGCCACGCTTCGAACGGGCCGAGCGTCGAACCGAGGATGTGATGGGTCTCCCAAATACGCGCGACCAGCTCGCGCGACGCAACTACGACACCGGCGATAAGGTCGGAGTGGCCACCCAAGTATTTGGTTGCGCTGTGCAGCACGACGTCGACGCCGAGTTCCAGCGGACGTTGATTCACCGGCGTGGCGATCGTGTTGTCGATGCTTACGAGCGCGCCGGATGCGTGGGCGATACGCGCGATCGCACCGATATCGGTAATGCCGAGCAGCGGATTGCTGGGCGATTCGAGCATGACGAGTTTGGTATTCGGGCGGATCGCGGCTTGGAACGCCGCCGTGTCGTGCTGGTCGACATACGTGACCTCGACGCCGAACCGCGAGAGCACATCGTTCAAGAGCGCGCGTGTGCCATCGTAGGTCATGCGTTGCGCGATCACGTGCGTACCCGATGCAGTGAGAGCAATCGCGGTCGACGCAATTGAGCCCATGCCCGATGCGCTGACCATCGCGGCTTCGCCGCCCTCGATCGCCGCGAGAATGCGTTCGACCGCGCCGTGATTCGGATTACCGTAGCGCGTGTAGAAGCGTTCGAAGTTGGGCGTGCGCGCCGCCGTCGCCATTGCATCGGCGTCGTCGAAGGCGAAGGTTGACGTCTGATAGATCGGCGGCGTTACTGCCGCGCCAGACGCGGCGGTTCTGTCGCCATGCACGAGGGTGGTTTCGATGCCGAGGTCAGGTGGCTGCATTCAGTGGCCTGCAACAGCCAGCTGTAGTATGGTGTCACCGACGCCACGGCTGCGGGGGCGAGGCGCGACGAGGGCGCAACGCCGTAGCGTTGTAACCGAGGAGCAACGACGTCCACCGCCCCCGTGCCGACGGTGACCCGTAGGGCTGCCAAATTTTCCGCGAGCTGCTTCGTCGCTCTTCGCTCGCAAAGCCCTACTTTTGTCGCTCATCGCTCCTCGCGTCTCATCGGGAAATTTGGCAGCAACATGCCACATCTGGCTGTTGCAGGCCACTAGCGCTATTCGCGCTGGATTTCAATTCCGCCCGTCGAGACGTTGAGCTCGGCGACGGCACTGCCGTTGCCAACTTTTCCGCGCGCGTACTGCCCGACCACCGTTCTATCGATCGAAAGCGGAAAGTCGCTTTTGATCCCACCTACCGACGTCGTTGCGGTGACGGCCGCGTCGGTGTTCGCCGGTAGTATGAGCTTGATTGCGCCGACGCTGACGTCGATGTGCAGTTGTTGCGAACCACCCAGTTGCGCCATCGTGGCCTCGACCGCACCAGTGCTCGTATGCTCTTGCACGCTCCCGGTGAAGCCGATGGACTTGATCGCCCCGACGCTTTGCACGAGCTTGAGGTCCGTGTGCGCCGGCGCGTGGATCGTATACTCCACTTTAGCGTTGGTTGACATCTGCGGAAACTGCGTATTCACGGTGAGCGTCGATCCATTCGGCTCAACCGAGATCTTGATGGCGTTGACGGTATCGTAATTGGGCCCGCGCTTGGTCGCGTCGATCTCGACGCTCGGCTTATCCCAGGCCTCGATATCGATCGACCCGACCGCGTTGTCGACTTGAATCGTTGCGGGCGCATTGGCCACCGTGGCGTGGAAGTCGGAGCTGATGCGGTCGCCGTCGATCCAGGAGCATCCGGCGAGGGGCAGTATGCTGAGCCCGGTGAGGGCTGCGTAGACGGGCACCAAACGCAAATGTCTCATGCTTCGAGATACGTCCGCAGCCCAAGCGTGTTTCGCCTATCTCGCAAGATTAAGGCTTTTCGAAGGCCACGATTTCGTTGTTGTCGCGGTGGCTCGTCCAGAAGCGCGTGCCGTCGTAGGTCAGGCCGCGCGCATCGAAGGGAATGGAGGCGAGCACCGTGACGTCGGGCGTCTCGTTTCGGGCATCGACCCGCCAGAACTCCAAATTCTCGAACTCTTCATCGCCGGTTATCATGTAGAAGCATCCATCGACAATCGTCATGCCAACCGGCGTGCGCTCGAGCTCGATCTCACGTATTACATCGCCCTGGCCGTCGAGTGCGAGAATCTTGCGATACGAGGCCTGCGAGAGGAAGAGCGTGTCGCCGTCAAAGGCGACATGCGCGCCAGTGAGATCGGGACACGGGATGCGATCGCCCTTGAAGCCGTGCCCGGGAATGAAGCGGTAGATGTAGCGATCGTAGTCTTTTTCACCGTGTCCAATGACGACGCGCAGTTCATCGCCAACCATCGTCATGCCGAACGGGCCGCCCGGCGCTTGCGCCTCATCGCAGACGGTCCATTTCCTTGGATCGATTGCGTAGAGCCGATGGGTTTCGCGGCTTGCCATCCAGAGCGTATCGCCGTCAGATGAGGCGAGACCGAGCGGCAGCGGCGCCGGCGAAGGAAGCCGCAGCAGTTCTTTGATCGTATGTGTTGTTTCCACGATTACAATGCTCCATCAGCAGTCATGCGTTCGAGTCGTTTCTTGAGATCGGCAAGGAAACCGCTCGCCACGTAGCCATCGACGACGCGGTGGTCGAGCGAGAGGCACGAGTTCATCACATAACGGGGGGCGAAGGAATCGTCGTCGCGCACGAGCAGGCGCTTCTCGACCGTCTCCATCGTGATGATACCGGCCTGACCTGCGTTAATGATGGGAGCCGAGGCCCACGAGCCGTTCGCACCATTATTGTTCACGGTGAACGTACCGCCGGCAAGGTCGTCGGCGCCCAGCTTGTTGCGCCGCGCTTTGTCGATCAACTCGCCCGCCGCAATTGCCAAGCCTTTGATCGAAAGCTTGTCGGCGCCCTTGATGACCGGCACGATGAGCGTCGTCGGGAGGCCGATCGCGATGCCGATGTTCACGTCTTTATTGACGTAGAGACCTTGCGCAGTGAACTTCGCGTTCATCAATGGGAAGGCTGCCAGAGACTCGACGACCGCGCGGATGAAGAAGGGCAGCAGCGTGAGCTTATAGCCGGTCTCCCGTTCGAAGCGATCTTTCTCGCGCGCGCGCCACTTCCACACACCGGTAACGTCGATTGCAGTCATCGTCCACGCATGTGGCGCAGTGCTAATGGACTCGACCATGCGCTCGGCGATGATCTTGCGCGCTTGCGTGAGCGGCACGAGCGTGCCGGGAATCGGTTCGCCGTACGTCGAGGTCCCTGACGCCGGCGCGGGTGCCGCGGTCGGCGGCGGCGGCGTTGCGCCGAAATTCGTGCCGACCGAGATTGCTTGCCCAACGGCGGCCGCCGGCCCCATGCGCGCTGCGGTCATTACGTCTTCCGCGGTGACGCGGCCGTTTGCACCGCTGCCGCGCAGGTGACGGATGTCGATATGATGCTCGCGCGCGAGCCTCCGGACGGCCGGCGATGCGTTGCGTAACGCG
The DNA here is from genome assembly GCA_049678885.1 of Candidatus Aquilonibacter sp. GTDB lineage: Bacteria > Vulcanimicrobiota > Vulcanimicrobiia > Vulcanimicrobiales > Vulcanimicrobiaceae > Aquilonibacter. The sequence goes on along the minus strand of JBAUEZ010000229.1, from coordinate 24,409 downwards.
TCTTGCGCCAGCGCATCGGCTTCGGGTTCGAGGCCGCCCGGTGCACCGTACGAACTCGGGATCACGTTCTCGCTGCGCGCGTGCCCGTTGCCTTTTTTGGGCTCGAGCTGCGGAATGTTGAAACCCGGAACCGGATCTTCTTGCACGCTCGACGCCATTGCCGCCGGCGTCGATGGCGGATTTGCCGCCGACTCCGGTGCGCTTGTCGCCGCGCCGACCTCGTCGATCACGGCGATCGCCGTGCCGACCGGCACCGTATCGCCTTCCTTTACAAGCACCTGTTTGATGACGCCGGTAACCGGCGAAGGCACTTCGGCGTTGACTTTGTCGGTCGAGACTTCGAGGAACGCCTCGTACTTCTCAACCGAGTCGCCGACTTTCTTGAGCCACTGCGCGACCGTTCCTTCGGTGACGGTTTCGCCGAGTTGCGGCATCGTAATCGTGGTTGCCATGTCAGTGCCCTACCTCAGAGGTTTGGTGCATAAAGTCGCGAGCGCCGGAGCGCGCCGACGAGGCGCGAGGAAGGAGCATAGCAACAGCTCTGTGACTGACGAGCAACGACGTCGGCACGCCTCCGCCGCCGCGACCCGAAGGGCTGGTTGTTTGGCGGGCGCGTTCGTCGTCACTCTTCGCTCGCAAAGCTCTACTTTTGTCGCTCATCGTTTCTAGAACGCGCCTCGTCAAACAACCAGCTTTACGCATAAAACTTCTGTGGTAGGACACTAAAACTTCACCAACTCTCGCATTGCATCGGCCATCTTGGCGGGCGACGACATGAACTCGTGTTCGAGCGTCTCCGCGTAGCCCATCGCGGGCACGTCCGGACCACACAGCCGCCGAATCGGCGCATCGAGTGCGAAGAGCGCATTCTCCGCGACCATTGCCGAGATCTCGGCGCCGATACCGCCGAACTTGTTATCTTCGTGCACGACGAGCAGCCTGCGCGTCTTCTCCACGCTATTTAAAATTGTCGTCTTGTCCATCGGACGGATCGAGCGCAGATCGATCACCTCAACCGACAGGCCTTCATTCTCGAGATTGCGCGCCGCCTCGAGCGCCCAGTGCACGTAGAGACCATACGAGACCACGGTGAGTTGCGTACCCTCTTTGAGGACGTTCGCTTTGCCAAGCGGAATCGTGTAGTGCCCCTCGGGGACCTCGCCTTTGATCAAGCGATAGGTCTTCTTGTGCTCGAGGAAGAGCACCGGATCGGGATCGTCGATCGCGGCGTTGAGCAAGCCTTTGACGTCGGCGGGAAACGCCGGCGCAACGATTTTGAGTCCCGGCACGTGATAGAAGAGCGCTTCGATCGAAACGGAGTGCGAGAGCGCGCCGCGCACGCCGCCGCCGTATGGCGTGCGGATCACGAGCGGACAGGTGTACTCGCCGTTGCTGCGATAGCGCGTCTTGGCCGCTTCACCGACGATTTGGTTGAACGCCGGGTAGATGAAGTCGGCGAACTGGATCTCGGCGATCGGACGCAGGCCTTCCATAGCCATGCCGACTGCAATGCCGACGATCGACGCTTCGGCGATCGGCGTGTCGATGATACGCTGCGGGCCGAACTCGTTGATGAAATCCTTGGTGATTAGGAACACGTTTCCGCGCGCACCGACGTCTTCGCCGAGGATGATCACGCGGTCGTCGGCTTTGAGCGCTTCGTAGAGCGTCTCGCGCACGGTTTCGACGTTATTGAGAACCTTTGAACCGGCGGTCACTGCCACGGCTGCCATGCTCCTTCGTAGAGATTCACATAGAGATCCGATGCTTGTGGGAAGGGCATCGCCTCGGCTTTATCGGTCGCTTCGTTGGTTTCGCGCAACACGTCTTTCTTGAGCGCCTCGATATCGGTTTCGCTCACGACGCCGGCTTCGATCAGCGCGTTTTCGTAACGCGGCACGGGATCGAGCTTGCGGTGTTCGGTAACCTCATCGCGCGTGCGATAGGTCATGTCGTTGTCGTCGGTCGAGTGCGCAAGGAACCGGTAACACATGCCTTCGAGCAGCGTCGGGCCGCCGCCGTTGCGCGCGCGCTCCATCGCTTCGTGCACGTGCGCGTAGGTCTCGACCGGATCGAAACCGTTGAACCGCGCGCCGGGCATCCCATAGCCTGCGGCGCGCTTCCAAATCTCGGGCTCTGCCATTTGCTTGGAAAGCGGCGTGGAGATCGCCCATTCGTTGTTCTCGACCAGCATCACCAGCGGCAACTTATGAATCGCCGCAAAGTTCATCGATTCGTGCCACTCGCCTTCGCTCGTCGTGCCGTCGCCGCAGGTCGTGAGCACGGCGCGACCCTTCTCGCCCCGATACTGCATCGCATACGCGGCACCAACCGCATGCGGAATGTGCGCCGCGAGAATCGACGAGAACGACATGATGCCGGTCGACTTCGAACTGTAGTGGTTAGGAAATTGACGGCCGCCGTTGTGATCGGCGGCGCGTGCGAAGATCGAGAGCATGATCTCGTAGGGCGTAAGCCCAACACCGAGTGCGAGCCCGAGATCGCGATAGTAGGGTGCAAGTATATCTTTGCCGCGCGCAAAGGCCATCGCCGCGCCGGCTTGTAATGCTTCGTGCCCCTCGCTTCCAAGCGCAAACGGCACTTTGCCTTGCCGGTTGAGCTGGAAGCCACGGTTGTCGAGTTGCCGCTGCAAGAGCATATTGCGAAGCATCTGCCGCAGCTGGTCATCGCTGAGTCCGCGACGGTCCAGACTCTTGGCCTTCGTGTCGGTTTTTGCCATCAGTTACTTCCCTAGGGTTGGGGTAGTTCATAGTGCGAGCGGACCAAGGGAAATCCTCTCCCGCAGGGTCTGCTAGGCGGGCAAGCGTAAGCGGCCGCCATGACGATCCGAACGGAAGTGCTGCAGCGGGCTCTTATCGTCCTTGTCGGGTGTTTGCTCTTGGGGAGCGCTTGTGGTGCGCGTGCGCTCGCAACAACAGAATATTGTCCGGCGCATGCAGGCGCGTTTCATCCGATCGACGGCCCGGGCCCGGCGACGCTGTATGCGTTTGCGTTGAACGCGCAGAGCGCACGATCGGTGCAGGGCACGGTCCTGATCGCGACGAGCGGCGGGTGGTATCGGATGAAGTTCCCGCTTACGCCGCTGGTTGCGCGAACCTATTCGTACAGCGGAAAATTCGGCGATCTCTCGCGCAACGCTTTTGACTCTGATGCGATCTACGTGCGCTTTCCGTCACCAGTTGACATAAGCACCGCCTATGTGTCGGGAGCGCAAACATCCGGCGAGCGCGACTTCGGCTGGGACAGCAAAGGCGATTTTGCGTGTCTCCCCCAGTCCGGCTTCTTCGATGAGAAACCCCGTAACTTCAGTGGACTCGTTCTGAGCAATCCGCGCACGGATCTGACGACGCCGCCGAGGAATCCGGCGGCAATCATTACCGCGGAGTCGGTGCCGGCACCGGGCGATACTTCCTGCCCGGAACCGTTTACGAATCCGGCGGTAAAGAGGGCAGTCTCACCAGATTATCCGCGCTCGGAGCGGACGCGCCGCACGCATGGGCTTTCGATTGTCGAGGTCGCGCTCAACGCAGCGGGCACTGTGACCGATGCATGGACGTTTCTTTCATCAGGATCGGCCGCATTTGACGGCGCGGCGCTCCAGTCGGCTGAGTCCTCGACCTTTACGCCGGGTCTCGCGTTCTGCAAGCCGACCGGTGGACTCTATCTGTTTAACGCCGAGTTCGAACCATAAGCGCATGCGCCTTATGTTGTTCCTTGCGTGTTGTCTCGTGCTTAGCGCAGCGTGCGGCGCGCGTGCGCTCGCGCTCGCCGAGTTTTGCCCGGCGGAAATTGAGGCGCCGCATCAACTCGATGCAAAGACCGGCCCGTCGGCGTTGTTTTCATATGCATTACGTGCCGAGGGCCCGCGTTCGGTTGCGGGCTCCGTACTTTTCAACACCTCGATGGGCTGGTTTGAAGTCGAATTTCCGGCGACGCCATTGACCGCGCACGCATACCAGATGCAAGACGAGTTCGTGACCTTTACCCGAAACACGTTTGAGTCCGATCCCTTGTACGTGCGATTTCCACAACCCGTTACGATTAAGGGCGTTTTTGTCGCGAGCGCGACTTCTTCGGGCGATCAGGTCTTTGGTTGGGACGCTAAAGGCACGGTGCAGTGCGCCCCACGCGCCGGTTTCGGAACGCCGCCTTCGACAAGACCTAAAACGAGTCTCGTCAAGACGCTCAATCCGCGCACCGATCTCGACGTGATGCCCGGCTCGAATGCCGTAAGTGCGGTAGCGGCGATAACGAGCGCGCCGGGGTCAACCGACTGCGACGTTCCGTTTGCAAATGCGAGCGTCGAGGCGGCGTCGCCGGAGTATCCGCTGGTCGCGGAAAATCGCGCGGCGTCGGTTTGGGTCGAAGTCGCGGTCAACGCTGACGGAACGCTCGCTGACGCATGGATCTATGCACCGTCCGGATCGCGCGATTTCGATGCAGCCGCGTTGCGAGCTGCAAGGCTGTCCAAATTCAAAGGCGGGAGGGTGTTCTGCCAGCCCGCCGGCGGCGATTATCTCTTTCACGCGGTGTTCAATCCGTAGCTATGACTACTAGAACCCTCGCGCTACCGCAGCACTTCACGACCTGCGATTGGGACGACATCCCCGTTACCGAACACCCGGGCGAAACCGGTGTGGCGTTTTGGAAAACGCAGCAGCACGAAGGCGTCAGGCTGCGTATGGTGCGCTACACGCCTGGGTATCTCGCCGATCACTGGTGCGAGCGCGGGCACGTGCTCTTTGTGTTGAGCGGTACGATCGTCACGGAACTGCGAAATGGCGAGTCGGTGACGCTCGATGCTGGATGCAGCTATGCCGTTGCCGACGGCGCGTCATCGCATCGCTCGCGCACCGAAACGGGCGCGACGCTCTTCATCGTCGACTGATATGAGACGCAGGCAAGCCCATTTCATGCTCCGGGCCAATGGTTCTGCCGAGCGGTTCCGGGAATCTTTCCGTATCAAGCGGAATTCAGTCCATAACCATGATCACATCGTCGATTGAGGTGCCGGTCGAGGAGCTTGTACGCTTCCGCCGGCACTTTCACGCCAATCCTGAGCTTTCGCTCGTCGAGTTTGAGACCGCAGCGTTCATCGAACGCGAACTGCGCGCGTGCGACTTCGACGAGATTCGGACGGGAATTGGTAAGACGGGAATTCTGGCAACGTTGAAAGGCGGACGGCCGGGTCCGGTCACGCTGCTGCGCGCCGATATGGACGGTTTGCCGATGGACGAGGTCGCGGATGTCCCCTATCGTTCGCAGCGCAAGGGCGCGATGCACGCATGCGGTCACGATGGACATATCGCGATCCTGTTGAGCGCGGCGCGCGCGCTGTCGCAGCATCGCGAACTCGTTGCCGGGACGATCGTCTTTTGCTTTCAACCGGGTGAAGAGGGGCCGGCCGGCAACAAGCTGATGATCGAGGATGGTGCGCTCGAAAATCCACACGTCGATCGTTGTTTTGCCCTGCATCTGTATAGCGGGCTCGAGGTCGGCAAAGTCGGGATTCGCGATGGTGCGTTCTTCGCATCGTCGGATCGTTTCACGTTGACGCTCAAGGGCCGCGGCGGACATGGCGCGATGCCGCAAGTAACCGTCGATCCAATCGTCGGTGCTTCACAATTGGTCACGATGCTGCAAACGATCGCAAGCCGTGAGATCGCACCCAAGGATCCCGTTGTGGTGACGGTCGGCACGATGCACGCGGGCACGACCTTCAACGTCATTCCGGACAATGCCGAGATGATGGGAACGGTGCGCGCGTTCAGCGACGAGGTGCGGCGCTCGATCCCCGAACGTATGGAGCGCATGATCGAGGGCGTCTGCGCGGGGATGCGGCTCGATTTCGACTTCGAATATCTCTGGGGCTACCCACCGACGGTAAATGACAAGGCGATGAACGACGTCGTACGCGCTGCTGCGGCACGCACGATCGGTGCCGCGAACGTCGTCGATCCGCACGACGTGGTGATGTGGGCCGAGGACATGTCGTACATGATGGAGTTGCGTCCGGGGGCGTACTTCGTCGTTGGCGTGCGCGGACCGGAACTCGGCGTCGAACCCCAGCACTCGTCGCGCTACGACATCGATGAACGCGCTTTGGAAGTAGGCTTCAAAATGATGGTCGAGCTGGCCCTGATCGGTTAGATTCATCCGGACTCTTCGTCAGCTCAGCCCTCATTTGCCATAGCAAACTTCGGACGTCGCTTCCTCGATCCGAACGAATCTAGCTCGATCAGCTACTTCTCAATCACCATGCGCATTGCGGCGAAGTCGAACGTCACGGCTGTGTGGCGAAAGAACTCGTGCGAGACCGTGCCGGTAATAGTGAACGGAAAACTCCCGTACTGATCGCCGCTCGGAAAGTAGACGCCGTCGAGATTGTCGACCGTGTAGGTACCAATCGTCAGGCTTGCTTTGAACGGAAGCGTGGTTACGGCGCCAGCGCCGCCCACGCCGGTTTGCGGATGTGCGGCGTCCACGCTGGTCTTCGCGGCTTCGAGTCCTGCCTTCGTTAGCTGCAAGCCAAACGTTCCGCCGGTATCGACATTGAACAGACCGACCGGACCGCTCCCCGCGTGGCCCTGCACGAACATGAAGTGATCGCTGACGAGCCACAGCGGGACGATCGCGTCACCGCGCGCGGCGGCGTCGCGTTCGAAGGCATCGGAAGCAATGCGGTCCTCGAGCACGAGCCGGCCGTTGCGGTAGTCGAGGGTTGTCAAAAAGTGCGCGAAGAGCGCCGTGCCAAGGATCCCATCGGCCGGGAAGTCGCGCGGCAGCGGGAGTACGGTCGCGGGGACATTGTCGATCTGCCACCCGCCAAGATCGAGCTGGTCGACCATCGCCTTTGACATCGCGGCGCGTTCGCCGCCGGCGAACGTGCCTTGTCCGGCGGCACTGATTGTAAGGCCGAGCGATTGCGCGAAGCGCGCGTCGAGCACGATGTTCGGTGCGCCCGTGTCGATCAGAAAGTGCGCATCGTGCCCGTTGACGCGAACATCGACCATTGGCAACGGATCGGTTTGGAGAAATGCGATAACCGCTGGGCCGTTGTGCGGAGCGACGCGGTCGATGCTCGCATCGGTTCGGGCCGCGATCGTCGCGCGGTTTCCCGCGATGCGTGGGTCGCTTGGCGCAAGCTCCGCAAGGACGTCAAGCCAGTGCTGCGCATCGCGCAAGTCATTCTGATAGATCGCGAGTCGCGTTAGGCCGAGCGCTGCTGTGGCGTCGCGCGGATTCGCTCGGATGGCTGCGATGTAGGCGCTTTGCGCCGCGGCGAAATCGCCGCCTTTAAAGGCGTCGTCGCCTTCGATCGTCGCCGCTAGGAGCAATGCGGCGAACATCGCTTACTTATCGCCGCGTAGGAACTTCTGGAGAAACTCCGTGCCGGACTTCATCGCTGCGTCGAGGTTATCGAGCGCAGCCTTGGTCTGTTCGCTGGTGACATCGGCGCTTTGCTTGGCTTGATCCATCAGCGTTTCGCGCAGCTTGTCGCTGTCCCCAAGCGCCTCTGCGATCCGGTTCTGTAACTCGCGCGCCTGCTCCATCGCCTTGTTCATAAAATCGTCGGTACTCATGATGCATCCTCGCTTTCGGTAACGGTAAGGACCCAGCGGATCGCTCGCGCATATTGGTCCAGTTCGCGCAACGCTCGGTCAAAGGCCCGGTACGTGGCATCCTCGTTCCACCGTTTACCCGTACTGCGTGCCAAATGTTTCCCGTAGGCGAGTGCGGCGTCCAACTGTCGTTCGATTGCCGGCCATTCGTCACGGAGCGCTCGCTCGGACGCATCGCTTAAGCGATCGATTACCGGTGGCGCTGGGAGGGCCTGGTCGTGCATCGCACACTCAAGCCGCACCAGCGCGTACTCGCTGCGCGCGGTGATGAACGAACCCAGGAGTTGCACCAGCCGAACGTCCATATAGCCCATTATGTCCGATGTGCGACGCTATGTCATCGTGGGAAACGGCTTTGCCGGGACCACTGCCGCCGAGCAGTTGCGCAAGCACGACCCGTCGTGCGAGATCACGCTCTTTGGCGACGAGCCGTATCCGCTTTACAACCGCATCTCGCTCCCGCCAATGTTGCGTAAGCAGCTACCTGAAGAGAAGGTGATGATGCGTGACCTCGCCGATCACGAGGAGCGTCGCATCGAACTCAGGTTGGGGACTCGAGTCAATGCGGTCGATACCGAGGGACGCATCGTTGTTGCCGACGGGCACGAATATCCATACGACGCACTGCTTATTGCGACCGGTGGACGGCCGAATCCCGCGCCGGCGCCGGGTGGCACGGGTGCCAGCAACGTGTATAATTTTCAATACCTGGATGATACGCGCGCGATCTCGGAGGCGATCGACCGTTCGAAGAGCGCGGTCGCAATCGGCGGCTCCTTTATCGCCTACGAACTCGCGGAAGCGTTCGCGTCGCGTAAGGTCGAGACGCACTGGATTATCCGTGGGCCGCACGTTCTCCATCGCCTGCTCGATGATGTGGCCGGCGAGTTCGTCGACGAGGCGGCAAAGAACGACGGCGTGCACATGCACTACGGCGAGGAAGTTGCAGAATTTGTCCGATCCAACGGCGCTGTGAGCAAAATCCGCACCAAAAAGGGCCTGGAGATCGCTGCCGACTGCTACGGCGTCGGCTTCGGTCTCACGATGAATATTGAAGTGCTTGCCGGCACGCCGGTCGAGGTAAGCAAGAACGGGATCCTTTGCAACGATCAACTCGAGACCAACGTCCCCGGCGTATTTGCCGCCGGCGACATCGCGGATTTCTACGATCCGATCCTCGAGATGCGCTATCGGATGGGGACCTGGAACAGCGCCGGCGCGCATGGCAAACTCGCCGCGCAAAACATGATGGGCGGCACCGAGAAGTACCACGACGTACCCGAGTACTCATCGCTGCTCTTCAAGGGGCAGACGATCACGCAATTTGGGCTCTCGCCCGACTTACAACCGGAACTCGAGGTCGCGCGCAAGATCGACAGCGAGAAGCGCTGGTACCGCGCGCTCTTCTTTTGGCAAGATCGCCTCGTCGGCGGGATCATGCTGGGCAAAGGCAATCGTTCGGGCAAACGCAAGTACGTCGAAGCGATCAAGAGCAAAGAACGCTTCCCCAAACCTCAGTGGGAATCAATGCTCGATTGGACTGCCTAGCTATGACACGGCGGATTTTACCGCCGCGACAAAGGCGTCGATGTCGGCTTCAGTTGTGGCCCAATGCGTCATCCAGCGTACTTCCGGCAACGCTTCGTTGAAGAAGTAGAAGAAGAACTTTTCTTGCACGCGCGCGATCGCGGCGCGATCCATCGTCGCGAAGATCGCGTTGGCGCGCACCGGCCGTGTGATCGTGACGCCGGGGATGTCGCGTACGCCCACGAGCAGCCGTTGCGCCATCGCGTTCGAATGGGAAGCGTACCGGAGCCAGCGATCATCGGTGAGCAGCGCTTCGAATTGCGCCGCGATGTAGCGCATCTTCGAGGCGAGTTGCATGCCTTGCTTGCGCGCGAAGAGCGCGACGCCCTCACTGAGTTTTGGATTGAAGAAGCAAATCGCCTCGCCGCCCATCAGGCCGTTCTTCGTGCCGCCGAAGCTGAGGATGTCGACGCCGAGATCCTTGGTGATCGCGCGCGGCGTGGTTCCAAGCGCCGCAGAGGCATTGGAGATGCGCGCGCCGTCAACGTGCACGAGCAAACCGCGCGCATGCGCAAACGCGCACAGCTCGCGCAGTTCTTCCGGTTCGTAGACGTCGCCGTACTCGGTCGTATTCGAGACCGAGATCACGCGTGGCTGCGAGAAATGCTCGCCGTGTCCGGCGAGTAGGTATGGCTCGATATCGGGGATACGGATCTTGCCGTCGGTCGTTGGAATCGGAATGACCTTCGAGCCCGTGAAGCGCTCGAATGCGCCGCACTCATCGGTCTGCAAGTGCGCGCTCGCAGGTGCGAGCACGGCCTCCCACGGCCGCATCACGCAACTGAGCGCGACCACGTTGGCGCCGGTGCCATTGAACGTCAAATACACGTCGGTCTCGGCGCCGAAGTGCTCGCGGAACTTGGCGATTGCGCGGGCGGTCCACGGGTCGTCGCCGTAGCCGACCGCGTCGCCCTCATTGGCGGCGAGGATTGCCTGCAAGATCTCGGGAGCAACGGGTGCGTTGTTGTCGCTTGCGAAGCTGCGGTGCATCACAAGGTCACCGTCACTCCGCGATACGCGATGTCAGCCTTCCAGCCAAATGCGCCGCGCGCCATCGCTGCGAGTGCGGCGGCCGAGGGCGCTTCACCGTGTACGGCATAGAGATGCGGCTTGGTCGTACAGGTTTCAAACCAGCGATGTAGCTCGTTGCGGTCGGCGTGTGCGCTAAAACCCGAGAGGTGCACGAGCGTTGCACGAATCGGGATCGTGTCGTTGTAGAGCGTGGCCGTTTTCGCTCCGTGGGTAAGCACGTACCCAAGCGTTCCGAGTGACTGGTAGCCTGGGAAGATGATGGTCGCTTTGGGGTCGCCGAGATTATTGTGCAGATGATGCAAGACGCGGCCGCCCGATGCCATCCCACTCGCCGAGAGAATGAGGTGCGGGCCTTTGACGTCGTTGAGCGCCTTCGATTCGGCTGTAGTCACGCGCCGGGTGAAGTTTTGCTCGCCGAACGGCGTCGACGGCGTATCGTTGGGAATCGGCTTGTGCGCGTCGGGGAAGTGCTCGAAAACGGCATCGACTTTTTCGGCCATCGGACTGTCGAGGTGTACCGGCAGCTTCGCGATCTGCGGATCTTGCGCTTGCAGAGTCGCCACCGCGAGCAGAATGTCTTGCGAGCGTTCGACCGCAAACGCCGGAATCACAATCGCGCCGCCGCTCGCAATACCCGCGAGAATCGCTTGGCGAAGATCCTCGACGGGTTGCAGTGGATGCACTTGATTCGCATACGTCGATTCGCAGATGAGATCGGACGCGGCGCCTATCGCCTCAGGATCGAAGAGGAGCGGGCGGTCGTACCGTCCGACATCACCGGAGAACACCACCCGCTTGCCGTCGAATTCGAAAGCGACGAACGCGGAGCCGATGATGTGCCCCGCATTGTAGTACGTCGCCTGCATCACGCCTTCGACGTCAAAAGGTTTGTGCAACGACTGGAGCTGCACGTGCTTTATCGTGCGGTCGACGTCGCGCGGATCGTAGTACATCGGCGGAGAGTAGGGACGCTGGTGTTGGTAGCCGCGCTCTTGCAACTCCTGTTGCAGGTTTGCCGAATCGTCGAGCACGATCTGCATCACCGCCTGGGTAGGCGGCGTGCAGTAGATCGGGCCCGAGAAGCCGTCGTGAATCAGTTTCGGCAGGTAACCGACGTGATCGAGGTGCCCGTGCGTAATGATTACGGCGTCGATATCGTCGGCCGGAATTGGCAGCGGAATGCCGTTGAGTGCGATGACGTCCTTCGTCCCTTGAAACATACCGCAATCGACGAGCACGTGCTTCGAGCCGACGGTCAAAAGGTGTTTGCTTCCGGTGACGATGCCGGCGGCACCGATAAACGTTAGCTCAGCCACGATCGAATACCACCGCAGAAGGAAGGTCCAAGCGTCGATACTCTTCAAGGCAGCGATCGACGAGCTTTTCCGGATCGTCGTCGGTCAGGACGATCGAACCGGTCTCCTTTTTCACGAGACCGGCGATCTTCGTAAATTCGTTCGAAATCCCGCCGGAGTTGGTCAGGATGCCGATCAATTTGCCTTCATCGTACGCGATCGCGAACTCGCCGAGTGTGCCGCTACGGCCGCCTACGAAGAGGACGAAGTCGGAACTGTGAATGTTGTGCGTCTCGCGGCCCATCAACCCCGATCCGGTAAAAACCATCGTTGTGTAAGGCTGGAGCGGCGAATCGTAGATTTTGACGTGTTCCTCGCGCGAGAGGGCCGGCGAAACGCCCAGACTGACCCCACCTACTTCGTGCGCGCCCAGCACGGCTGCATGCGGCAAGCCGGGGCAGGCGCCGGTTACGATTGTTGCGTTTCGCTCGGCAATGTGGCGGCCGAGGTGGCGCGCAAGCTCGAGCTCCGGCTTGGTGATGATTCCGCCGGCGGAACCCATCACCCCGATTTGGATTTTCATGGAAGGGAGTGTTTATGACGATCCAAGAGCCCACCTACCAGGACATTGCGCGACGATGGAAAGCGTTACGCGCGCGTGGTGTGCGCGTGCGTGAAGTCGCGTGCGTCGGGGCGCCGCGTACGTTGCTGTGCGCGGAATACGGCGATCATTCGCTGCCGGCGATTCACATGGCCGCCGGCGTGCACGGGGATGAACCTGCCGGACCGCACGCGCTGCTCGAACTTCTTGAAAATGATGACCTCGATCCGCGTTTTTCGTATCGCTTGTGGCCGTGTACGAACCCGACCGGCTACGATGCGCATACGCGCGAGAGCATAAATGGGCTCGACGTCAATCGTACGTTTGGTCGCGGCGGCAGCTCGCCCGAAGCAAAGGCCATCGTTACCGCTAATCGCGATCTCAAGTTTGAACTCACGATCGATTTGCACGAAGATGACGAGGCAAGCGGCTTTTATTGTTACGAGTACGGTGGCGCGGGGATCGGCCGTGGTCTCGTCGACACGTTACGCGACGGCGGGACGCCGATTGATCCGCGCGACGTGCTCACGCCCGACCCCGATGCAGAAGCCGAGCGCATCGGCGGCCGTACGCTAACGCAGTTGCTGATGCGCAATGCCGCGCGGCTCGGGCTGACGCTCGAAACGCCGTCGGCGGTGCTGCCGTTCGGCGAGCGGGTTGCGACACACGTCGCAGCGGTGAAGTACGCGCTCTCGCGAATATCTTGAGGATGGCGCAGCGCGATCAACTCGAAGTCGACGTGCTCTTCGTCGGCGCAGGCCCGGCCTCGCTGGCGGGTGCGATACGTCTAGGACAATTTGCAAAAGAGGCCGGCCGCGAACTCGAGATCTTGGTGATCGAAAAGGCCGCCGAGGTCGGTAATCACGGGCTTTCAGGCCTCGTGCTCGATCCGCGCGCGATCAACGAGCTGATGCCTGATTGGCTCGAACGCGGCGCGCCGATCGACGCCCCCGTCGGTCGCGACGAGCTGTGGTTCCTCACCACGAGCGGAAGGATCAAAGCACCGTTCACACCACCCCCGCTCAACAATCACGGCAAATACGTTGCCTCGCTGCAACGTCTCACCAAGTGGATGGCTGCGCAGGCCGAAGAGCTTGGAATCCAAGTCTTCGGTGAGTTTCCGGGTCAGGAATTGCTCTGGGACGGCAATCGCGTGATCGGGGTGCGCACCGGCGATAAGGGCGTCGACCACGGCGGCAAGCCGAAAGCGAACTACGAGCCCGGTGCCGACCTGCTCGCAAAGATCGTGGTCCTCGGTGAAGGCCCGCGTGGCACGCTCGCCAAGCAGGCGATTCCGCGTCTGAACCTTGACGAAGGCAAAGAACCGCAAGTGTATGCAGCGGGCGTGAAAGAGTTGTGGCAATTGCCCGACGACCGCTTCCCGGCAGGCACGGTCATTCACACGCTCGGCTATCCTTTGCCGACCGAGACCTTCGGTGGCGGCTTCATCTACGGCATGAAAGATCGCGTACTGGATATCGGTATGGTGACGGGATTAGATTACAAGAATCCGACGACCGATCCGCACAACGAACTGCAGCGAATGAAAGAACATCCCGAGATTCGCAAAATGCTCGAGGGCGCCAAGCTGATTCGTTACGGCGCAAAGGCGATTCCCGAGGGTGGGCTCTTCGCGATGATCCGGCCATACGCGGACGGTCTCATGATCGCCGGTGACTCAGCCGGCTTCCTCAACGGCATGCGCCTCAAGGGCGTGCATCTCGCGATGAAGTCCGGCATGATGGCCGCCGAAACCGCGTGGGATGCATTGCAAGCGCAGAAGTTTGACGCGGAGCAACTCTCGGTCTACGAGCAACGCTTTCGCGACTCGTGGGCGTACGAAGAGCTGCGCGGCGCGCGAAACTTCCATCAAGGATTCGAACACGGCATGTGGGCCGGCGTGTTCAACGCGGGGCTCGCCACGTTCACCGGTGGCCGCGCATTTGGCTTCATCGACAAACTACCCTCGAAGCCCGGCTACGAGAACATGCAGAAGGCCGGTTATCGTCCGAAGGAGACGCCGCGCGCGAAGATCGACAACGTGCTCACCTTCGACAAGCTTACCGACGTCTACAACTCGGGCACGATTCACGAAGAGAATCAGCCGAGCCACCTCAAGATCGCCGACACGAATATCTGTCGCGACCGCTGCACGGTTGAATACGGCAATCCGTGCGCATACTTCTGTCCGGCCGCCGTCTACGAGCCGATGTTCGAGAAAGACGGCGACGAGGGCGCCGTGCATGGCCGGATTCAGGTGAACTTCACCAACTGCGTGCACTGCAAAACCTGTGATATCGCCGATCCGTATCAGATCATCACGTGGGTGCCGCCGCAGGGCGGTGAGGGCCCGGTCTACATCGGAATGTAATGGACGCACTCGTCGTCGGTGGCGGGCTGATCGGCCTCTCGATCGCATTTGAGCTCGCGCAACGGGGTGCGAGCGTGCGCGTGTACGATCGCGGAGAGCCGGGACACGGTGCGTCGTGGGCCGGCGCCGGGATGTTGGCGCCATACGCCGAGCGTATCGGTGATGAAGTGCTGCTCGATCTTTGCTGCGCGTCGCTCGCGCTGTATCCGGCGTTCGTACAGCGCGTCGTTGAAGCGAGTGGCGTCAGTGTCGAGCTGGCATTGGATGGAATTGTCGAAGCGGCGTTTGACGCGGCGCGACTCGAGGCGCTCGCGGCATTTGCGCGCGAACTTTCGGCGCGCAACGTTCCTTGCGAAGTGCTCGACCGCCGCGCCGCATTGCTTACGGAGCCCGCGCTTGGAAAACACGTGCTCGGCGCGCTGCTCATCGGCGGCCAGGGCCACGTCGATAATCGACGCTTGGGGCGCGCACTGCTTGCTGCCTGTCGTGCAAAAGGTGTTATCGTGCATGCACCCATTTCCGATGTGGCGATCGAATGTGACGATCGGCGCGTGCTCGGCGTGCGAAGTGCGCTCGGTTTCACGCCGGCTTCGATCGTGATCAATGCTGCGGGTGCGTGGGCCGCGCAAATTCCCGGCGTCCCGCGCGATGCGGTTCCCGCAGTTTCACCCGTGAAAGGTCAGATGCTTGCGCTCGCCGCGCCCAACGGTTTCTTGCGACACGCTACCTGGGTGCCGGGCGCGTACCTCGTGCCGCGGACTGATGGCCGTTTGCTGATCGGTGCGACCGTCGAAGACGCGGGATTCGACGAGCGCGTCACCGCTGCGGCAATCGACGCGCTGCTCCATGCGGCGCTCGCCGCGGCGCCGTCGCTTGGGGCCTTCACCGTTACGGAAAGTTGGGCCGGTTTGCGCCCGGCTACGCCCGATGGACGGCCGCTCATCGGGCCGAGCACAATCGGCGGTTTGCTGCTCGCGACCGGGCACTACCGCAACGGGATCTTGCTTGCTCCGGTCACCGCGGCGTTGATTGCGAGTTTTGTCGAAACGGGCGATGCGCGCCCTCTCGCCGAATTTGCATCTCGTGAAGGCAACGATCAACGGCGAGGGGCGTGATTTTCCCGACGGCACCACCGTCGCGGAGTTGCTTGAGGAACTTGGCGTGATTCGTAACGGCATTGCGGTCGCGAAGAACGATCGCGTCGTGCGCCGTGCCGAGTACGAATCGAGCACGATTGCAGAGGGCGATGCGATCGAGATCATCAAAGCGGTCGCCGGCGGCTAAGGATATACATGCAAAACGACGTTTTAAAAATCGGGAAGTACGAATTCAACTCGCGGCTCATCGTGGGTACCGGCAAGTATCCATCCCTCGACATCATGCGAGCGGCGCACGAAGCCAGTGGCGCGCAGATGGTGACGGTCGCGATTCGTCGCATCAACATCGATGATCCGAGCGGGAAGACCTTGCTCGACTACATCGATCGCGCGAAGTTGCGCATTCTGCCCAACACCGCCGGCTGCTATAACGCGAAGGATGCCATATTGACCGCGCAGCTCGCGCGCGAACTCCTCGAGACCGATTTGATCAAGCTCGAAGTGATCGGCGACGCGCAAACGCTGCATCCCGATGCTCGAGGTACGCTCGAAGCCGCCGAAGCCCTAGTCAAAGACGGCTTCAGCGTCTTGCCGTACGTCGGCGACGACCCGGTCGTCTGTAAACAGCTCGAAGAACTCGGATGCATTGCGGTGATGCCGCTTGCCGCGCCAATCGGAAGCGGTTTGGGCGTCTGCAATCCCTATACGATCGCAATCATCAAAGAGCGCGCAGGCGTTCCGGTCATCGTCGATGCAGGCGTTGGCACCGCGAGCGACGCAGCAATCGCGATGGAGCTCGGTGTTGATGCGCTGCTGATGAACACCGGCATCGCTGCGGCCAAGGATCCCGTGTTAATGGCGGATGCGATGAGGCACGCGGTGATCGCCGGACGTGAAGCCTACCTGGCCGGCCGGATGGAGAAGCGGCTGTACGCGAATGCCTCGAGCCCGATGCGCGATCTGATCGCAACCAAGCACACATGATCGACGAGATCGCGGTCGAGGAATTGCGCCGCTGGCGCGACGAGGGCAAGACGTTCGTGCTGCTCGACGTGCGCGAGCCGGAGGAAGTCGCGATCGTACGCGTCGCGGACTCAACCTGGATTCCGATGCGCGAGATTCCCCAGCGCATCGGGGAGCTCGACCCAGCGATTCCGATAGCGGTTATCTGCCATCATGGCGGTCGTAGCGAGCAGGTTGCCGCATTTCTCGCCGCCCGTGGATTTGCGCAGGCTGTAAATGTCGGAGGCGGCATCGACGCGTATGCCGAGCGTATCGAGCCGTTGCTCGCGCGCTACTAAGCGCGCTTTGTTGCAACGACGAACCAGTGGACCGCTCCTCGCAGCGGCGTCGTAGCATGGGCCCATTTCCCCGCGATCTCGTCGACCTTGACCTCGTGCATCGACTCGATCGCGAAGTGCGGGGCGAGCAGCTCGCGCAGCCGTGCGGCGTCAAAGTAGGCGTGGACGACGCCGCGTTCGTCGCCGTCTTCCGCGGCATAGACGTACGGCTCGAGGTTCGTTCCGATCCCGTATCGCGCATCCTCCGTTGATCCAAAGGTCCCAAAGAGCGGCGCAGCGGGTTCGAGCGCGTCGGCAATCGTTGCGAGCGCGCGTCCAAGTGACTCGGGAGTTCCATGCAGGAGCGCGTGCGTCGTGAGCGCTGCGGCGCATGGCCCGCCTGCCGGCGGGGCATAGACGCGGAAGCCCGCGGCCTCCAGTGCGCGCGTGTTGCGCCCGCTGCCTGCCCCGATTTCCAGGATCTGCGCGCCGGGTCGTGCCCGCAGGCGCTCGATCAGCTCGAGTGCGAGGGGATGCGGCGGACGGTGGACGGCCTCTGGCGACTCGGGAGTCATCTATGGCGACCGAGACGCTCATTATCGTCGTCGGCGGTGACTACCTGGCCTATGAAATCTGCCGCGAGATTTTAAAGACGGCTGGGCAGCGCGTTGCCCTCGTGTGGAAGCACGAGGAGGAGCGCGCTGCGAATTTGCTTGCCCAAACGGTCGCCAAATTCCGCGAAGAGTTCCCGCACACGTTCTCGCACTATGCGCTCGACCCGGCCGAATCGGTGAGTCTGCGCGAAGCGGGCCTCGAACCCGTCGGCGCGCGCCCCGATCAGCCGAACTACTGCATCGTTGCGGTGTCGCAGGACGACCGGCTGAATTTGCGCGTCGCGCTGATCGCGCGCGACATCAACGAGCGCACGCGCGTAACGATTCGTCAATTCAACCCGGTGCTCGGCCATAAGATCCAAGAAGGGCTCAAATACAATTGCACGGCGATCTCGCCTGCCGCACACGCCGCCGCTACCTACGCGGCGTCGGCGGTGGATGCTTCGTGCTTTTATGCATTACCGTTCCCTACGCTCGAGACGTTGGTGGCCAAGGCCGTGCATCGTCACGATCACCGTGACAATGGAAGTACCGAAACCGATCGCGGCCACGATGGAACCGGGAGCCTCTTCGGCTTTTGTGAACGCGATGCGGAGCAGTTCGGCATCGACGGGCTCGACGTGATTGCGGCGGAAGAGCACTTAGGCGCGCGCATCGTCGCCATCGATGGGCGACCGCCCTATCTTTGTCACGGCGATGAGGATCATGCCGATGGCGATATGCTTTCTGCGCCGATTCCCGAAAAAGCGCGCGTCAGCGTCTTCGGACCGATCGCCAACATCAAGCGCACGTGGCCCCAGGGAGAGCGAAAGCGCGAAAACTCCTGGCGCCATCGCGTGCGCGATTCGCTGCGCGAAATACGCACCGCCGCACGGCGAACGGAACCGATCCTTCGCGCTGTCGCATTTGTGGCGCTTGCGCTCTATCTTGTCTTTTCAATCTACTTCGCGTTCGCGCTCCATCTTAATCCGATCGCCGCACTGTACTTCGTGATGACGACCATGACAACGGTCGGCTACGGTGACATCACGCCGTGCATCACGCCATGCGCGCAGGCCTTCCCGCCCGCGCAGGCGGTTTCGCTCTTGGTTGCGATGATGACGATGCTCGTCGGGGTCACGATCTTTGCGGTCTTCACCGCTACCGTGACCTCGGCGCTCAACGCGGCGACGCTGCGCCGCACGCGTGGGCTGCGGCGCATTCATCGCTCGGGCCACGTCATCGTGTGCGGCGCGGGCAACGTGGGTTCTCTCGTCATCGACTACCTGCGCGAGCTTGGCGAAGATGTCGTCGTCGTGGAGCGCAATCCCGACGCGATCCTGATCGAACTCGCCCGGGATAGGAAAATTGACCTATTGACAGGGGATGCCACAAACGACGAGACGATCGCGTACTGCTCGCCCGAACGCGCGAAGGCCCTCGTCGGTGTTACCAACAGTGACACAGCGAATCTCGAGGTCGCGCTGGGTGCACGAACGCGAACGCGCGAGCAAGCGCATTCCGATATGCACGTGGTCTTGCGCATCGACGACCTTGCATTTGGGGCGTCGATCAAGCGGCACTTCGGTATTGCGTCGTTTTCGACGACCGAGCTCACTGCACCGACGATCGCCGGGCTCGCGCGCTTCGAGAGCACCCGCGGGCGCTTCGCGATCTTCCCGGACACCGGCTTTGCGCGCGTTTTTCAGCTCGCGGAACGCTTTCAAGGCGCGGAAAATTCGCCGCCTCCCGCGCCGCCAGAACGTCCCGGCTACAAGGTGCAATGGATTCCGCTCTACGTTTGGCGCGAGCAGAGCGGCGGCAAAGGTGTTGCCGTCCCGGTACACAAGTTTGAACAGGACGTTAGACCGGGCGACCGCCTGTTATTTATGGTGCCGCTCGATCAATTTAGCGAGGCAAATAATTAGAAAGGATGGGAATGCTGGCGGCGGGTGACAAGCTCCCCAACCTCACGGTCGCGGACGACGCGGGCAACCCGGTCAAAACGGCCGAGCTGCTTGGCGCCCCGCTGATCTTGTATTTCTATCCGAAAGACGACACGCCGGGCTGTACCAGCGAGGCCTCGCAGTTTCGCGATCTTTTCGCCAGGTTTCAAACGAAGGGCGCGCGGATCGTCGGCGTGAGCCGCGACTCGGCGGCATCGCACCAAAAGTTCAAAGCGAAATATAAGATTCCGTTCACGCTGCTCTCGGATACTGATTCACAACTCTACAATGCGCTCGGTGTTACGGCGCGCTCGACGTTCTTGATCGATGGGAACGGTGTTATCGTCAAAGTCTGGCCGAAGGTCAAAGTCGACGATCACGCCGATGAGGTGCTTGCATCGCTACCGTAATGGCCGCCGCGATGCGCGTGCGCGTTGTCGGCTCGAGTGCATCGGTTCCGCGCCCCGGGCGCGCCTGCAGCTGCCATCTGATCCGCGCGCGCGGAACCAATCTGTTGCTGGACATGGGCACCGGTGCGCTCGCCAATCTGCGCATCGTGATGGACTATCCCGATCTCGACGGAATCTTGATTACCCACATGCACGCCGATCATTTTCTCGATTTGATTCCGCTTCGCTACGGGCTCAAGTACGGACCGCTCTTGCGCGACGATCGGATGCCGATTTGGCTCCCGCCGGGCGGCGAGCAGCAACTGCGCGCCTTCGCGGCTACTTTCGCAAGCGAAGGGCCCAGTGATTTTCTCGACGAGGTTTTCGACGTACGCGAATACGACCCGGCAGGCCAGCTCGAAATCGGGCGCCTTTCGGTTACGTTCACGAAGACTATTCACTACATCGACGCCTATGCGGTCCGCGTCGAACGCGACGGCGCAAGCGTCTGCTATTCGAGCGACACTGCGCCGTGCGAGCGCGTTGAAGAACTCGCGCGCAATTGCAGCATCTTTCTGTGCGAAGCGGCGCTTGGGCTTGCGGTAGAAACGGGTCCTATGCGCGGGCATCTTTCAGCGATCGAAGCCGGCGAGATGGCGCAACGCGCGGGCGCGCGTCGCCTCGTGCTCACGCACTACGGCACGGAATTTGCACCCGGTGAACTCGAAGACGCCGCGCGCAGCGTGTACCACGGTCCCTGCGCTATCGCCGACGACGGCACCGAACTCACGATTTGAGGCCGTAGCGGCGCTTCGGTGTCGTTGCGTCAGTCCTCGAGTGCCCTTGCACACTTCGGACTGCCGCGCCTAACCGCAGCACCACTACACCTCAAATATCTGTGGGTCGTGGCGCAAAACGCGCGCAGCAGGAGCATCACAGGAGGTGATGCGAGGAGCGTCCTACGCTCGGGATGACAACGAGTTAGTTTTCGTTTCTGGCTTCGCCGCGGGGCAACGAGAACTGAATCAGCGAACGGATCGGCGCGAGACCGCGGCTCACGACGGCGCACGGTGTCACGGTGAGCCCCAGTTCTTCGAGCCGCGCTTTCGCAGCGAGCAATTCGCGTCCCGACGTCACGACGTCTTCGAGCAGTAGCACGTGTTGGCCAGGCGCGTACGGACCTTCGACGTACTCATCGGCGAATGCGCCGTAGCCTTTGGGCGATTTGCGCACGGCGAGCAGCGGCAAGCCCGACATCTGCGAAACGACCGCCGAGATCACGACGCCGCCGAGCTCGGTACCGGCGATCAGGTCGGGATTGACTTCGGTGATCACGGGAACGAAGAGCCGAGCGATGCGCCGCAACACGTGCGGATCGGAGAAGAGGCGGAACTTGTCGATGTAATAGTCGCTGCGCACGCCACCGGAGAGCACGTAGTCGCCGCGCGTGAGCGCGCGCTCCACAATGATCTTGCGCAGCCAGACAAGCTCGGGCATGGGACCGACGGGTTGGTTCGGAAGACCTAGATGCTCCATTGCCACGCGTTCCAGTTCTCAATGACTGGGCTGGGTTCGAAGTTTTTGAAGTCGGTGTTGATCGGGTGCATCTGGCGCAACCAGTTGATGAAGATCTCCGGCACGTCGCGCGCCAGCAACGCCTGCGTTTTTGCGTAGGCAGCCTTACGTGTCGCCTGGTCGTAGTGGGTTAGCGCCATGGTCTGTGCAGCGTCCATCTCAGGACTACAATACCGGGCGTAGTTGTACCCGCCGGGCGGGGCGTTCTTGCACATAAATTGCGCGGAATCGTCGGGGTCGATGCCCGAGTACCAGCCGTCCACCACGATGTCGAAGTGGCCGTTCTGCAGGACCCCGCCCTCACCGGCCGGCGCGTAGAGCTGCGCGCCCGGGAAGAGCTTTATCTGCGCTTCGATGCCGATGCGGCGCAACTGCGCCTGGATCTGCACCGCGAGCTGCTTGTAGGTCGCGTCGGAATTGTTAGTTACGAGCAGGATCGAAGGCGGGTCCGGACCGAGCAGCGATTTCGCTTTGGCAATGTCGTACGGAAATGACCGCACATTCGGGTCGTAGGCCCACATCCAATCGGGGATGTCCTCGCTCGCCAGCGTCTCCTGACCGTACATCGTTGTGTTGACGAGGTTCTGCTTATCGATCGCGTACGCGATTGCCTGACGTACGCGCAGGTCTTTCATCGCTGGACTCGCGGTGTTGATTTGGAGATCGTAGTAGCCGTTGACGCGCATCCACGCGATCTGGACCCCAGGGATGTTCTTCACCTGCGGATAGAGATGGATCGATGCCTGGTAGATCCAGTCGATCGCGTGGGTGCGCAAGAGCTCGACCGACGTATTCTCGTCGGGAATCACCTTGATTTCAATGCGTTTGAGGCCTGGCTTGCCCAGGAAGAAGTTGTCGTTGGCAACGAGTGAAACGTGATCGTTGTGCACCCACTCGGCGAAGCGGAACGGACCGTCCGAGACGGTCGGTTCGCTATTGAACGGGATCTGGTTGACGTTGGGATACTTCGCGAGCACGTGCTCGGGAGCAACGCCGTACGGTTGATCGCTGTCGGTGAAGAACGTATTGACGAACGGCGAAAACTTCTCTTTGAGGTGGACGATAACGGTCCACGGATCCGGCGTGTCGATCGACTTGATGTAGTCGTAGCCGTGGCGCGATACGATGTTGTTGTTATTGTTCATGATCGCTTGCCACGTCCACTTGACGTCCTTGCTCGTGAACGCAACGCCGTCGCTCCACTTGACGTCTTTGCGCAGGCGGTAGGTGATCGTCAGGCCGTCGGCACTGATGCCGCCGTTGGTCGTGCTGGGTACGTCGGTCACGAGCAGCGGCTGCTGCGCGCCCTGGGCGTTCGGCTGTATCAACGGTAGGAACATGAACCGCGCGATGAAGACGTCGGTCGTGTTCGAGGTGAGCAGCGGGTTGAGGTTTTTCGGTTCTTCCTGAATGGCTACGCGCAGCACGCCGGGCAGGGTCCACGAGTGCTCACCGCCGGTTTGGTCGGAGGCTTTGGAGCACGCGGTAAGGAGCCCAGCGAGGGCAACGAGGGCCAACAGACGTTTCACGAAGCGAAAAGCCTCCCGTGGGAAGGGCGAAATAAACCCGCCCTTTATTGCCCTAGGCCCTGGAAGCCACCTTGTTTCCCGGCACCGGATCGTAGCGCTCGTGACGGGCAGCGAAGGTTCCCAGGCCTTGGGTCCCGGTGCGCAGTTCGGTGATGTAGCGCGCTAGCTCGACCTGCGGTACGTCGGCCTCGACCACGTCAAAGCCGCTTTGCTCGGCCGGGTTCATGCCGAGGATCTGCCCACGCTTGCCGGTCAGCTGCTGAATCACGGTCGAGGTGTACTGCGTCGGCACTGTCACGTTCACACGGGAGATCGGCTCGAGCACTGCGGGATGGCACTTGGGGAGCGCGTCGCGCACGCCCATGCCGGCGGCAGTCTTAAACGATTGTTCGCTCGAGTCGACGTCGTGGTATTGCCCGTCGTACAGCGTAACGTGCAGGTCGGTGACGGGATAACCGTTGGGCCCGTGCGCTAGCGCCTCGCGCACGCCCTTCTCGACCGCAGGAATGAATTGGCGTGGCACCACGCCGCCGACGATCTTGTCTTCAAACGTCACGCCCGAGCCACGTTCGCGTGGTTCGAAACGCAGCCACACATCGCCGAATTGACCGTGACCGCCGGTCTGGTGCTTGTAGCGCGAATGCACTTCGGTGCCCGCGGTGATCGTTTGCAGATACGGAACCTCGGGCGCGGCGGTTTCGACCTCTACCTTATACTTCCGTGCCAACCGTTCTACGGCGATCGAGACGTGTTGTTCGCCGCACCCGAGCAGCAGCAGTTCGCCGGTGATCTCGGCGCGCGTCAACTTCAGCGACGGATCTTCATCGACGATGCGCGCAAGCATCTGGAAGATTTTGGCTTCGTCGATGCGTTCTTTCGGTCTGACTGCGAGCGCGAAGCACGGCTCGGAGAGCGCGACGCGCGGCAGCAGGACACGCCCGTTGCTCGAGAGCACGTCGCCGGTTTTGACCGGCTCGAGCCGTGCGATTGCGACAACCGCGCCGGGGCCGGCCTCGCCGATCGCTTCTTGTTTCTTACCTTGCAAGCGGTACAGTCCGCCGGAGCGCACTTTCTCGTCGCCTTGCGAGATGTCGGTGAGCGTCGCGTCCGACTTCAGTGTCCCGCGGACGACGCGCACGATTGAGAGCTTGCCGGACTGCGGATGGATCACGGTCTTGATGACGTACGCGATCACCGCAGCAGCCGGATCGGGTTCGATCGCGCGGCCTTCCGCGTCGAGGACGGGCGCGTCCTTTGGCGAGGGAAACCAGCGCTCGAGCGCGCGCAACAGTGCGGGAACGCCCGCACCGCTTGTGCCTGCGCATACGAGCACCGGGACGATTTGATCGTGCGAACACTCGCTGCACAAATCGCGCTCGACCTCGTCCAGCGGCGGTTCTACGCCCTCGAGTAATTCTTCCATCAAGTGGTCGTCGAAGTCGGCGATCGCTTCGAGCAGCTCGCCATGTGC
>JBAUEZ010000228.1:0-3960 GCA_049678885.1 Candidatus Aquilonibacter sp. | reverse complement strand
GGATAGGAGTCTGCGGCGATCCAACGCTCGATCTCGGGCCAAATATCTGCCGGAAGCGGTTCGACGTTGTCCGCGAACGCGAGCGCGACGCGTCGCGGCCCGCGAAAGTCCTCGATGTGAGCGAAAGGAAAACCTCCGGTTATGGAGCCGTCTTCTGTCGCAAGGAGGACGCGCATGGAAAAGCCGTAGGTTGTTCCGATGATCGAGGACCATTGCGTCGACTGAAAAAGCGTCGTCTCTTCGTTTGCCGCGCTGAAAGCAAGCCAGCGCGGATCGTCGGCGGACGTTTCGAGGATGGTTGCCATCGGGCCCGTCTATTGGAGTTCGAGACGGTCGATTCTTGCAAGCGTGCCAGGAAAGAGCGCGCGGAACCCTCGAAGCCTGCCACATCCTCGAGATGAAGGAGCATTGCGTGTCCACCCCCCGTCTACTTGTCATCGGTCTCGATTGCGCAGCGGGCGAACTCATTTTCGATCGCCTCGATTGGAAATTGCCGACACTTCGCGGACTCATGAGCCGCGGGACCTTCGGTCGTTTGAAGTCGGTGATGCCCGCGATCACGATTCCGGCCTGGGCATGCATGGTGACCGGCAAAGATCCGGGCGAGCTTGGCGTCTACGGATTTCGCAACCGCACGGACTACACGTACTCGGGCCTGGCGTTGACCACGTCGCTCTCGATCAAGGAGCCGACGGTTTGGGACCGTTTGAGCGCCGCCGGAAAACGCGTGATCACCGTCGGCGTTCCGCCGTCGTATCCGCCAAAGCCCGTCAACGGAATCCAAGTGGGCTGCTTCTTAACGCCGAGCGCGAAGAGCGAGTATACGTATCCGCGCGGCGCGCGCGACGAGATCTCGGCGCTCTTGAACGGTCGCGAATATCTTTCGGATTGCACGGATTTCCGCACCGAGGATAAAGACAATCTGCTGCGTCAGATCTACGACATGACGGAGCGCCGTTTTACCGTGCTCGAAAATTGGCTCGAGAAAAAGGACTGGGACTTCTTCATGTTCGTGGAGATCGGTACGGACCGTCTCCATCACGGATTCTGGAAATTCTTCGACCCGAAGCATCGCGCGTACGAGCCGGGAAATCGTTTCGAAGGCGTCATTCAGAAGTACTACGAGGACCTCGACGTCATGCTTGCACGGCTGCTCGAAAAAGTCGATCAGTCCGTGACGAACATCTACGTGGTATCAGACCACGGAGCGAAGCGCATGGACGGCGGTGTTGCGATCGCGCAATGGCTGATCGAACAAGGTTACCTTGCCGTAAAAAACTATCCGGACAAGATCACGCCGCTCAGCAAACTTGAGATCGACTGGAAGAAGACTGCCGTTTGGGCGGAGGGGGGATATTACTCACGGGTGTTCCTCAACATCGCGGGACGCGAACCCGAGGGGACCGTTGCGCCGGCAGACGTCGAGTCCCTGATCGCAGAGCTGGGGGCAAAGATTCGAGCAATTCCCCGCCCCGACGGGACGCCGATGCAGACGCAGATTTTCCGCCCGCATGAAATCTATCGCGAGGTTCGCGCCATCGCACCTGACATGATGGTGTATTTCGATGACCTTCTGTGGCGAGCGGTCGGAACCGTCGGCTACGATGGTATTTACACGTACGAGAACGATACCGGACCTGACGACGCCAACCACGCGCAGCACGGGATCTTTATCGAAGCGCTCGCGGGGAGACCGGGAGCCGGCCGCGATGCGGACTGGAACTTGCTCGACATGTCCGAGAAGTTTCTCAAGAGCGCGGGAATGACGGCGGACGTCGTCTAGCGATTAGAGGTAGCCGAGATCCTCTAAACGTTTGCGAACGATCTCTTCCTCCTCGCTTGAGTATGCGCTCTCGTGCGCGCTTGCCGCGACCGACGTAAGCACGGCCGAACGCGTCGAGCGATTTTCACCGTCGCAATCGCTCGGAATCGGGAGATCGAGGAGTGCATACACGGTCGGCGCGAGATCTTCGACCTTAAGCTGCTCGCTCGCCACCGCGAATGACGATCCCCAGATGCCGTCATCGAAGTGCGAGTAGAACGTGCCGTTATGAACGATCCCGTCGTCGAGAAGGAACCCGCCTTCGACACGTTTTCGCTTGGCCACGTACGCGGTCGTATCAAATTCCAATTCAACGAAGAGCTCAGGGAATTCGCTTGCGTGATTTCCCCAAAACAGTTCTTCCCGCCGCTTCACATCGCGCACGACCTTCGCTCGCGTTTTCGGATCCCGCTGTGCGCGAAGGCGGTCGGCGATCTCCCCCGCGAGCGCGTATGCGTCGCGCGGCGACACGCAGCCACGCGGGTATTCGCCTTTCACGTTCAACGCGATCGCGGCATGCCGTCCGACGCCTTCCCAACAGAAGGCCGAACTCGCATCCCAGTCTATGACGCCGTCCTCGAGATCCATCACTTCGAGGCCGGGTACGCCGCCCTCGTTGCTGCTCTTGAAGCTTCGCGACCGAAGCGTTAAATAGCCGTTTGCTTCGAGCCATTGCGTCACGCTGAACGAGCGCGTAAAGGTGCCGAATCCGTGATCGGAGCAGACGATGAAGGCCGCATCGCCGACGGTCTGCAGCAAATCTCCGAGCCGCTGATCGCAGTGTTCTAGTAATTGCGGCGTTTTATCGTTGCCCGCGCCAAAGCGGTGCCCCAATCCGTCGATGAAACCGAAATAAAGCATCGCGCAATCCCAGTCATGCGTCTGCAGCAGCTCGGTCATGAGCGAAAAGCGGGCGTCCATCGCGTTCGCGAGGACGCCGACTTCGTGCGAGAACTCGTCTTCAATCCGGTAGCCGACGCGATCCAATAGCGCGAGGTACCGCGGATCGCTTACCATCGGGCGTCCGGGGGAGGCATCCCAACCGGGGATGATTACGCCGCGCGCGATCGGGGGCGGCGGCGATGTCATCGGCGCGCCGACGCAAAGCATGGTCTTCCCGGCATCTGCAATGCGCGTCTGAAACGCCGCTCCGCCAAGGTCGCCGGAATTGACGAGGCGTCCTCGGTAACTATTCGGGACTCGCCGTTGAAAGGTAAGCACGCCGGTTTTGCCCGGATTGTATCCGGTGAACGCCGCGGTCCATGCGGCCGGCGTGATCGGTAGCGGCGTCGATCGAAGTGGGGACCAATTCCCGCCGACGGCGCGCTGCAGATTCGGCATCATACCAGAACGAACGGCAGCGCCTACGCTGCCGTCATCTGCTCCGTCGAGCCCAAGAATGAACACGCGTTGTTTCATCGAGTAACGGTCGTCTCCCTAATTGGTTCGGGCTTGCAGCCCACGTGGACTTCTACGTCACCATACGGACGACGTTCGGTCGCGGCTCCGGCCTTGTCGTAGTAGCGAAGAATTCGCGCCCGATAGAAAATCGCGAGCGTATCCAGAAAGACGGTCCACACGTCGCCGAGGCGCACGCGCCCCGAGCTTCGCGTGAAATTCAATGTAACCGGAGCGTCGACGATACGGTAGCCCAGACGGTGTGCGTTGACGAGAACCTCGACGTCGAACGCGAAGCGCTTTGCTAGAATTCGCGGGAAGACGCGCGCGAGGACATCGCTGCGGAAAACCTTGAGTCCGGTCTGCGTGTCGCGCAGCGGCAACCCAAAGAGCATACGGACGAGAAGGTAGTAACCCATGCTCCAGAGGCGCCGAACGAACGGGTAGTTGATCTTCGAGCGACGATGCCACTTGCTCCCGATGACGACGTCCGCACCTTCGCGGTCCATCGTATCGAGCAGTTCGCGAATCTGCGACGGGTGCAGATCCATGTCCGCGTCCAAAAACGCCACCACCTCGCCCGTGCAATGATTGAATCCGCAGATGAGGGCGTGGCCCTTTCCGGCGTTGCTGTGGTAGCGGACGACCCGGATGTTGGATCCCAGCTCGGCCAACGCCGCGACCACCGAAAGATAGGTGTTGTCGGGGCTACCATCGTCGACCACGACGATCTCGAAGTC
>JBAUEZ010000227.1:0-10819 GCA_049678885.1 Candidatus Aquilonibacter sp. | reverse complement strand
GGCCCCCAAACCAGGGCGCGCGACGCAACTTGAAAAGCTGAACGTTCCCCGAGGGCGCGCCCAATGAACTTCGGCGACGTCGCGTTATCTGCTATCGAAACCACGTCGAGTACATTACTCATCTATGCGCATACTGTCTTTTATAATAAGCGAGGAATTCGCCGGACTTAAGCGGACGCCACCAATCTTCATGCTCCTGGTACCACGCGATCGTGTCGCGCAGACCCTCTTCGAATCCAACGCGTGGTGTCCAGCCGATTGCTGACGCCTTCTCGCACGACACGGCGTAGCGCCGGTCGTGGCCCTCGCGATCGGCAACGTGCTTGACGTGCGTCTCCATCGCGCGCGCGCACCCATCAACGAGTCGCCGGGTGATCTCGAGATTCGTGTGCGGGTTGCCGCCGCCGAGGTTGTAGACGTTGCCGTCCTCGCCGTGTTCGAGCACGTGCATGATCCCGCGCGCGTGGTCCTCGACGTGCAGCCAATCGCGTACTTGCAGGCCATCCCCGTAGACCGGGACCTGCTCGTCGTCGATCAGGTTGGTGATGAAGAGCGGGATCAGTTTCTCGGGATACTGGTACGGTCCGTAGGTATTGCTACCGCGCGTGATGAGCACCGGCGCGCCGTACGTCGAACGGTAGGCGAGTACTTGCAGGTCGCCGCCTGCTTTCGAGGCCGAATAGGGACTGCGCGGTTTTAGCGGATCGCTCTCGGCGGATTCGCCTTCCGCTACGTCGCCGTACACTTCGTCGGTCGACACCTGAAGGTAGCGCGGGATCGAATGCTCGCGCAGGGCTTCGAGCAGTACGTGCGTGCCGAGAATGTCGGTGCGTAAGAACTGTTCGGGATCGAGGATCGAGCGGTCGACGTGCGTCTCGGCGGCGAAGTTCACGATCGCGTCGACGCCCGAACCGATCGCCGCGCGCACGGTAGGCGGATTGCAGATGTCGCCGTGGACGAAGGAGTAGCGCTTCTCGAACTGCACGTCGCGCAGGTTAGCCGGGTTGCCCGCGTAGGTCATCGCGTCGAGGTTGACGATCTCCAGGTCGGGCCGCTCGCGCAAGGCCAGGCGGACAAAATTCGAGCCGATAAACCCCAGGCCGCCGGTTACTAACCACCGCATCGTTTTTGACGTTCGGTATGTTCGCCCGAGAGCCTTAGCGGTGAAGACCCTCCACCCGCTAGACCGTCCCCAGGGGCCGTGCTATACTCTCACGGCTGCCCTTACGGGCGGTCAGTTTACTACGCCCGCCATGGACGGCTGGTGTTATATGGCCTCTTGACACGGATCGCACGCCATGACGGCACGCGGACCGAGGCCAGAAGGAGATACCTTGTGTCTGTAGTCACCATGCGCGAACTCCTCGAGGCAGGCGTCCACTTCGGGCATCAGACCCGTCGCTGGAACCCCAAGATGAAGCCATTCATCTTCCAGGAGCGCAACGGCATTTACATCATCGATCTCGCGCTCACCGTACAGAAGCTGCGCGAGACCTACGAGGCCGTCAAACAAATGGCCCGCGAGAAGAAAGTCATCCTGTTCGTCGGCACCAAGAAGCAAGCGCAAGACGTCGTGCGCGAAGAGGCCGAACGCGCGGGCACCTATTTCATCAACCAGCGCTGGCTGGGCGGCACGCTCACCAACTTCGCGACGATTCAGAAGCGCATTGCGCGTCTGCGCGAGCTCGAGGGCATGAAGATGCAAGGCGACTTCGATCGCCTGCCCAAGAAAGAAGTCGCGCAGCTCCAAGACGAGATGGCCAAGCTCGAGCGCTTCCTCGGCGGCATCAAAGACATGCACCGCTTGCCGGACGCGGTCTTCATCGTCGACC
The DNA here is from genome assembly GCA_049678885.1 of Candidatus Aquilonibacter sp. Lineage (GTDB taxonomy): Bacteria > Vulcanimicrobiota > Vulcanimicrobiia > Vulcanimicrobiales > Vulcanimicrobiaceae > Aquilonibacter. The sequence continues at coordinate 8,987 of JBAUEZ010000227.1, read as the reverse complement.
CGAAGAAAGAGCGAATCGCGGTCCTCGAAGCGCGCAAGCTGAAGATCCCGATCATCGCCGTGATCGACACGAACTGCGATCCCGACGAGATCGACTACCCGATTCCCGGCAACGACGACGCGATCCGCGCGGTGAAGCTGATGGTCAGCAAGATTGCCGACGCGATCATTGAGGGAAAGACCGAGAACGAGAGCGCCTATGACGCCGAGGGCGCGTATGCGCAACCGTACGCGGAGACCGAAGACGAAGCTCCCCTGACCATGGCCGAAGTCGAAGCCGCGCTGTAAGGAGAACTGGTGTCTACCTCAATGTCTTCCTATCAACCGAAAGCCGACGAGATCAAGGCGCTACGCGAAGAGACGAGCGCGCCGATGATGGATTGCCGTAAGGCGCTCGTCGAGGCGAATGGCGAGTTCGCGAAGGCGAAGGCGCTGCTGCTTGAGCGCGGCGCGGCGCAGGCCGAGAAGAAGGCCGAGCGTTCGGCAAACGAAGGGCTCGTGACCAGCTACATCCACGCCGGCGGCAAGATCGGCGTGCTGGTGGAGGTCAACAGCGAGACCGACTTCGTCGCGCGCAATCCGAAGTTCTCGGAGCTTAGCCGCGATATCGCGATGCACATCGCGGCAATGTCGCCCCAGTACCTCGATCGCGCTAGCGTTCCGGACGACGTCGTCGCCAAGGTGCGCGACGAGTTCAAGGCCGCGGTCCCGGCAGGCAAGTCGCCCGAGGTCGCGGAGAAGATCGTCGAAGGGAAACTGAACAAGTGGTACGAGGAGCACGTGCTGCTCGACCAGCCGTTCGTCAAAGATGATTCGCTCTCGGTCAACGATCTGATCAATGCGGCGGTCGGATCGCTTGGAGAGAAAATCAAGGTTCGCCGCTTTACGAAGTACGCACTCGGAGAGAACTGAGGCACTAGCTCGCTTGGACTCATCGAATAGTCGACCCAAGTACAACCGCGTTCTCCTCAAAATCTCCGGCGAAGCATTCGCCGGAAACGATAGCGGCGTCGACGTCAACACGACGCGCGCCATGGCCGATGAAATCGCCGGGGTCGCTCGCGCCGGTGTCTCTGTAGCCGTCGTCGTCGGCGGCGGAAACATCTGGCGCGGCAAAGTTCATGAAGAGGCCGGCATGGATCGTGCCACCGCCGACTACATGGGCATGCTCGCGACGGTGATCAACGCGCTTGCACTGCAAGACGCGCTCGAGCGCATGGGCGTACCGTCGCGCGTGCAGACGGCCATCGCGATGCATCAGATTGCCGAGCCCTACATTCGAAGGCGGGCCATGCGGCATTTAGAAAAAGGCCGCGTGGTGATCTTCGCAGCCGGTACCGGCAACCCGTACTTCACGACCGACACGACCGCCGCTTTGCGTGCGGTCGAGATCGGTGCGGACGCAATCCTCAAGGCCACGAAAGTCGACGGCATCTATAGCGCCGATCCCAAGAAGGATCCAAACGCGACGCGTTTCGATCGCCTCGACTATATGGAAGTGCTGCAACGCGGACTCGAGGTGATGGACTCAACCGCGATGGCACTATGCATGGATAACAAACTTCCGATCATCGTGTTCGACATGTCGGTCCCCGGAAATATTCGCCGCGTGATCTTCGGCGATCCAATCGGGACGATCGTCGAGCGAGAATCGAACGTGCGCGTTGGAGCTGGAAAGTAGTATGTCCGACTTCTTCAAAGATCTCGAATCGAAGATGAACAAGTGCGTGGAGGCGACGCGCGGGGACTTTGCGTCGATCCGCACCGGCCGCGCGAGTCCCGCGCTGCTCGATCGCTTGCACGTCGAAGCCTACGGCGCCGCGGTGCCGCTCAAACAAGTCGCCTCGATCGCCACGCCCGACGCGCGCACGCTCGTGGTTCAAGCGTTCGATAAAAACGTGGTTGGCGACATCCGCAAGGCGATCGAGAAGAGCGACCTCGGGATTACGCCCAACATCGATGGCTCGATGATTCGCTTGACGATTCCGCCGCTCAACGAAGAACGCCGCAAAGATCTCGTCAAGGTCATAAAAAAGAAAGCCGAGGACGGCAAAGTTGCGGTGCGCAACGTGCGCCACAAGGCCCACGACGATCTCAAAGAGCAGCTCAAGAAGCACGAGATCACCGAAGACGACAACAAGCGTATGCAGGATCAGTTGCAGAAAATGACCGACAAGTTCGTCAAAGAGATCGACGCGCTCGTCGCGGCAAAAGAAAAAGATATCATGGAAGTCTAGGCGTGGATCTCACGCTGATGTCTGAAGTAGCGGCGCGTGCGGCCTTGGCCGGACGCCGCGTACGTCTTTCGGTGCTCGCGCCGGTCGGTCCGACGCTCGGGGTCGGAACGCTGCGAGTGTTACGTGCGACCGAGCGCGACGACCTAATCGACCTCGTCTGCGGATACGAATCGTATGATCGAGCCGATTGAGCACAGCGTGCCGCGGCACGTCGCGATCATCATGGACGGCAATCGGCGCTGGGCGCGCGAGCACGGATTGCCCGCGCTCGAGGGACATCGCCGCGGCATCGTCGCCTTGCGCCGTGTAACCCAGGCTGCGCGTGATCTCGGCATCGAGATCGTGACCGTCTACGGATTTTCAACCGAGAACTGGCGGCGCGATGCCCAAGAGATCGCATTTCTCTTCGATCTGTGCGTCTACTTCGCGAAGAGCGAGCTGGCCGAGTTGCAGCGCAACAACGTGCGCGTGCGCATCATCGGCGATTGGCAAGCGCTGCCGGAGCGATCGCGCCATGCGCTCGACAATTTGCAGCAAGGCACCGCCGGAAACACGGGACTTATTCTGAACCTCGCGGTGAACTACAGTTCGCGCAGCGAACTCGAGCGCGCGGTGCGAGCGATCGCTATTGACGTGCAGCGCGGGACGCTTGTGCCTGAGGGCATCAGTGACGAGCTCATCTCGTCGTATCTCTACACCGCGGGCGTACCCGACCCCGATCTGTTGATCCGCCCCGGCGGCGAACAACGGCTCTCGAATTTTCTGCTTTATCAGGCCGCGTATGCCGAGCTGGTGATGAGCGACGTCTATTGGCCCGATTTCTCGGGCGAACATCTTGCGCAGGCCGTTCATGAGTTTGCACTCCGTCAGCGACGCTTCGGCGAGTAACGGCGTTATGCGCCGGGTCGTCGTCGGCTTGCTTCTTGCCGTCGTCGGGCTGACGCTTGTCGCAAATCAGTGGGCCTTCGATGCGCTCGTGCTCGTGCTGGGCATCTTGATGCTCTACGAGTTGAACTATTTGTGCGAGATCAAAGGTCAACCGCTCGAGTATCAGGTCGCAATGGTCGGTGTCGTCGGCTACATCGTGCTCGCGTGGTTCGACCTGCTGCACAAGTGGGAAGGTGTGTTGCTTGCCGGCATCACGATCGCGAGCTTCTCGATCGGGATGTACGGCGGGGAAAAGGGCTACTTCGCGCGCACCGCTTACACGTTGCTCGCCGTGCTCTACATCGGTAAATTGCTCACCTACTTCGTATTCTTGCGCAGCATTCCCGAGGTGGGTATCTGGTGGACCTACGACGTTGTCGTCCTCATCGCGCTCACGGATATTTCCGGTATGGTTGTGGGCTCGTGGATCGGCCGGCACCAATTGACGAAGATCTCGCCGAACAAGACCGTCGAAGGTTCGCTTGGCGCATTGTTTATTGTAAGTGTCGTCGGCGCCGCCGCGGCGGCCTACATTCCGCAACTGCACTTGTTGTGGTGGCAGGGACTGGTGCTCGGCGCAACGACCTCGATCGCTGCGCAGGCCGGTGATCTCGCCGAGTCAGCGCTCAAACGCGATGCCGGCGTGAAGGACACAGGGCAGCTCATCCAAGGCCACGGCGGTGTGCTCGATCGTTTCGATTCGTATCTGTTCGGCGGCATGGCGTACTTCGCGGTATTGCACGTTATCGGGTTGCTGACGGTGACGCAATGAGTAGGGCGCAAGCGCCCCTGCGTAAGCGCGTCGCCATTCTCGGTTCCACGGGTTCGATCGGCACGCAAGCGCTCGACGTCATCGCCGCGCATCCGGATCGTTTTCAGGTGGTCGGCCTTGCCGCGGGGCGCAATCTCGAACTGCTACGAGAGCAGTTTGCGCGCTTCACGCCGGAGATCGCGACTTCGGCGGTCGATGGGCCGGAGGGCTTGTTGCGCGTCGCGCTCGAGTCGAAGCCGGATATCGTGTTAGCCGCGACCGACGGCGCTGTCGCGTTCGATGCGGTGCTCGCCGCGATCGAGCGCGGCACCGACATCGCTGTCGCCAACAAGGAATTGATCGTCGCCGCCGGCGAGGTTATGCTTGCCGCGGCCGCGCGCAGCGGTAGCACGCTGTTGCCGGTCGACTCCGAGCACAGCGCGCTCTTTCAGTGCCTGGTCGGCGAGGATCCGGCGCGCGTTGCGGCGCTCGTGCTGACTGCCTCGGGCGGCCCGTTCCGCACGGCGAGCGCGCAGGAGATGCGCGAAGCAACGCTCGAGCGGGCACTTGCCCATCCGACCTGGCGCATGGGTACGAAAAACACCATCGATTCGGCAACCCTGATGAACAAGGGGCTCGAGGTGATCGAGGCAAGCCGCCTTTTCGATCAGCCCGGCGAGCGCGTGCTGATCGTGGTGCACCCCCAGTCGATCGCGCACGGCTTCGTCCTCTTCACCGACGGCAGCGTCAAGGGGCAGCTCTGCCACCCCGACATGCGCATCCCCATCGGCTACGCCCTCGCCTATCCCGACCGCCTCTCAAAGGAAATGGGGGGCCCCGGCAGCTTTGCTGCTGGGGCGGGCGGAGCCGAAGGCGCAGCGCCTGTTAAAGAACTGGGGGCCCCCGGATTGGGGTTTAATGTGATACAGATGCTCGGAGGAAAACCTGGTAACCCCAATCTGGGGTACGACTTTGACGAGCCCGATTTCGAGCGGTTCCCCTGCTTGCGGCTGGCCTACCAGGTGCTCGCCCAGGGTGGAACGGCGCCGGCGGTCCTCTCAGCCGCGAACGAAGTCGCGGTGAGGTCGTTTGTCGAAGGAAAGGTCCGGTTCGGTGAAATCGCGCGCATCATCGAAACCACGCTCGAACGAGTGGCACACCGGGATGCAACCCTCGCTCACATTCGGGAAGCGGATTCGGACGCGCGCCTTGCGGCCGCGGAGTTTGTAGAGGACATCAGGTGTTGTTAGCAGCCATTACGCTCGTCTCGATCGACAAGGTCATCACGTTCATCCTGATGCTCTCGGTGTTGATCGTGCTGCACGAGCTCGGCCACTACATCGTCGCGCGGCGCTTCGGCGTGCACGTCAACGAGTTCTCGGTCGGTTTCGGCCCAAAACTCTACAGCTGGACCAGTCCGCGAACCGGCACGATGTACTCGCTGCGCTTGTTGCCGATCGGCGGCTACTGCGCGATGGAAGGCGAGGACAACAAGACGTCCGAGGCCACGCAGCAGCGCGAGTTTCGGACCGAGTCTGCGCGACCCTCGTCAGCAAACTTCCAATCGAAGAGTCCCTGGCAGCGTCTGGCGATCATCCTTGCCGGGCCGGTTGCGAACTTCGTCCTCGCTTACATTATCTTGCTCTTCGGCGCGGTGGTTTTCGGCGCGCCGAGTGACCGCGTCGATCGCGCGATCGTGCAGACGGTCATGCAGGGCTATCCCGCGGCAACACATGGCTTGCGTCCGGGCGATCGTATCGTCGGCGTGCGCGTTGACGGACACGAAGTCACCGAAGCAAACAAACTCGTCGACACGATTCACGGCGCGCTCGGCAAGACGATCGAAGTGACCTATGTCCGCGACGGCCAGCAGAGCATGTTCATTACGCAGCCCAAGTCGTGCCCGCCGCCCAATGGGAAAATGGGCTGCATCGGCTTCTCACCCGCGCAAGCCTACGAACGCGTTCCCTTCCCCGTCGCGTTGCGTGACAGTGCGATCGAGTACGTGAACATCGCCGACGGAACGTTTATGTCGCTGGGCCTGCTTTTCTCGCACTTCACACAGTACGCGGGCCAGGTCTCGGGTGTGGTCGGCATGGGTCAGGTTGCCGGCGTCGTGCAAGACTTCGGCTGGGGGCCGTACCTTGGGCTCGCGGCGACGATATCGTTTGCCCTCGGGCTCTTCAATCTGTTACCGATCCCTGCGCTCGACGGCGGCCGCGCGGCGTTCATCATCGCGGAGTTGTTGCGCGGGAAGCCGGTTGATCCCGACAAAGAGGCGCTCGTACATTTTGCGGGCTTTGCCGCGCTGATGGCGCTGATGCTCCTCGTCGCTTTCCATGACATTGCTCGCATCTTCTCGGGCCAAGGAGTCTTTTAAGTGTCCCGTTCCGTAAGTACCGGCAGATTCGCTGGAGCCGCCGTTGGCCGAAATCGAGACGCGAGGAAGGAGCATAGTCGTTCCTCAGTGACTGACGAGCAACGAAGAGTCCGGCCAACGCCGGCCCAGCCCTTCGGGTTGCGTCATCGGCACATCGCGGACGTCGTTGCTCTTCGCTCGCAAAGCGCTGCTTTTGTCGCTCATTGCGCCTCGTCCGCGATCGCCGATGAACGCAACGAACGTACCGCTACTTACGGAACGGGGCACTAACGTGATACGCCTCCGGCGCAAATCGAACCCGATCTTCTTGCAGAACAAGACCGGCAAGTCCGACGCCAAGAGCGTCTGGATCGGCGGCGACAACCCGGTGGTGGTGCAGTCGATGACCACGACCGACACCGCCGATGCCGATGCAACGCTGACGCAGATCTACGCGCTCGCAATGGAGGGCTGCGAAGTCGTGCGCGTGACGGTCAAGGATCCGCCCGATGCCGCCGGCTTGCCGGCGATCGTGTCCCGTTCGCCGGTGCCGATCGTCGCCGACATTCATTTCGATCACAAGATGGCGCTGGCCGCAATCGAAGCCGGCGTCGCAAAGCTGCGCTTGAATCCGGGCAACATTCGCGATCCGAAGAAGGTCGCCGAAGTCGTCACCGCAGCGAAGGCGCGCGGGATTCCGGTTCGCGTCGGCGTCAACATGGGCTCGCTTGCGCCCGATCTGGAAAAAGCATTCGGCCATACGGCCCAAGCGATGGTGCTTTCAGCGCTTCGTCACGTCGAGATGCTCGAAGAGCACGGCCATACCGACATTGCAATCTCGCTTAAAGCGCACGACGTGAATACGACGGTCGACGCGTATCGTCTCGCGGATAAGAAACTTCGCGAGCGCAACACACCCTACGCGCTGCACCTCGGTATCACCGAGGCGGGGCTGCTGCGCGACGGCACGATCAAGTCATCGATCGGTCTGGGCATCCTGCTCTACGAAGGCATCGGCGACACGATCCGCGTTTCGCTTGCCGATGATCCGATCGAAGAAGTGCCGGTTTGCTGGTCGATCCTCAAATCGCTCGGCCTGCGCGAAAAAGGCTTCGAGATCACCGCGTGTCCGTCGTGCGGACGCGCCGAGATCTCCGTGCTCGAACTCGGCCGCGCGGTCGAGGCGATCGCCAAAGAGTACAGTGCACCGGTGAAGGTCGCGGTCATGGGCTGCGTCGTCAACGGCCCCGGCGAGTCGAAGATGGCTGACGTCGGCGTCGCGGGCGGCAAAGGCAAAGGCGCGATCTACCGCGCGGGCGAGCTGGTCGGCACCTATCCCGAAAACGAATTGCTGGGCATGTTACGCTTAGAGATCGAGAAAGTGATCGCTGAGAAGTACCCCGCCTACGCTGACGAGATTACAACGGTGTCATGACCTATCGCCGGCCGTCGCTGCGCTTGTTGATACTTACCGCCGTCGTTGCGATGACGGCCTCGGCGTTCGTTGCGTTTTCGCGCCCCATCGATATGGTCGTTGACGGTGAGATCGTCGCAAGCGACGTGCCGCCGGTCGCAACCCCCGGCAATCATGTCTACGTGCCGGTCCGTACGCTCGCCGACGCGCTCGGCGCGCAGACCAGCATCGAAGGTCAGAATGTCATTGTCGTGCGCGGCGGAGAATCGGTGCGCCTAAGCGTTGGCGACGTGCATGCAACGGTCAACGGGATGCCGCTCACGCTCGAGCATGCGCCGTTTCGCGTGCGCGGCCGCGTGATGATCGGCTTGCGCTCGATCGCGCGCGCCTTCGGCGTGCATGCCTCGTACAACGCGCGCTTGGCGCGGATTGCCGTGATGACGCCGGGAATCGGCGAGGCATCTCCGGCGCAACCCGCGCAAGCGCAGTAGCCGTTACTTAATCACACCCCTCGATGTTTGCGTCGCGCAGCGCCTTGCCGGCAATCATCGTATCGGTGTTGGTTCCGAAGTAAAGAAGCACCCCGGTGACTGCGGTGCTCATCCTGCGACGCGCGCGCGCAGCGTGTCGAGTTGTGCTTGGAGCGCAGCCTTTTCTTCGAGCTCGATGGTGATCGCCTCGGCCGTTGCTTTGGCTGTGAAGTCCATCACTTCGTCGACCCGCTTGAACAGCGCCGCAAGCGTGTTTGTGATCCAAATCAGGACGCTGCATTCGGCAACGACGCAGATGGCGTGCAGGGCGACGCGATCGAGACCCTCTTCCGGAAAGACGCCCGAAGGCAGAACGATGTCGAGAAGCAGGTGGTGCACCGCGGTGAGTGCAGCCGAAATAACGATTGGGCGCCAATCGACATAGGCGACGAGAATCGCGAACATCGCGAAGAAGTACATGTGGTAATCGATTTGCCAATCACCGTGCCCGGAGATACCGCTCAACGCGCCGCGCCCGGCATAGACGAAGGCGATTGGTCCGAACGTAAGTGCGATCGCCATGATCGAGCGCAGCGGCAATCCATTCTTCATCGTCGCCGCGCAGATCGTCGCGATGGTCGCTACGAGTGCTAGAAAGGCTGTGGGCCCTAGCCACGCGTTACGACCGTTGAGCGCGATAAGTGCCACAGCAGGCACGTGCAGCCACACGATCAGGGTGTAGAGCTGCGTCGCACGCGCGCGAATATTTGTGAGCGAGAGCGAACGTTGCGCGGGGGCAAAGAGTACGGACACGACACTCTCCTCAGAAC
>JBAUEZ010000226.1:0-7347 GCA_049678885.1 Candidatus Aquilonibacter sp. | reverse complement strand
CCCAATGATCGAAAGCCCGACGAAGGGTGCGAACACCTCGGGAAACAGCGTGATGACGTCGATCGTGAGCACACGCTCGACTTCGTGAGCAGCGACACTGTCACCCTGAGGTACGAGCGGAGCGAGCCTCGAAGGGCTCGAACCGCAGTCGTATGCCAGAGACCGAACAGATCTTTCTTTCCGACGAGGTCCTGACGTTTATGCGCAACGCGGCGCGCCTCGCGGGTGAATTGAAAGAACCGTTCATCACCGTGCGCACGCTGCTCGTGGCGCTGCTCGAGGAGCCAACGCTTGGAGAGGCGCTGATCGAGGTACTGCCGCGCGAGAAACTCGAAAGCTACGAGCTGCCCGAAGACGCAGGAACGCGTCTGACCGCATCGCGCGTTCCCGAACCGAATGCACAAGCCGGTGAACGCCCAGCGCTCTTGCGTTTCAACACGCTCGCCTTCAAAGTGCCCGACGGCAGCAAGAGCGTGTGGCTTTCGCGCGAGGCGTTCAATGTGTGGAACGAAGCTGCCAAACGCGTCGCGGACGGCGAAAACCTGCTGCCCAAGCACTTGGCGTTCGGCATTGCCGCAGATGCAATACGCTCGCCCGGCGTGCTGGCAGCGATGCACATATCCCCCGGCGACGTCACGGAAGTTCTGCTGAAACTCTAGACGGTTCGGCCGGTCGCCTCTACTGCGGTGAGTTCTTCGAGATATTCGAAGAGTTGCGGCAACGTGATCTTTTCGAGCGCCGTCATCTCCTTGATGCGATCTTCATCTTCGCCTTCGTCGCGAATGTAACAGCGCGTCTCCACGCCGTTTTCGCTTTCGCTGATGAACGACACAGCGAAACCGCGTCCGGGCGTTTCGTCGTAGATACGCATCGTTTGCGGATTGAGAATCTCGATCGAGTGCGATGCGTTGTTCGCATCGAAGATCAAGATCTTGAGGTGCTCGTAATTCGTGACTTCGATCGAGCCGACGACGAAGACGTTCTTCGCGGAGAAAAACTCATGCCCGCGCTTGCTGCGACTCGAGACTTCGTAGAAGACTCGGTGGGCGACGAAGCGGCTCAGGATCTTACGGAGGGTCGCCAATGAGGCGAGCGTCTCCGTGCGGTTGCCTCGCGTGTAGATGATCTTCACGGTTGCGGAGGAGCCTGCTTGTACAGTCCTGGGAGGAGTTCCTTTAAATCTCATCTGTCTAACCCCTACCCATTAGGTCTTGGGCTAGCTTGGGCGGACCGAGACCGCCGCGAGCGAATTCCAATTTTCTAATGTTCTCTGTCCCGGATATCATGGTCGTTTCCGTGCTCGCGCTGCTGCTTTTCGGTCCCGACCAGCTCCCGAAGATGATGCGTCAGGCTGGACGCGTCATGCGCGAGGTCCAGAACACCTCGCACTCGTTCATCGCCGAGATGGAGCGGGCTGCCGACGTCAGCGACGCTCGCGCGGCTACGCCCCCGCCGATGCCGCCCTCGCCGAGCGAGATCCACCCCCCGCTAGACGACGCCAAAGGCCAATAACCGCGCGCACGTAGGCGCGCGTCTCCGGATACGGTGGTACACCGCCGTAGCGGTCGACGGCGCCTGCGCCTGCGTTATACGCGGCCAGCGCATCGATGTAGCAATCATCGCGATCGAGATTTGCGTAGCGCGCCAGCAACCCGCGCAGGTGCACCGCGACTCCATGAATGTTTTCGAGCGGATCGTTGGGATCGACACCGAGTCCGGCTGCCGTTGCGGGCATGAGTTGTCCGAGACCACGTGCCCCTGCGCTCGAAACCGCGTTATCATGCCACGATGATTCGACCGCAATCAGCGCCACGAGCAGACGCGCGTCGAGCCCCTGCGCGTCGGCTTCGTGAATCGTCGTACGCGCGAGCAGCGATGCACGCTCGTCGGAGAGCGCCGGATTGAAGAGTTGCAGCGCGTGCGCGTAGAGCGCGACCATAAGCGCAAACTGCCGCATACATATTTCAGTACCACGGCAGTTTCGAATTGAGACGCGTTCGCAGTTAGATGTTGAAGTTTTGGCGCAGTTCGGTAATGCGCTGTGCGATGATCACGCGCACCTGCGAGTGAAGCCGCTCTTTTTGCTCGTCGGGTAGGCGACGGTAGACCATGTAGCCGGCGGCCGAGACGAGACCGCCGAGCAAACCGACCAAGAGGGCCTTGCCGACTTCGTTCTCGCTGTCACCCTGCGGCTCGTTGCCGAAGGCGCCCTGGTAGCCGTTTCCGGCGGTATTTGATTCGGACCATTGCTGGCCGGACGGCGTCGTACGAAACGTATCTGACATGGGATTCTCCTTCGGGACATTGCCTATGTTACCCGGTTTGCGCCGCGCGTGTTACATGCAGGTGCTGTGGGTATTGCCGGGCGATCTGGTCGAGCGCGATCTCGGCTGTGCGCACGATCGCCACGACCGCTGCATCCTCGCGCTTGTTTTCAGGCACGCGCACGTCGAGGTGCCCCCCGTGCATCTTCGCGCCGGTATCGATTTTCGCGTGTTCTTCGAGTCCGGCGCGCGCAGCCTGGAGCACCGCCGAGACCGCCGCGCAGACGAGCGAATATTCGTCCGAGCTGCTTTGCGGAATCTCGACGTGGCCGGATGCAAAAAACCGGGACAGCCGCTCGCGGCCATCCCGGTAGAAGGTGACTTCAACCATCGCTCTTACAGCGTGATTTTCGTAATTTTGACTTCGGCGAAGCGTTGGCGGTGGCCGTTGAGCTTGCGGACGCGTTTCTTCGCTTTATAGCGGAAGACCAGGATCTTCTTGTCCTTGGCTTGGCGCACCACGGTGCCGGTCACTTTGGCGCCCGAAAGCGTGGGCGATCCGACCTTCACGTCGTTGCCGGTGCTGGCGAGCACGACCTGATCGAACGTGACGTCTACTCCGGCCTCGAGATCTACGAGGTCGGTACGAATGATATCGCCTTCCGCGACGCGCACTTGCTTGCCGCCGGTCTGGATGATCGCGTACATAACCGAGCTACAGTATCAGGCTAGGGCAGGAGCGTCAAGCGATTTACCGTGGCCCGGTCGACCGCCCCATTCGAGTAGGGCAGGGCAAGCAGGTTACCTGCGAACCAGTCGGCGGCTTCGTCCGTGTAGTGTCCGCTGCCGGGCCGTCCCGATTCCCCTTGTGGAATCGTGATGCCGCCGGCGTCCCAATTGCCGACATCCCACACCGCGCGGAAACTCTGCGAGAAGCCCCGATTCTGTACGTGCACCGTGAAGGCGTCACCGTTGCCCGCGAAGGTCGTGCCGTTCAAGAATGACGCGCCGAGGGCAGCAAGCGGATGCTTTACCGGCACCGCGCCCGCAACGCCCCACGGCTGAGGCGATGGATCTGCGACTGCCGCGAGCGCGGTGACTGCCGTCGGCTTCGCCCGCGAGCCGATCATGGCTGCCGACATGCCGCCGAATTGTCGCACCAGGGCGAGCCGGAGATGGTATGCGTCGGTCGCATCCGTCGAGTCGGGCGTGAAGCGTCCGTCCCAAGCGCGCAGCCTTGGCACGTACGATGCGAGTTCGCGTTCGCAGATCGAGAGTACGTCCATCTGCATCGATGCAAAGTAGTCGACGTCGTAGGTCTTGCGTGCGCGCAGCAGTTCGGCAACGCGGTGCGCGCGACACGGCGCGGTGAACGCTGCACTTAGACGATAGGGATACGACGGTCCGTACATCTTGTTGTTCGAGGTCCAAACGATTGCGTCGCGCGACGCCGTAACGTGCGGCAATGCATCAAAGGGAATGTTTGGATAGGTCTTGGTGAGATCGGAAGCGGGGTGGATAGCGCGCGACCAGAGTGGATCGTTGGGAATCTGTCCGCCGAGCTGGTACGCAACTCGCCCGCTCGTGTCGGCCATGACGAAGTTCTGCGTGGGTCCCGGATACGTGCGCAACGCCGCAAGCGCATCTTCGATCGTCTTCGCTCGGGTAAGCCCATCGAACGTCGCGAGCGGCGCAACCGGTGTCGCGTACGCATTCCAACGCACGAGTACGAGCTGATCCGTTCCCCGCACGTTGACGTACGTTCCGAACTCGTGCGGTGCGCGATAGTACCGCTTGGTAACATCGCGACCGACGCGCATGTGAAACGTCTCGGTCTGCCAATCGGCGGGATTGAGCGTTGAAGGTGCAGCGAAGAGACTGAGTGCCGTAACCGTGCCGTTCGTCGCGGCCCACGCGATGTGGTCGTTGTGGCCGAGCGTGACGCCGGGCGTACCGACGAGGGCTGCGCCCGCAACGTGATAGCCCGGGGCTTGCATGTCGATGAGGTACCACACGCCGGGAATCGCAAGATCGAGATGCGGATCGTTGGCAAGGAGTGCGCGATGCGTTGCCGTGTGCGCCGCGCCGGCGGCCCAATTATTGCTGCCGATCGGTGGCCGCGTATCGAGCAGCGTGCGAATGAGCGCTGCGCGCGCCGCGTTCGGGTTGCAGCGCGACGGATCGGCGATGCGCGCGAGTCCCTCGGTCACCGGCGCGTCGAAACAGGGATCGGTAAGCGGCGGTTCGTTGCCGATGCGGGCCGCGATGTCGTTCCAGTCGTCGGTCAAGTCGAGTACGGTCGCAAATGATACGGCCAGGGAATCCTGCGGACGCCAAGGCGCCATGTCGTAGTCGAGTACGCGAAACTCCACCGGCGTCGATTCGTGCTTTGCGGCCGCGTTGACGCCGTCGGTGAATGCTTGCAGCATCGCGCGCTCGGGCGGACTGAGTTTGGCCCACTGCTGCTCGACGATCGCGCGTACAGGCACGACCCGTGCTCGCTCGTCCGATGGCAACGCCGCATTGCCGAGTATCTCGGTCAGGCTGCCGTACACAAAGCGGCGCAAGAGATCGAGCTGAAAGAGCCGATCCTGCCCTTGCGCGTAGCCGTCAGCGAAGAACAGATCGTAGTCGCCGGTGGCACGAATGTGCGGCACGCCCCGTTCGTCGCGCAGAACCTGCACCGGTGCATGAACGCCCGTTCCCGCAATCGTGCCGCTGACCGTTGCAGTCGAGTGCATGCCGACGGCGATGTTTCCGGCGTAGAGACCGGCAAGAAGGAGAACGATTGCGACGGCGATGCCGATGACCCCGAGAACGGTGCGCATTACAACTCCACGTACAATTCGCCGGCTTCTTCGCGCACGGCGTACGTGTCAACCGGGACGACCGCCGGCATTGTCGCCGCACCACTACGCACGTCGAACGTTGCACCGTGGCGCGGGCACACGGCGCAATAGCCTTCGAGCGTGCCCTGATCGAGCGGGCCGCCGTCATGCGTGCACACGTCGTCGATCGCATAAAATGAACCGCCGACGTTGCAAATGAGAATTTCGCGATCGTCGACGGCGAAGGACTTGCCGGTTCCGGGCGGGATATCCGCGGCTGCACCCACGCATCGTTCCATTACTGGCCGACTTTGTGACAGGGCGAATCTTTCCTCGGGTCGGGAAGTCCGATGATGTGAAAGTTCAGACCGGGCCCGACGCTGACGTTCTTTCCGTAGCGCACATCGTTGACGGCGGTGCGCACGATACCCGGCACCGGCAGATAGCCGCTCGCGGCTTCGGTGATCGTCTCGGCCGGCGCCCAAATCGAGGTATCGCGCGGGTCGGCCATCACCGCAATGATGTGCTTGCCGTAGACGAGCTCGCGTACCTCGAGGACGAGTGAGCCGTTGCGATCGTGGTTACCCGCGGCGGTTACCTCGCGCACGACGCCATAGCCAATTGTGTTCTCAGGAACGAGGATGTCGTCGATGCGCGCAGTGATGGTAATCTTGAAACGAAAAATCATCCCGGCGTATGCGGTCGCCGAGTCGATCTTATCGAGCATGGTCGCCGGGATCGCCGCTTCGCAGACGAGGTCCCAGGCACGTACGGGTCTGCTCGCGAGCGTACACGCGAGCAGAAAGAAAATCAGGGAGCGCCTAGCCGACGGCGCCTTCCATCTCCATTTTGACCAGGCGGTTGAGCTCGACGGCGTATTCCATCGGCAGCTCTTTGACAAAGAAGTCGAAGAAGCCGTTGACGATCAACGCGGTCGCGTCGTTCTCCGAAAGCCCGCGCGACCTCGCATAAAAGAGTTGGTCTTCACCGATCTTCGAGACGCTCGCCTCGTGTTCGACGGTCGAGCGCTGCTCGTGAATCTTCATCGTCGGCTTGGTGTCGCTCGACGACTGGTCGTCCATGATCAGCGCGTCACACCTGACGCGCGTCTTCGCGCCGACCGCACCCGGGAAGATTTCGACGAGGCCGCGATACGTGGTCTTGCCGCCGTGTGCGCTGACGCTCTTGTTTGTCACCACCGACGTCGTGTTCGGCGCAGCGTGGATCACTTTTGCGCCCGCATCTTGATGCTGGCCTTCGCCCGCGAATGCCATCGAAAGAATCTCGCCGCGCGCGCCTTCGCCCATCAAATAGATCGAGGGATACTTCATCGTCAGGCGAGAGCCGAGGTTGCCGTCGACCCATTCGACCGTCGCGTTCTTTTGCGCGATCGCACGCTTGGTGACGAGATTGTAGATGTTGCGATACCAATTCTGGATCGTCGTGTAGCGGATCGAAGCGCCTTCGAGCGCGATCAGTTCGACGACGGCACTGTGTAACGACGAGGTCGAGAACTTCGGCGCAGTGCAGCCCTCGATGTAATGTACCTTCGCGCCTTCATCCGCAATAATCAGCGTGCGCTCGAACTGGCCCATGTTCTCCGCGTTGATGCGGAAGTAGGCTTGGAGCGGCATCTTTACTTCGACGCCCTTAGGCACGTACACGAAGGAACCGCCCGACCATACGGACGAGTTGAGCGCAGCAAACTTATTGTCGGCGGCCGGAATAATCGTCGCAAAATACTTGCGCACGATGTCGGGGTACTGTTTGATCGCGGTGTCCATGTCGCAGAAGAGCACGCCCTGCGCCTCGAGCTCTTTGCTGACGTTGTGATAGACGACTTCCGATTCGTACTGCGCGGAAACGCCGGCGAGAAACTTGCGTTCGGCCTCGGGGATGCCTAAACGGTCGAACGTGCGCTTGATGTCATCCGGCACGTCGTCCCAAGAACGCTCGGTCTTGTCAGTCGACTTCACGAAGTAGTGGATGTCGGCAAAGTCGATGGCGTTGAGCAACTCGGTGTCGCCCCACGTCGGCATCGGCTTGGAGACGAAGATCTCGTAGGCCTTAAGGCGGAACTCCCGCATCCAGTCCGGCTCGTTTTTCATCGCGCTGATGCGCTCGACGATCTCGCGCGTCAGGCCCTTGTCCGACTTGAAAACGTAGTTTTCTTCGGTGTCGTGGAACCCGTGGCGATAGTCCTCGGAGACGGGGGGCTGGACGGGGGTAGCTGCCGCACGAGGCGGCTGCCGGAG
>JBAUEZ010000225.1:0-9340 GCA_049678885.1 Candidatus Aquilonibacter sp. | reverse complement strand
TCTCCTCGCCGCTTGTGAATTGGCGCGGCATCTTGATGTCCGCGCGCGTGAGCCACTCGCGCTGCAACTCACGGCTGGCCTCCCAATCGAGCACCGCCTTGTTCCCGAAGTACGGGATCGTCATCTTCTTATGCTCGTCGAGGGAGAGATATGCCACAAACGAGCCGTGCGGCACGATGATCACTTTGCGCTGCTCGAGTTCACCGACGAGGCCAGGAAACTCGGAATAGCTATCGACCGCCATGACTTCATCGATAAACCCGAACGAGCGATACAGCCGTTCGGTATCACGATTCGCAACCGCGAGCGTGTGAAAGCCCTCGTCGTGCGCGCCTTTGAGAATCTGCAGCGCAGAGTGCGAGCCGAGCGTTGCGATCGTATACGGTCGATTCATGGATGCCGTCGATTCATGCTGGATATATCGCCCTTTCGATGGCGGGATTGCAGAGCAGACGTTCTGCGGCCTGCGTGAGCACGTCGAGATCGGCTGGCACACCGGGCGCGCTAAAGAGACGCCAGCCGACGGGGCGCTCGGCATCGTCCTGCACGATCCACACCTCGCCCGCGCGCGGCACGTCGGCGTCGAGCACGGTGACGCGATGTTTGTTGGGATTGTAGAGCGACTCGTCACCCTCGACCGCCGCAACGAATGCCTGCGGCTCCGGGGCATCGGCGAAACGCACGATCTGCGAACGTTCCACGCCGGCGATGTCGATGCCGAGACGGCGCAACGTGACGAGCGCGGTGTATGCCGCATTGTCGGGAATCTTGAGGTTGATGGCGAGCGCGCGCGTACTCATGCGCGGGCCAACGCTTCGACAAAACTGCGAAAGATCACCGCGCCGCCCGAGGTTGTAAGCATTCCGTCGCCGCGACGCTTGTCGGGGTGATTGAAGGTCCAGGCGTCGCGCTCCGGATGCGGCATCAACGCGAGCACGTTGCCGGTACGATTGACCAAGCCCGCCACGCCGAGCGCCGATTGGTTCGGGCTCGCCGTATCATCAACGCTTCCGTCCACGTGCGCATACACGAAGGCGATGTGATTGCCCTCACGCAGCTCCTGGAGATGCCTTGCATCCGCAGCGAGACGGCCCTCGGCGTTGGCCGCCCACGCCGGAATTAGCGCGTTGGGTGGAAGCGCGGCGGTAATCGCACAGCGCACCGGATCGACGTTGAGCTTCACGTGTACGTGCGCGCAGACGAAGTGGGGTGCCGGGCCATTGCGCGTAAACGCAGCAGTCGGCAAACGTACCGGACCCGTCCCGGGCACGAGCCCCGCCTCGAGCAATATTTGCGCACCGTTGCAGATGCCGAAGACGAGTTTCCCCGCCTGCGCGCCTGCGACCACGTGATCCATCGCCGCGTCGTGCGCGGCGATCGCGCCGGCGCGAATGCGGTCCTCGTACGCGAAACCGCCCGGCAGCACGTACGCATCGTACGACGGCAGCGTTTTCGCCCGGCTCCAATGCACCAAGTGCGCGTCACCACCGCAATCACGCAGCAGCCGCAACGTTTCATCTTCGGAGTTCGTCCCCGGAAAGACCACTACCGCGATGCGTTTGCTCACGGATACACCTCGCGCAGCGGTGCGGACCATATATGGCGCAAACGATGCAGATCGAATGCTTCGTCGTCGATCGCAAGCATCGGACGGTCGATCGTGACGCCGATCTCACACACACCGGCCACGTCATCGGCCATGCCCTCAAACGCCTCGACGTCCTCTGCGGCGATCTCGACGACAAAGCCGCCCGACTCACCGAAATAGGCTTCCAGGTCGCCGACGCTGCCGTGCGTCCATTGCCACGAATCGTCGATCTGCGCGCCGATGTGCGGCTGCCCTTTGCGCATCGTGGCGAACGCCATCTCGCAGAGCGCAACCACGAGGCCGCCGTTGCCGATCGCGCGCGCCGAGCGCAATAACCGCGCCTGCGCGGCTTCGTAGAGCAGATCGTGCTGCGCGATGATCGTCTCGTAGTCGATACGCGGCAGATGCTCGTCGCTACGGCCGAGCACCTCGAGCAGCACCGAGCCGCCGAGGGCGCCTTGCGGTTTGCCGATGAGATAGATCACCGAGCCCGCCGCTTTGAACGGCAGCGTGACCACGGTATCGATGTCGTTGAACGCGCCGACGCAGGCAACGATCGGGGAGGCCGGGATCGCTTTGCCGCTTGCCGACTCATTGTACAAACTGACGTTGCCCGAGACGAACGGCGTACGAAAGCGTTCCGCTGCGCGCGCAAGCCCGTCGATTGCCACGACTAGCTCGCTGTAGTGATCGATCTTGTGCGGGTTGCCGAAGTTGAGGCAGTCGGTGAGCCCGATCGGGCGTGCACCGGTCGCGACCACGCGGCGCACAGCTTCGTAGACGGCGTGTTCGGCGGCAAGCCGCACATCGATGCGACTGTAGCGCGGATTGCCGGCGACGGACAATGCGACGCCGAGCGAGCTACCCGGAACCGGTGCAAGGACGCCGGCATCGGCGGCGCCGCGCGGAATGACCGTGCAGCCGCGCACCACTGCATCGTAGCGGCGATAAAGCGGTTCGCGCGAACACACGTCGCCGTGCGTAAGCACGCGTTCGATGAGCTCGTCGAGTTGCACGCCGGTGACGAGCGGGCGTTCGTTGGTGATCTCCCGCGTGGTAATCTCCGACGCGGGCAAGTCATCGCGAATCGAACCGGTCAGAAACTCGATATCGACGTCCATCACCGTCGCGCCGCGATAGGTGAGCACGTAGCGCTTCTGCGCGGTTACGGTGCCGATCTTGACCGCGCGCGCATTGTACGCAATCTCGGGCAGCGTGAACTCTTCGTTGTAGATGCGCAACAGTTGCGCTGTAACCGACGGCGGTACGGCCCACAGGAGGCGTTCTTGCGTCTCACCGACGGCGATCACTTCAGGTAACATGCCGTCGATCGCGACGTTGACGGCATCGAGATCGATACGCGCGCCGTACCCGCCGGCCGAGGTGATCTCGGCGGAACATCCCATGATGCCGCCGGCACCGAGATCCTTGAATCCGACCTTGAGCCCTTGCTCGCGCAGAAATGCGAAGACGCGATAGCTGGCGCGCATGATCACGCTCTTAAGGAACGGGTCGGGCACCTGCACCGCGCCTTTGTTCGATGCTTCGTCAGCCGCATCGAGCGTCAGCGACGAGAACGACGCGCCGCCGAACCCGCTCGGGTCGGTGGCCTTGCCCACGAGCACGAGATCCCACCCGTCGGCACCGGGCGGCGCGTACGAATGAATGATCTCGGATTCCTTGACGACACCCATCGCAACGACATTGACCAGGCAATTGTCGTCGAAGCGTTCGTCGAAATAGACGTCCCCGGCAATATTCGGCACGCCGATCGCGTTGCCGTACGCGCTGATGCCGTCGACGACGCCTTGCGCAACATAACGTTGATGCGAATGGGGATCGTCGATGCGGCCGAAGCGTAGGGGGTCGGCGACTGCAATCACGTGCGCGCCCATGCACAGTACGTCGCGCACGATACCGCCGATGCCGGTCGCTGCTCCTTCGAACGGCACGACTTGCGAGGGGTGATTGTGCGACTCGTGCGCGATCACGATGCCGTAGCGTTCGCCGTCGTGTTCGCCCAGGTGCAAAATGCCCGAATCTTCGGCCGGGCCGAGGACGACGAAGTTTCCGCTTGTCGGCAAGCGTTTGAGTTGATGGCGACTCGACTTATAACTGCAATGCTCGCTCCATTGTGCGTCGAACGCGTGGACCTCGACGTCGGAGGGCTCGCGTCCGAGCCGCTCGCGAATGCGCGCAAGCTCATCCGAGCGTAGCGCGACGTTCGCGATCTCAGCCATTTTGCGGTTGCTGCTGTTGCAGCGCCGCGTCGGCGTGCAGCACCGACGAGCGCGCATTGGCGAGCATCAAGAGCGTGCGACCGTAGAGCACGGTGTCGTCGAGTGCGAGCAGCTTCGAAGCTGCTAATGCAAGCGAAGCGGCGTCGCCATTCCACGACAGCACAGGCGAGGACGATGCCGCATCGAGCATTCCCCACAGCGTGTCGTCGCCGGCGATAGTGACAAAGAACAGGCGCGCGAACGTTGCTTCCAACTGCTGCACGAGTTGCAGCACGTAGCCCGGCGTACGCGTGGGGCTTGCGACGTGGCGGATCGTCGGCAAGCCGAGCTGTTGCAGCGCGTTCACGGCCGCACTCAGCTCTTCGCCACGGTCCGCACTATCCACCACGATCGCCGCCATGCCGGGCCGCATCACCGGGAACGTGCCGACGAGGTCGGCGACCTCCTCGTACGCCGCTTTGACGGAAGCAAGCGCGGCGTCATCGACCGTTTGCAGGTTGCGATACGTCTGCTTGTCGAGCATGCGATCTTCGCGACCTTGTGGCCAGATGCGCCACGAGTCGTTGTCGATCACGTCGGCGATGACCAGTTGCCCTTTGTCGTTGCCGGCAACCAATCGGCCGAACTCGACCTTGAGATCGACGAGCAGCACGTCACGCCGGCGCCACGCATGCGAAAGCACGTCGAAGGTGAGTCGCGCGAGCTCGTTCGTCGCGCCGACCTCAGCCGGTGTCGCGATGCCGCGCGCGATGATATCGTCGGGCGTAATCTGCGGATCGTGGTTGGCGTCGTCTTTGAGGAAGAACTCGATGACGCGCGGTACGAGCAACAAGCCGCGCTGCACGCCCGGGTTGCGACGCACGAACGAGCCGGCCGCAACGCCGCGCACAACGACCTCCAGCGGGATCATGTTGGCGCGCCGCACCAGCATCTCGTTGTTATCGTCGTCCTCGCCGCCGCTCAAGTAGTGCGTCGGCAACCCGCAGAGGTTGAGCAAGCGAAAGACCCGCGCCGTCGTCTGTGCGGCCAGCCGGCCTTTACCGGCGATCACATTGCGCCGCGCGCCATCGCGGGCGGAGATGTTATCCGTTTGCACGACGACAAGTTGATCGGCATGCCCCGGATTCTCGTAGAGTATCTTTGTCTTGCCAGAGGCAATCTCAACACCCTTATTCATTTTGACGGCGCTCCGCCCGAGCGAGCCGAGGTCCCGATGCAATCTCCGGCAACGGCGGAGCGATTGTTAGGGCCGCCCTGGGGGAATCGCTGCCCGGCGAAATGTATGCGCGGCCCACGGTCGGGGGGCCCCACGAAGTGGGGGGCGCGAAGCTTAGAGCGGAGCGCCTTTTCAAACATGTTTTGAAACCTCCACGATTTTCTGCTGGGGAAACTCGGGTAGTGCGTCGATCCGATCTGCGAGTGCGCGCGCGCGTTCCGGCGCGGTGCCAACGTGTTTGCCCGGATCGAGCAGCCGGCGGATCTCCGCCGGGTCGACGAGTGCGGTAAGTGAGGCTTCGCCGGCAAGCGTCTGCGCAAGCGGGTTGTCCTCGCCGCGCGCAAGCGCGTCCCACGCCTGCATCGCTGCGTCGCGAATGGTCTGGTGCAGTACCTGACGATCGCCGCCGGCGCGCGCCGCCTCCATCATGACGGCCTCGGTGCCGGCGAACGGCCCGTAGGTGCGCAGGTTGTGCGCGATGCGGCGCTCGTCAACGCGCAGTCCATCGATGACTTTACGCGCGAGCAACACGATCTCGTCGACACACAGCAACGCCTCCGGCAAAATCGTTCGCCGATTCGCACTGTCGTCGAGCGTGCGTTCCAAATAATTCGTTGCGGCATTCTGCCACGCAACGTCGGCGTAGCTCGGAAGCAGACGCGCCAGCGAGTCGATGCGCTCGCTCAGAATCGGATTGCGCTTGAATGGCATCGCCGAGCTCCCGACCTGCGTGCGGCCGAACGGTTCGGCAACCTCGCCGAATTCCGGACTGCTCAGGATGCGCACGTCGGCGGCAAACTTCGAAAGCGACGCGCCGACGCCGGCGAGAGCCGAGAGCAACAAGTAGTCGAGCTTGCGCGGATAGGTTTGCGTGCTCACATCACGCGCCTGCAGGCCGAACTGCTCGAGCACGTACGCTTCGAGCGCCGCCGACGTGCCGCGATGGTCGACCAGGTGCTCGTACGAGGCGGCCGTGCCGACCGCGCCGCGCAGTCCCTTCGTCGTCAATTGCTCGAAGACGAAGCGCAAATTGGTATCGTCGATCAGGAGATCTTGCGCGTAGACGGCGAGTCGATACCCGAGTGTCGTCGGTTCGGCCGGCTGCAGATGCGTGAACGCCATGCAGACCAGATCCGCATACGGGCGAATTTTCGCGGCAAAGCTTCGCAGCAGTTCGTCGATATTCGCACCGACTGCAGAAAGCGCAAGGCGTAAACGATACGTCTCCACCGTGTCCTCGATGTCCATCGAGGTTGCGCCAAGATGGAGTTTGCCGCCGCCGATCTTCGCCTGCGAAGCGAAAACGCGGATCTCTGCCATCAAATCATGATGAATCTCGCGCTCGATGGCGAGTGCCGCCTCGATGTCGATCTCCTGCGCGTGTGCGCGCAGATCGGCAACCTCTTCAGGGGAGACGAGGCCCTCGCGCGCCTGCGCCTGCGCGAGCGCAACCCAGACCGCACGCCAGAGTTTACGCCGTTCTTCCTCGGAAAAAAGCGTGCGTAGCTCGGCGCGGCCGTATCTCCAAGAGAACGGCGAGGCGTACGTGCGATATTCCATGGGACGAAGGCGCTCTTCGCCTTGGGCTAGAGGGCTGCCTCGTCGTCTTTCGTCGCAGGTTCAGCTGCGCCACGGCGCGGGAAGTCTTCCAGCTCCACGATCACATGATCGGGTGCGCCGATGTCAATTGCACGCAGTGCCGCGGCGCGCCCGGCCTCGTCCACAAAGTGGCGCAACTGCTCCTCGGTCATCCCTTCGGTCTGCGCCTCGAGCCCCTCCATCGCCGCATTGAGGTCGAAACCCAGCGGTTTGTGGCCGAGCAGCTCGACGAGCCTTGCGCGACGCGCGTCGGGCGCAAGCTCGGTCAAGTCGATGAACTCGGGGAAGCGGCTGCGCAGTTCGGGATCGAGCGCAGCGGCGTCGGCCGTCTCGGCAATGATGAAGATCAGCTCCTTCGCCGCGGTAAGCCGATCGATCGTCACGGCCAGGTGGGCGATCGATCCCGGATCTCCATAGCTAGGGACCTCGACGGCAACGATCGCGTGGGCGCTTGCGCGTGCCGTGACAAGCGCGCTGTCGAGATCGTCGATGAAGGCGGGGATGACCGCAAGGCCGGTTTGATCGGCGATGTTCTTGATCGTGGCCATGCGCGCCGCTGGTGACGCACCGGCGACAAGGACCGCGCGCGGTACGGTGATGCCCTGCGATTCCATTGTCGCGACGTGCGCGAACATCGCTGCAAGCATACGATTGCGCTTGACGACCGGCTCGGGCAACTCAACGTCGGCGTCCGGTTCTTCCCTGCTCGGCGTGCTCTCGGCCGCGGTGTCGAGAACGATCGTCGCCGGGTCCGCGTTGCCAAGCGTCGGCGGCGCCAGGTCAATAACCGCGCCGAATCGCGCGATGACGCTTTCGTCGAGCCCTTCGGGCGTTGTCGCGCCCGCAACGACCCACGCGCCGATATGGTCTTCAAGCCCTTCCCACTCGGTCCACAGCGCTTGCACGACCTCTTTGCGCATCGATTCGTACGCCGCGGAACCGGTTGTCGAGAAAAACCGCTCGGCTTCGTCGATGAAGATGATCGCACGTGCGCGTTTGGAGGTCGCAAAGATGCGCCCAACCGTCGAAGCGCCTTGACCGACATACCCAATCTTGATCTGTGAAAATGAAAGGTGGAGCAGCGTTGCGGCCGCCGCACGCGCAATAGCTTGCATGACGTCGGTGAGATCGATGCGGTCGCTGCCGATCAGGAACAGTCCACGCCGCACCGCCGGATCGTCGAGCCGGTAGAGAATGACCTGGTGAATCAACTGGTTGCGCACCGTGGCCGGAAGCGCGAGCGCTTTGATGATCGCGGCCGTACCGTCGTACTCGCGCAGCTCTTCTTCCATGCGCCGCAAACGATCGTCGAGTGCTTTGCGTTCGCCCATGCGCGCCACGATCTCGCGGAACTCCTCGGCCTGCGTTGCAACCTGCGGCATATGGCGCTCGAGCGCGCGCTGGAAGAACACGCCGTACGAGCGGATGAACGGGTTCTCCAGGTCTGCGTGGACCAGCGTGGGTTTCTTATCCGGAAAACGTGTCAGCAGCACATTGCCGCGCCGTTCGTCGATGACCTCGAGGAAGGTCTCGGTGAGCGCGTCCCTCTCGCGCACGCCCGGAATCTTCCATGCGCGGTCCTCGAACGCGCCGTCCGTCGGGCCGTCGTAACCGATCAGCGGATGATTGAGGGAGGGTTCGTAGCGCGTGAAGGCCACGAAGCGTACATCCTTGCCGTCGCTGCCGAGATAGTCCGCGCGGGCCTTCTTGATCGGCGCAAGGCACTGGTCGCGTGCGACCAGGTAGCCGATGAACGCCAGCACGAGGTAGGCCCCGAGCGCAAGTATGAACCCGCTGCCCTGCAGCGCGTAGATCGCCCCGGCCGCGCCGAGGACGAAGAACGCGGCGACGACGATTTGGTAGGCACCGGTCCAGCCCAGCGTCAACGCGCTCGAGATGGTGTCGCGCTCGCGCATCCGCTGCTGCTGGCCGTACACATCGCGCCAGGCCGCGTTGACCATGTTGTCGAGGGCAGTACGAATCGGCACCATCCGCTCGCGGTCGGTGGCGATCTGCCTGTCGAGCTCGTCGCGCTCGGTGCGCACCCGATCGACATCGTCCGAAAGCTGTTCCTTTGGGTCGATGTCGTACGAAGTAGCCGGCGGCGTATCGACGACGTCCATAACTCCTACAGTTATCGGCAGTTACCGGCGGCTCAGGCCGGACAGCTCGGCGGTGATCCGCTCGACCAAGGTGCGATGGTCGTCGGGGTCGCTACCGGCCGCGCCGGTAACGATCGCTTCGACGCCGAGCACCGCCCGTTCGTACGCGATGCGGGCACGGCGCTCGCCGACGCGTCCGGCGATCGGTCGCAGGATACGCTCGCGCCATTTGGCGCGCGCCGGCAGCTCCCCACCCGGCCGCGCAAGCTCCCAGAGTAGCCCACACTCCGTGGCGAGCGCCGAGAGCAGCGGTATCGCTGCTCCGCGTGGATCGTTGGCAAAGAACTCGTGCGCGATGCCGAGCGCTTCGCTGACATGTCCTTCCACTAAAGCACTCGCATAGCGGTAGGCTTTGGGATCCTCGATCGCGAGCGATTCGCCCTCGAGCGCTTTGTAGGTGATCTTCTTCCCGAACAACGCGAGTTTTTCCAAGTCATTGCGTACGCTCGCGAGATCGACTTCGCTGCGCGCGAGTTCGCTGCGCACGCGCGGTTCGGCGGTTGCGCCGAGTCCTTGCAAGAGCTCGTCGACATAC
>JBAUEZ010000224.1:0-4239 GCA_049678885.1 Candidatus Aquilonibacter sp. | reverse complement strand
GGTATATACGTGGCGAAGACGGCGATGAAGCACGCGATTATCGCAATACCTCGACCGCCGCGCGATCGTGATTGCACTCGCTAGTGTTCTTCCAACCAGAGTAAGACGAGGCCGGTACCGCCCATGATGATATTGGGGAGCCACGCGGCAAAGACCGGATCGATCTTCGCGTTGCGGCCCAGCGCTGCGGCTGCCGACGTCATCAAAAAGTAGACGAAGAATGCGAGGATTGCCATTGCGATACCGAGCGTTCGCCCGCGTTTGCCGAAGCGCATCGCGAGTGGAATCGCTAGTACTACGCCGATGAAAGAAGCAAAGGGCCATGCGAGTTTGTTTGCGAGATTGATCTGCATGCTGCCCAGCGCCGAGCCGCCGATGCCCTGCGCTTGCAGCGCTTTGACCTGTGCCGAGAGATCTTTGCTCGACATCGTCCATGGGTCGGAGTTTTGCGAGCTCATGAACTGCGCGGCGGTCTCCGCGAGCGGAAGACCGATCAGGATCTCTTTGACGTGCTGTTGGCTGGTCATGAAGCCGTCGCTGTTATAGCGCGTGTCGATAACGTCTTGCAGCGCGAGCTTCGTATCTTGGACGATGGCGGTCTTGGCTTGCAGCGTCTCGACGAAGACACCGTAGCGGCCGAGCTTGAAAACCTGGACGCCTTGCATCGTCTTATCGTCCGGTAGCACTTGATTGACGTAGAAGACGTTGCCGTTGTCGGGATCCTTGCGGAAGAATTGCGGTTCGACCGGTAACGAATCGGTGTGGTAGATGATCTGATAGAAGGTGCGTGTCGAGATGTCGACCGCCGCCGGAGCCACGTGCTCGTTCATCTCATAGCACACGACGAACATTGCGAAACCGAAGATGAGCGGCGTGAGCGCGATACGCCAAACCGGAATGCCCGACGTTCGCATCGCGGTGATCTCGTTATCGCCCATGACGCGCCCCATCGCGAGTAAAGCCGCGAAGAGCGAAGCGAATGGAAACGCCATCGGAATCGCCTGCGGCACGCGGAAGAGCACAAAGCGCAGGACCAAGAAGACCGGCGCGTGCTGATTGATGATGTAATCAGCTGCGATGACGAAGATATTCAGCGCCCAGAAGATCAGATAGGCGAAGAATGAAAAAAGAAATGGGCCGATCATCTCGCGCAGCAGGTAGCGATCGAGGATCGGTAGCCGCAGCGCGGCAAGATTTACGACCGGGTGCGGCTGGCGTTCGGTAATCGTGGCCATACGGATCGGAAGCTAGTAGCTCTGGTAGGCCGAAATCACGCGGGCGACATACGCCTGCGTTTCCGGATACGGCGGAACGCCGTGATATTTATCGACCGCTCCCGGGCCGGCGTTGTACGCGGCGACGGCCAAGGTGATGTTATCGTGGTAGCGCTCGAGCATTCGTTTGAGATAGGCAGCGCCGCACTGCACGTTCGCGCTTGGATCGAACGCATCGGAGACGCCGCAGCCCGCGGCGGTTCCGGGCATCAGTTGCATGAGCCCTTCGGCACCGGCAAGGCTGATGGCTGAGGGGTCGCCGGACGACTCGGCCATGAGTACCGCCCGCACCAAGCCCGGCGGCGCGCCGGTGGAGAGTGCGGCCTCGTTCACCAGGGTACCGATCTGCAGCGAGTCGAGCGCACGTGGCGCGTACGGAAGATAACCCCCGCCACCACATCCGTAGAGCAGGCTCAAGAGGCCGAGAACCCCGAGCAGCGCTTTCATCGCTCTCCTCTATTCCCCGGGACGGTGCTCCGGCCTCTCATGGGCGTACCAGATTAACGGTTACTTCATACGCATCTGCGCGCTACGTTAGTGTGAATTGCAGCGTGCCGAGTTTCGCGATTTTGGTCGTGATGCGATCGCCCGCTTTGAGCCAGACCTGCTTCTCCTTCGGGTAGCCGAGAATGACGCCGCTCGGCGTCCCGGTGTAGATGACGTCGCCCGGCCGTAGCGTGATGAACTCGGACATGTAGCTGATGATCTTCGCAGTCGAGAAGATCATCTCCGAGGTGTTCATGTCTTGGCGCGGCGTCGTTTCGTCGTTGACGAAGGTCTGGATCTGCAACGTTTGCGGATCCGGGATCTGATCGGCGGTGACCAGCCACGGGCCGAGCGGAGCGAACTGATCCGGCGTCTTGCCGGTCATCCATTGCGAGACGCGCAGTTGCGCATCGCGCGCACTGAAATCGTTCCCGCACGCGTAGCCGAAGACGCAGTTGAGCGCATCCGCTTCGGATACGTTGCGCGCCTCTCTGCCGATGATCGCGACCAGCTCCGACTCGTAGTCGAATTGCGTGAGCGGAAGCGCCGAGACGGCGATCGTGCCGTTGTGGCGGTTGAGCGACGTGTTGTATTTATTGAACAGATCGGGATACGGCTGCGGCTTCATGTTGGTCTCGGCCAAATGCGCGCGGTAGTTCAAGCCGACGCACAGGATCTTTTCGGGGTGCGAGACGAGTGGGCCGTACTGCACCGACGTTTCGCTCCGCAGCGTGCTCTTCGGCGGGTGCGCGACGATGCGGTGCAACGCGCTGATCGTGCCGCGACCGCACACGACGTCGTCGACCGTCTTTGGCAAGGTGTTGATTCCGAGTGCGTGACCGGCGCGTGAGACGTCGATGATGCCTGCGCTGGTGCGGATGCCGAGATGATCGACGTTGCCGTCGCGCAAGGTGGTGAGCGTCAGTCCGCTCGTCGAGGTGGCCGACGCCTCGATCGGCGTGACTGCGAGCGCGGCCGCCGCCACGCTCCCTGCGAGGAAGCCCTTACGAGAAACATCATCCATAGTGCGGACACCTCCGCTTAAGAGGGTTCGCTGCGCTGTTAAGGCCTCCCTTAATGACTGTTAATGCGCATCCGAGAGAATGGGATCACGGGTACGGCATTGCCCGCTAGCCGTCGGATTTGGCCGCATGGTATTTGCGGCGAATCTCGTCGATGTCGACGGTGGTCGGCGGGAGGCCGAGATCGAGCGACTCGAGCGCTTCGACGACAATCTTCGAGACCACCAGATTGCGGAACCACTTGTGGTCTGACGGGATGATGAACCATGGTGCGCGCGGCGTGCTCGTGCGCTCGAGCACTTCCTTGTAGGCCTCGGTGTATTGCGGAAAGTACGCGCGCTCGGTGTAGTCGGCGATGCTGATCTTCCACTGGCGTTGCGGATCGTCGAGCCGCGCTTTGAAGCGTTTGAGCTGCTCTTGCGGGCTCATGTGCAGAAAGAACTTGAGGATGGTCGTGTTCGCGTCGGTGAGGTTCCGCTCGAAGTCGTTGATCAGGTCGTAGCGCTTCGACCAGACGTCTTTGGGCACGAGGTTGTGCACGCGGACGATCAGCACGTCTTCGTAGTGCGAACGGTTGAAGATCATGATGTCGCCGAGCGCCGGCGTTTGGGCGTGGACGCGCCAGAGAAAATCGTGCGCGAGCTCGACTGCGGTCGGCTCCTTGAATGAATGAACGCGCGCGCCTTGCGGATCGACACCGCTAAAGACGTGCTTGATCGTGCCGTCCTTTCCCGCGGCGTCCAGTCCTTGCACGATGATCAGCAGCGCGTGCTTGCGGCCGGCGTAGAGCAAATACTGCAGCTCGCAGAGCCGCTCGATGTCGTGCTCCATTTGGTCCGCCGCGGCCGCTTTGTCGCCGTCTTTGAAGCCCGCGTCGATGCGTTCGAGATCGACGCGCTCGCCGGGCTTGACGCGAAACTGCTCGGTGTACGTCACCCCGCGTGCTTCGCTGTGTTGTTAGGCGGTCACTCCGAGAGTTTGCGTGTGCTCGTTGATCACGATGACCGGCACGGTGGCATCACGGAGGACCTCTTCGGTGACGCTGCCCCACCAAGCATGGGAGAACCCCTTGCGGCCGTGTGTGCCCATCACGATCGCGTCGGCACCGATCGCCGTGGCGGTTGCGTTGATCGCCGTCGAAACCGGGGTCCCGCGCGCGATCCGTGTCTCTGCGACGACGTTGAACTCGGCCAGCACCGATGCGGCATTGCGAAGAAACTCCTCGCTCTGCGCCCTATAGCGATCGATCGTCTCCTGATCGATTAGCGTGAAGGTCGCGTAGCGAAACATGCGCGAGAGATCGGCAACATAGAGCAGCGTGATTCGCGCGTGCTCGGCAGCGGCCAGTGTCCCGGCAATTTCGAGTGCACGCCGCGTTTGGAATTGAGGATCGAGCGGAACGAGGACGTGACGGAACATGATCACCTCGGACGATGCGGAAGTAAGAACGAAAGCGG
>JBAUEZ010000223.1:0-25007 GCA_049678885.1 Candidatus Aquilonibacter sp. | reverse complement strand
CGCGAGAACAGCGCGACCAGCAGACCGAACGTGACGCGTTCGCTGCCGACGACGGCGACGCCGATTGCCGTGCGCATGCGCGCAGCGATGTCGGCAACCGAAGAGGAAGAAGTCACGCGTGTTCCTTTCGTAGCGCGGCGTAAAGCACGGCCGCGCGTAGCACTTGTGCGTCGTTCGGCCGCGTTATCGCCGCAAGCTCGAGCAACTCGTTCGATCTCGGATAGGCGCGAGCAAATCGCTCGATCGTCGTGCGCCCGGCGCGCCCGCGGCGCAAGAGCGCGGCCATCGAACGCAGATAATCGGAGGAATCGCGATCGGCCGGCGGTTCGCGCAGAATCGGCGGCACGAAGCGCACGTTGGATTCGATCAATGCGAGGATGACCGCCAACAACGCGACCCATACCGCCGCGTGTACCGCTGCGGGCAATACTGACCAGAGCGAGCGCGTCCGGTCGTAACCGTACGGTCGCTCGTCGAACGCGACCAGACCTTTGCCCACGACCGCATCGTAGACGCCGAGCGCTGCCCGGGGATTTTTTTGCAGCGCGAGATTCGCGTACTTCTTTGCGTTGAAGGTGCGCGTGGCGTGTAGACCATCGATCTGCGCGAACGCCAGCACCGCGCCGCCGTGCCGCATGAAGAGCTGCAGGCGCCGCACGTCGCTGCGGTCGTAGCCCGCGGTCGTGAGCGCGAGCACGCGGATCTGCGGATCGCGCTGTCCGAGCGGCAACTCCAGCCGCGTGAGCGGAATGCCTTCGCGCGCGAGCACGCCGTATAGCGCTCGATAGCCGTTCGGTCCGGTGTCGTAGGTCGAATGATTCGAACCGGGCTGCTCGGT
This sequence comes from Candidatus Aquilonibacter sp., assembly GCA_049678885.1. GTDB lineage: Bacteria > Vulcanimicrobiota > Vulcanimicrobiia > Vulcanimicrobiales > Vulcanimicrobiaceae > Aquilonibacter. The sequence goes on along the minus strand of JBAUEZ010000223.1, from coordinate 24,169 downwards.
CGAACTGCTCGCGAGGAGCACCAGCAAACCCAACAACGCGACGAGCGCAACGAGCTCGACGATACGCGTTCTCATGATGGTGCGCTCGCCGCGAGGTCGTCGTAGGCGGCACGGGCACGTTGCCACGCTTGCGATCCGGGCGGGGTTTGCGCGTAGGCCGCGACGGTGTAGAGTCGCGCGATCTCCGCAAAGGGTCCGTCGAGCTCTTCGTCGCGCTCGTGCAGCCTTTGCCGTAGTTCATTGATCGTCGCCGAGCGTTCGTCGCGCATCACGCCGCGCAAATCGAGGAGCGTCACTGCGGCGATGAACGTCAGCCGGATGGCGCGCGTGTAATCGCCTGCATTCGCTGCCGCAAGTGCCGCGGCCGCCAAAGCGTGCGCGCTGCGCGCGGGAGCGAGCGCGATCGCACGTTCGCGGCGACCGCGTTCGTACTGCAGCTGCACCAGCAGATGCGCAGCGATCGCCGCAATCGCGACGACGCAGACGACGACCACCAGGTCGCCGATCAACGAGGTTCCCCGCGGGCCAATCTTGATGTGGCTGGTCAGCGCGCGAAAAATATCGCTCCAGCGATCCCAAAGCCACTGCAAGATCCGACCGGCAAGCGACTGATGTTCGGCTCTCGGGCTCATCAGATGATAGCGGCCGGGCACGGCAAGCTCGGCGCGAACCGCGGTTACGATGTTGGTTGGCGGCGGCTTCACGCCGGCGCCGTCAGGCGTTCGAGCGCGACTTCCAGATCCAATCCTTCCGTGCGCGTGCGCACGTCGTAGTAGTACACCGCCAAAAGTACCGTAAGAAACGAAGTCAAAATCGCGTTGATCACGGTGCCCGACGCGATTTCCGCGGCCGTGCTGTGCGTGAAATCGAGGATCATCACTCCGATGACGCCGGAGAGGATGAGCGCCCCGATTTCGAGCGCCATATAGGCAAGTGAGATGAGCACGACCTTGGGAAACTCGCGCCGATTGAAGATCCGGCGGAACGCCTCCCCGATTGCATCCGCCGGACGACTCGCTTCGATGGTCGTTGCATACAACGCAAAAGCGCAACACACGGCAAGAACGATGAATACGACGATCGCAGCGAGGAGTAGCACGACCGCGATAATGGCGAAGGTCACGCCCAAGACGACCGAGCCGCGCGACAACGCGACGCCGACAACGGCGACGATGGCAAACGCAATGACCAGCGCAAAATACGTCCCGATCAAGATTAACATCGAGAGGATCGAGGTGCCGAGCAACGGCGCCCAGCGTGCGAGCACGCGCGCGAAACCCTCGCGATAGCTCGGCGTACGCCCGGCATAGATCGCGGCGACGCCGACCGCCACCGCGTTGTTGCTAAACGGCGCGAGCAACAGCACGAGCAGCGCGATCACGGCGAGCGCCGCAAGCTGCGAGGTGTCGAATTGTGGGGACAAGCCGGGGTGCTGCATCTGGCGCAGCAATTGCGCAAAACTTTCGCCCGCGCGATCGGTGTACAGGTACTGCAGCACCCCGACCGGGACGAGCAAGGTCAGCACGATCAGCGTAAAGGGCACGAAGTTGCGGACGTACATGGTGACGGCGCGATCGAAGATCTCGCCGATCGCGAGCGCGCGCAGGACCGGGCGCTCGTCGTGCACGTCCTCCATAGTGGCCGCCCCGTTCTTGAGGAAACTTGACCCTTCCTACGGTACTTAGGGACTATGCAGATTGGCACGTTGCGCGCGATCCGGCGCTACCCGGTCAAAAGTCTCCACGGCGAGGAGCTTGAGGCCGCCGCCGTGTGGGGTAACGGCCTCGAGGGCGACCGCGCGACCGCGCTGATCAACGATGACGGGCCGCGTACCGGCCAACCCGCGCGCGGCAAAGAAAACGACCGTTTCCACCTGCAGCACACGATCGACGAGGCGCGCGCACTCGCTCCGCCGGCGCACCTCGAGCACAGCGAGGACGAGCGGTTCTTCGATGACGCGCCGGTCTCGCTGATCATCGACCGTTGGCTGGACGGCCTTTCAGCGTTCGTGGGCTATCGCGTCGAGTGGGAACGCTTTCGTCCGAACTTTTACGTCGAGGCGCAGGACGGCATCGCGCTCGACGAAGGCGCGCTGACCGGTCGTGAACTGCAGTTGGGCGAGGTGACGCTTCGCGTGCGCTATCCGATCGAGCGCTGTGTCGTGCCGACCTACGATCTACGCGGGGGCAATGTCGATCCACGCATTCTCCGCTACGTGGCGCAGGCGCGCGCGAACTGGATGGGGATCTACTGCGACGTGCCGCGCGCGGGCATCGCGCGCATCGGCGACTCGCTCGAACTCATCGAACGCTGAACCTCGCGCACGATGTGCTCGAGTGCATCGATATACGCAAGAAAGCGATCGCGTCCCGCGGGCGTGATGCGCACGATCGTCTGCGGGCGACCCGAGCCGGTTTTCCGCTGCGTTTGCACGATGCCGTCCTCGGCGAGCGCATGCAAGTGGCGGTTGAGGTTGCCGTCGGTCAACGCGCACGCATCTTGCAGCTGCGTGAACGAGACGCCGTCGGGATGTGCGACCAGCGTCGAACAGATCGCGAGACGCCCGCGTTCGTGAAAAACGCGATCGAGATCGGTTGGACTCATGGATTCACCCGGCGATCGCGCGAAACGAGCACGCCGATCGCAATCTGTCCGACCCCGAAGCCAACCGGCAGCACCCACCACGCGAGTGCAATCGACGGGGGCGCGAAGAGCAGCGCGATGCCCGCAAGCAAGAAAAATGCGGAGATCGGCAGCACGTCGCGCGGCAGCATCGTGCGCGATGCAAAGAGACCGACGCCGTAACAGCCGTACCACACGCCGGGCAGATACGAAAAGGCGCCGCGCAACACCAGCGCGAGCGTCAGCGCTGCGCCGAGCGCAATTGCCGGCAGGATTGCAAGGCCGACGGTGCGGGTCTGCCAACGGTCGCGGATGCTTTCATCGCTCACGAACCAGTGCGCGATCGACGCATAGTTGACGATCAGCGCAGCCGTTCCGCACACGAGCCAAATCGACGCGTACACGCGTGTCTCGTAGCCGCTGCTCGGCATTGCAACCAGCAGGGCTTGGAGCACGCCGGCAGCGATCGCAAAACAGCCCGATGCGATCGCAGCGATACCGGAGATGCCGCGGAAACGCTGCGTCATCGCGAGGCGGTCGCGGACTTCGGCGATATCGAGCATCGCGCGTTCGAGATCTATCATCGTTCTCTACTTTGTACCACAAAGTCCCAGGCGGCGGCAACGCGGGCACTCATCCGCGTGCATGGGCCGCCAGGCGGGCTTCACCCTCATCGAAACGGTCATCGGAGCGGCCATCGGCGTGACGATCGTCTGGTGCGTGCTCGCCTTCGCGGACCGCATGGTCTTCTGGTCGGCGTCGGCCAACGCGCGCCTGAACGCCGTGGCGAACGCCGAACGGCTGATCGAGCGGATGTCCGCCGAGGCGTCGAGTTCGATGGCCGTGTACGTGCCCGCGACCGATGCGCTCGGTGCAAGCAACAGCGATGGCCATGAGGTCGACGTCTTCACCGAAGACGGCGCGCACCGCACCTATCGTTGGGCCTACAATTTTGCCGCCGGGACGAAGACCGTCACGCGCTACACGCTTGGCCCTGGGAATGTCGCCACCGCGGGCGACACGCTCGCCGGCATCGATAACTTTAGCGCAAGTCCACTCACCGCAAGCCAGCTCGGCGCATACGATCCGCTCTTTGCCGGTGCAAACGCAAGCGACGTGCCGTACACCTTCGCGGCGATGCCGGGCGCACTGGGCGGAAATCGATTGGTTGCAGTGCAGATCACGGCAAGCGGCGTCAATCGCAGCGTGCTGCTTGCAAGTGCCGATGCGCCGACCGCATTTACCGTTGTCGTCACCTACACCGCTTCGCCCGTGCCGCTAGCAACGGCAACACCTGTTCCGCCGACAATGTATCCTTGAACTTGTCCTGAGCTTGTCGAAGGACGCTGCGTATACCACGCGGGATTTACCGCTAAAGCATCGCAGTAGAGCCTTCCACCAGCGGGAGGAGCGGATGTTCAAAGAACGCGTTGCAATTGTTACCGGCGGTACGCGCGGCATCGGCGCGGCGATTTCGAAATCACTCGCCGAAGCGGGCGCGCACGTTGCCGCCGGATATAACAAAGGCTCAGAATCGGCGGAAAAGTGCGTTGAAGCGCTTCGTGACAAGGGCTATTCGGTGTCGGTGCATCAAGGTCGCGTCGATGACTTTGAAGACTGCAAACGCGTCGTCGACGAAGTGATCAAAGAATTCGGCCGCGTGGACTTTCTGATCAACAACGCCGGCATCACGCTCGACAAAACGTTGCGCAAGATGAGCGCGGAAGATTGGACCAACGTCATCAATGTCAATCTCTCCGGCGCATTCAATATGACCAAGGCGATTCTCGAGCATATGATCGAACGCGGCTCCGGGCGGATCATCAACATCAGCTCGGTCATCGGATCGACCGGCAACGTCGGGCAAGCCAACTACGCCGCGTCGAAGGCCGGCCTTTTCGGATTCACCAAATCGCTCGCGCTCGAAACCGCAAACAAAGGCATCACCGCCAACGTCGTCGCGCCCGGCTTTATCGCAACCGAGATGGTCTCGGCGATGCCGGAGGAAGCACTCAAGAAAGTTGTGGACAAGATCCCGACCAAACGTCTGGGGAAACCGGAAGAAGTCGCGCGCGTCGTGAAGTTCCTATGCGAAGATGAATCCGGCTATATCACCGGCGCAGCCTTCCACGTCAACGGCGGGCTGGACATGGCGTAGCGCGCTCCGCGTCACGCTGATCATCGCGCTGACGCTGGCAGGCGCAGCGGAGTTTGCCGGAGATTTCGCACTCCCCTGGCATCCGTACGGGACCTTCGGTTTCACCGCAGGAATCGGCGGACGCATCGACGTCGTTCAGCCGGATTCTCCCGCGGCCCGGGCGGGTTTGCGAGCCGGCGACCGTGTAGACGTCGAGGCAATTGGCCTGCACGAGCGCCGCCGTCTGATCTACCTGTCGGTGGCCCCGCCCGGCGCGCAAATCACGCTGCCCGTCATCGAAGGCACCCGGCGACGCACCGTAACGCTCGTTGCGACGCCGTACCCGCGAACGGCGGCCGCAAACATCACCAACACCATCGAAACGCTCGAGCGACTCGCGTTTCTCGCAATCGCCATGGCGCTCGTCCTGTTACGCCCGTCCCTGCTGACGTGGAGCTTCTTCGCGATCGCCATGGCGAACCAGCCCGGCTTTGCGCCATACGCGTTTTTCAGCGACGCCTGGATATTGCCGAACGTGTTTTTCGTGAACGCCTCGATCATCGTGGGCGCAGTCGCCGGCGTCGTCTTTGCGATGCTCTTTCCACGCGAGCGACCGTCGCGTGCAGTGCGGAACACCGCTATCGCGCTCACCTTCGCGGGAGCGGGGCTGCTCGTCTTCGACGCAATCAATCAGTACTCGATCACGTTCGCCTGGGGCGCACGGGGCAGCGCGTCATGGGTCGGTCGCCTCGCGCAACTCAACGACGCATTCCTGTACGCGCTGTCCGTCGCCGCGGTCGCGATGTTTGCGGTGAATTATCTGCGTGCTCCCTCGAACGAGCGCTTGCGCATGCAATGGGTTGCGCTCGGCTTCGTCATTGGTGACGCAAGTTTCGTGGTACCGGCGTTCCTCAGCGATTATCTGGACATCCACCTCTCGCTGACGGCCGTGAACGTGCTACTGTGCCTGACGATCTTCATTCCGCTTTCGGTCGCCTACGCGATCTTGCGATATCGCGTGATCGACGTCCGCTTCTTCATCAGTCGCGCGCTCGTCTATGGCACGCTGACGACGATCGCCGTCGCCGTGCTGGCGCTGCTCGAAGCCATCGCCAAGAGTCGCCTAGAATTGACACGATTTGGCGTGGCGATTGAGCTTGCGAGCGCGGTCCTCATCGGCATCGGCATGAGCAAAGTGCACGTTTGGATCAACGCGGCATTCGAGCGCAACCTCTTTCGGATGCTGCACGATGCCGAGAAGCGTTTGCGCACGGTGGGGAAAGCGATGATGTTCGCGCAAAACGAAGGCGCCATCGACGTTATGTTAGCCGGCGAGGCCGCAGCAGCGCTGAAACTTGCGTACGTGCGTGTCGACCGCGAGCTCGATCCTGATGCGCCGATGGTGATGGAGTTGCACGCGGAGCGCAGTGCGATGGTGCGCGGCGACGATCTCGTTGTGCCGCTCTTAGGCCGAAATCGGCTGCTCGGCTGCGCCTTCTTCGGCCCGCATTCCAGCGGTGCAGCGATAGATCCGAACGAACGCGAGGTGCTCGAGTCGTTCGCATCCGACGCAGCGGTCGCGTACGATCACGTGGCGGTCGAGCGCAGCGCCGCCGAAAACGCTGCCCTTCAGGCTAAGCTCGCAATCGAAGAAGCCAAGAACCGTCAACTCGCCGCGCTACTCGAGCGGGGCGGCAAGCCGGCGACGTAAAGGGGACTCTCCTGCTGCGTCGGCTTACTCGCCGCGTGTTAACGTCGCTGGGCAAGGGAAGGAAAACTTCCTAAGATTTTCTTTATCCTTCGCTAGGTATGCATAGCAGATGGGTACAAAGTAGTAGCGATGGTAACCACCTCGACAGCCAGCTCGGGCACGCTTAAGCGGCTCGATGGTCGAGTGGCGATCGTGACGGGAGGTTCGCGCGGTATAGGCGGCGCGATTTCGTCGGCGCTCGCCAACGACGGAGCGATTGTGGCTGTGGTCGGCGTTCTCGCCGACCGCGAACGCACGGAAGTACTTCGCGCTTCACTTAACGGCAGCGCAACACTCGTTCAATTTTATGAAGCCGATGTCGCCGATCCGCACGCATGTGCGGCTGCAGCGCAAGCGGTGATCGCGGCGAACGGCAAGATTGACATCCTCATCAACAACGCCGGCATCACCAAAGATCACACGGCGCGCAAGATGACGGTCGACGAATGGCAAGCGGTCCTGAATGTGAACCTTTCAGGACCGTTTTTTATGATCAAAGCGGTGCTCGACCACATGCTCGAGCAAGGTTATGGCCGTATCGTCAACATCAGTTCGGTCGTCGGCCACACGGGCAATTTCGGGCAAGCAAATTACGTCGCAGCTAAAGCGGGATTGCTCGGCCTCACCAAAACGCTCGCGCTCGAAACCGCGCGCGCCGGCATCACCGTGAACGCGGTCGCACCCGGTTTCACCGCAACCGAGATGGTTGCGTCGATGCCGCAAGCGGCAATCGATATCGCCCGCAGCCGCACGCCGGTCGATCGCCTCGGTCAGCCCTGGGAGATTGCGCGCGTCGTGCGCTTCCTCGTCGACGATAACTCCGGATTCATCACGGGTTCGACCTACGACGTCAACGGAGGCATGTACATGTGATGATCGGCGCGGTACCGCTCGAAGAGTTCAGCTATGGTCTCGATCTCTCCGGTGCCGATCCGGCATCGCTCAACGATGCGTTGCGCGCCGTGACGCTCGAAGTGATGAGCGATCCGTTGCGCATGGGCACGCTCGTCACCAGTATGATGCTTGCGCAACAGAGCGTTGCGCTCAACGCCTTGCGCCGCATGCAAGGCGAGAATCCGCCGCCGCCCGCGGAGATTGCCAGCGATAAACGCTTCAGCGATCCCGCATGGACGGGCAATCCGTTCTTACTCTCGATGGTCGAGGAGTATCTGCTACGCCGTCAATACGCGCAGCAGATGGTCGAAAGCTCGCGTTTGCCCGATCCGACCAAACGCAAGGCGCGCTTCGCCATGAACATGATGATGGACGCGCTCGCGCCGAGCAATCTGCCGTGGCTCAATCCGTCGGTGATCAAAGAAGCGATGAACACCGGTGGCGAGAGTCTGGTCAAGGGCCTCTCCGAGATGCTCGACGACATGCGGAACAATGGCGGCTATCCCAAGCAAGTCGACAGCTCGCCGTTTACGCTTGGCGAGAACCTCGCGGCGACGGAAGGCGAAGTCGTCTTTCGCAATGAGCTCTTCGAACTGATCGCCTACACGCCGCAAACCGAGACCGTGTACGAGAGGCCGATCTTGATGTCGCCGCCGTGGATCAACAAGTATTACATCATGGATCTTGCGCCCGGACGCTCGTTCGTGGAATGGGCGGTGTCGCGTGGCCATCAAGTCTTCATGATCAGCTATCGCAATCCCGATGCGTCGATGCGCGACTTCACGATGGACACGTATTTCACGCAAGGGTTGCTGACCGCGCTCGACGTCGTGCAAAAACTCACCGGCGCGCCGCAGGTCAATCTCGCTTCGTTGTGCCTCGGCGGCACGATGAGCGCGCTCTTGCTCGCGTATCTCGCCGCGAAGGGCGAAGAGCATCGCATCGGCAGCGTGACGCTGACCAACACGATCGTCGATTTCGCCGAGCCCGGCGATCTGGGCGTCTTCACCGACGAGACCACGATTGCGCGCCTCGAGCGGCAGATGAGCGAGCAAGGCTTTCTCGAGTCCTCCGAAATGGCGCACACCTTCGACTGGATGCGCGCCAACGATCTGATTTGGAGTTACGTCGTTTCCAATTGGTACATGGGCAAAAAGCCGCCCGCGTTCGACATTCTCACCTGGAATGCGGACTCGACGCGCATGCCCGCGGCGATGCACTCGCAGTATCTACGCGCGTGTTACCTGCACAATTTGCTCGTTGTGCCGAATGCCTTCGTGCTCAACGACGCACCGATCGACCTTGGCAAAGTCACGACGCCGATGTATATCCTCGGCGCCGAAGCCGATCACATCGCGCCGTGGCGCACGAGCTTTGCAACCTCGCAGTACGTGAGCGGCCCGGTGAGATACACGCGCACGAATGCCGGCCACATCGCCGGGATCTGCAATCCGCCGGGCAATCCGAAATCGTGCTTCTGGACGAACGAGAGCGTTGAGCCGGGCGAAACGCCCGATACCTGGCTCGCGCGTGCACGCAAACACCAGGGAAGCTGGTGGCAAGATTGGGCGGCATGGGCCGATGCGCACGGCGGTGCGCGCCGGGCGCCCTACACATTACCAACTACCGGCGAGCCGGCACCGGGCCGGTATGTCCGCAACGAAACATCGGAGGCGACCATCGCATGGTGAACAATCGCGACCACTTGAAAGGTCTCGGCGAGTTCATTCGGACCCAGCGAGAGCTGGCCAATCTCTCACTCAGACAACTCGCCGATCTCGCGAAGGTCTCGAACCCCTACCTAAGCCAGGTCGAGCGCGGACTCTACAAACCGTCAGCTGAGGTCCTCAAGCAGATTGCACGAGCGCTGCACCTCTCGGCAGAGACCTTCTACGCCCAGGCCGGCCTGCTCGACAACGACGTCCGCAACGAGGCGGCCGACGCGGTGGAGTCGGCGGTGAAGCTGGACCCGCGGCTCACGGCCGACCAAAAAGACACCCTGATTCGGGTCTACCGGGGCTTTACCGGCGAGCGTAATTGACAGATCTCCCATACGCTTGGTATACTAAGCGCATGAATACGTACACCGAATTCCTCGAGAAGGCCCAGGCTGAATTCCTGACCGGCCTCAAGCAAGCCCAAGAGCTCAACGTCAAGGCCATCGAGTCGGTGACCGAGCTGTTCCAGCAGAACGGCACGAGCGAGCTCCCTACCCCGGCGCAGATCGTCGAGCGCACCTTCGCGTTCACCAACGACGTGCTCGCGGCGCGCAAAGAGTACATGCTCAAGCTCGCAGGCCTCTTCCCGAAAAACTAGTTGTCATCCCGAGCGTAGGCGCGTAGCGCCGTAGTCGAGGGACACAGCTAACCATCAAACATCACTTTGCCAGTTATAGCGGTTTGCTGCTATAACTGGCTTAGTTATTTATGCAGGTTAGAGACTCACTGCCGATCGCGCTCGCCAACAATGATCCCCGGTTTGCCGATCTGGGGCTCCCGCAGTTGGACCGGCTGCGCGATGCGTGCCGCGCCGTCCTGACCTTGCATGTCGAGGGCCGGGCCACAACCCGCGAACTCGCGACGCTCAATCGCTTGATTGACGAGCATCTGACCGCGCGTTACACACTGGTCGCCGCGCAAGGACGTGTCGGCACTGCGCGCATCTCCATTGGCCCGGACGGCCACGCGCTGCTCCTCTCCGATATCTGCGTAGCGATCGTCGAGCTTTTCGCGAGTGCGAAAGCTGCGCGCGTGAAGCAGTGCGCGAACGATGCGTGCGCCGTCTTCTTCCTCGACGAGAGTAAGAGCGGCACGCGCATTTGGTGCAGCATGCAAACGTGCGGCAATCGCGAGAAAGCCGCACGTCACTACGAACGAAGGAAGAACTAACTCAGCTTCTTACAGCTAAACAGCGCGAGATAGCACCCCGGCGAGATGCCGAGCGAAGCCTGAATCGGATGCAGTTCGCACAACCCCATCCGCGGATGTGCAATCAAGAACGCGGGCACATCGGGTTGCAATACTTCCCAATCCGCCCACATACGTTCGAACTCGGGTTGCTGCATCATCATTGCGAGCAATTCGTCGAAGTGCGGATCGCCGTAATATGTCGCGTAGGTATTGCGGAAAACTGCGACGCAGCCGCGTGCGGCCGTCTCCCAATCAGCGTAGAGATGACGCCGCGCAGGATCGAAGAATATGCGCCAGAGCACGTTACGCGAGAGCAACTCTCCGTCTTGCGTATAGTCGAACATCTCGCCCATGAACGAATTCCATACCAGCAGATCCAAGCGCGGCGTTGAGATGTAGGCCGGCGCTTCGCGATGCAGCTCGACGAGCTTGCGTAGCGCATCGGGCACATCCGGCGTGAGCGTGCAACTTTGCGGCGGCGTATCCGACGCGAGCACCTTGAGGTAGGCGATCTCGTGCGGCGTGAGCAACAGCGCGCGACCGATCTCGTCGATCACGTCGAGCGAGAAGTTGATCTCGCGTGCCTGCTCGATCCAGGTGTACCAGGTAGTGGAGATGCCTGCGAGCTTGGCCACCTCTTCGCGGCGTAGCCCGGCGACATGCCTGCGCGCGGAATCGTCTTCAAGCCCAACATCGATTGGACGCAACGCGCTGCGCCGAGCCCGCAGAAATAAACCGAGGTCGTTGCGTCGGGAGAGGGTAGGGGTGTCGAGCATGCTGGGTCTCCGTACTGGGGCGCTGCGTATGCCGTTTTTGCCCTGGTTTGCTACCCTGCGCTCTTTGCCTCCACCGGAAAACGCATTGTTACCGTCGTCCCCTTCTCGTAAGCGCTTTCCAAAGCGATCGACCCGCCCATGCGCTCAACCGCCCGCTTGGCGATCGCCAGGCCGAGGCCCGAGCCGTCGACTTCGCCATGCGACGTGCCGCGGTAGAACCGGTCGAAGGCGTGCTCGATGTCGATCTGCGCCATGCCCGGTCCCTGGTCTTCGACTTGGAGGACCGCGCTTTCGCCCTCTTTTCCGACGCGCACGACAACCAGCGATGCGGGGGCGTAGCGCACGGCGTTCTCGACGACGTTCTTCACCGCTTCGTACAGCTCGCTGTCGTCCCCGAGCACCGTTGCGCTGCCGTCGGCTGCTAGGTGCAGCCGTTCTCCGGCGAGCGGGCGCAGCGCATCGACCGCGCGTGCCGCGACCGAATTGAGATCGATCGCATCGCTGAGCGGTTCGGCTTCGCGTTCCAAACGCGCGAGCAAAATCAACTTCTCGATGATCTGGCGCATCTTGCGGCTCTCATCGAGCATCGTCTCGTGCACTTTTTGCACGCCGTCCGGATCGCGCACGACGCCCGAGCGCAACGCATCCAGATAGCCCATGAAGATCGTAAGCGGCGTGCGTAACTCGTGCCCCGCGTCGGCAATGAACTGCCGCATCTGCGCCTCTTGGCGACGGCGTTCGTAGGTCGCCGCATTCAGGCGTTGCGCGACCTCGTTGTACGTTTGCGTAAGCTCGTGCAGGCTCGAGTCGCTCTCGAGCAAGAGCTTGGGCGTAAAGTCGCCTTCGGCGATCGAACGCAGCGCGGTGTTGACTTCGCGCAGCGGTCGTAGAGCGCGCCTGGTGATCACGCGTCCCGCCATCCAGGCGATGATCACAGCGACGAAACCGATCGGCAGGATGCGCTCCCAATAGCGCACGAGCGAATGCGTAATATCAGCGACGTCAGGCTCGAGCACGATCGTGCCGCCGCCAGGCACGCCCACGAAGCGCGGCCGCAACAACAGGAGACCAGCGATTGCGCGCTCGCTATCGTTCAACTGCGCCGAAGCCCCCGCGACTGTGTGGTGCTGCGAATCGATGACCCAGATGCGCGAGCGTGAGTTCGGTTCTGCGGCGAGCACTTTCGGCGCGAGTTGCTGCAGCGTAAGATGCTGCGCGGTGAGATCGCGCACACGTTCTTGCATGCGCGCTTCCGCCGCGTCGATGTTTTGATTGAACGTACTGGTAAAGCCGACGATTGCGAATGCCGAGGATGCGCCGACGACAAGTGCGATCAGCGCGACGGCTAGAATAACGTAGCCGCGCGTGATGCGTCGCGCGAAGTTGCGAAAGGTCGGTTCAGTCGGCACGTAGCGTGTATCCGGCGCCGCGCACCGTTTGAATCAGCGGTCGCGCAAAACCCTCGTCTACCTTAACGCGCAGGTAGGAAATATAGCGCTCGACCGCATTCTGGCCAACCTCTTTTTCGTTGCCCCACACCAAGTCAAGCAATTCGTCGCGCGTAAAGACGCGGCGCGGACGGCGCAAGAGCGTGACGAGCAGATCGTATTCGAGCGGCGAGAGTTCGATCCGTTTGCCGGCGCGCACGACCGTATGTTCGTCGAGATTGACGCTGATGTCGTCATAGCCGATGATATTGCGATTCTCCAAGTGCGGACGGCGCAACTTGGCATCGATGTGCGCGATAAGCTCTTGCATCTCGAACGGCTTGCTCAAGTAGTCGTCGGCGCCATGCGAGAGACCCTCGACCTTCGTGTCAACCTCACCACGCGCCGAGAGCATGACCACGGGCGCATCCGTCACCCGGCGCAGCATCGGCAAAAGCTCGATCCCGCTGACCATCGGCATCATCACGTCGAGCACGATCACGTCGGGCGACCATTCCTTGACCAAATCGAGCCCGGAGGGCCCGTCAGGAGCCGTTTTTACGGCATAGCCGTGGTGGCCGAGGGTGAGCTCGAGGAGCTCCCGGATACGAGGCTCGTCGTCAATAATGGCGATGCGCGGTTTGGTTGCTGACATACGGTTAAAAACTAGTACCCCGGCTTGAGACTTCCTGGAGAGGGGCCGAAAAATAGGATATGTCCAGGGTTGTGGTGATCGACGATTACGAGCCGACGCTGCGCATGTATGCGGCGGCGATCGAAAAGATGCTCGGGGGCGAGGTCGTGCCTTTTACCGACCCTCGCGAGGCATTGCACTATTTAGGCGGCATGGAGCCGACGCTGTGCGTCGTGGATTATAGCATGCCCGACATGGACGGCGTGGAGTTCGTGCAAGAGTTGCGCGGCGTGCCCGGCCGCGAGCGCACGCCGGTGATCATGCTCACCGGCAAAGACGATAAAGAGCTAAAATCGCGCGCGCTCGACGCGGGCGTGAGCGTCTTTTTGAACAAGCCGGTGAGCGCCGAAGAATTTGCCGGCCACGTGCGCCGTCTCGCGACCGAGCGCAATGGTCAAACCGCGGCCGACGAGCAGCTGCGCGAATTGCGTGAACGCGCCGAGGGCGCGGATCGCCGCGTGCATCAGCGCGATCGCGATGCGCTCGATGCGCTCTTTCGTGCCTTCGCCGCGCGCGATGCCGATGCGGCCGCGCGCATGAAGCTCGCGAGCGAGATCACCGTGGTCCTCGCGATCGAAGTACGCTGCCCGGTCTCACAAGTGCAGTTGCTGCGCGAGTGCGCGCACATCTATGACATCGGCAAGCTCGCGATTCCCGAGAAAACGCTGGGCACGTCGGCGCGCCTCTCGCCGCAATCGCGCGCCCTGGTCGACACGCACGCCGAAGCCGGGGCGGAAATTCTCTCTATTTCGGAATCGCGGCTCTTCGCAGCCGCTGCGACGATCGCGCGCTCGCATCATGAACGCTGGGACGGCATGGGGTATCCGCGCAAACTCAGCGGCGAAGGCATTCCGCTTTCTGGTCGCCTCGTCGCTGTTGCCGACGCACTTGTCGCGATGATGCACCCGCGTTCCGACCGGCCGGCGTTGACCTTCGGTCATGCGCTCGATCAGATCAAGCGCGAGAGCGGCACGCACTTCGACCCGAGCGTCGTCAACGCACTCGAACGCGTCAAGGATAAGATCGCACAGGTTCTTTCGTAAAACGCGCGGCGACCCACGCCAGCGGCATGCCGAAGAAGAACGTGTGCGCGATCAGCGTGTTGGTGAACCCTAGCAGCGTGTAGGGATTATTCGGCGCGTGGCCGAGCGGTACGATCACGTAGTGCATGAAGAGCATCACGAACGCGCCGTAGATGAAGCCGCCTGCGAGCGGCATGCGCCGGATCGCGGGCGCGACGTGCAAGAGCGCGACGAACACGAATCCCCAAACTAAACTCACGATGATGTGCGAACCCTGGCCGACGAGGATGATCGTTGCAACGCTTGCCTGCGATGCGGCTTGATAGCCGAGCGCGTTCGAGGCATCCCAGGTGTAGAGCAAGAGCGGCGCGATGTGGAAGAGCAGCGGCAAGCTGATCGTCAGGTAGAGAAAGATCGTGACCGCGCCGGTGAGACCGGCAGCGATCGCCGCGATTATATCGGTTTTTCCCATGCTGCCGGAGCGTATTCCGGCGCCGCGGTGTGACGTAGCAGCTTATAGAGTAAGACCGCTATCTGGATACCCAGGACAGCGATCGCACCGTAGAGCGTGTAGGTGGCGATGAGATTGAACGGACTGTCCGCCGGCAAGACCAGCGGCGTTCGCGTCAGCGTTATTGCAACCCCGATGAGCGTCACCGTATTCGCGGCGACGCGGATCCAGCGGTAGAGCGCGCCAAGCGTTGGACGATAGAAGGCGATGACGTCGGCGATCGCGATCACCGCGGCGCCGAGCAACGCGCCGGCGTATGCCGGCGTCCAGGCCGGATAGTTGAATTCCGCGGGGATGTGGACTGCGGCAAGCGGTCCGGCGACCATGACGTAGAGGATCCAGTAGCGGAAGCCCGGCACGTCGAGGAGCGCGAGAATAGCGATGACATTCACGATGAATTCGATGGCGGTGCTTACGCGGGACACGGGTTGGAAGCCACTCGGTCCCGGCGGCGGCGGTAGCCGGCGTGGATCCCAACGCGTGATCCCACTACGCTCGAGCGCGTTTGTTTTGTTTTGCACGCGCTCAAGCACTGCGAACGCAGCCGTGACCGCGCCGAAGATATAGATAGCGGCGCTTTTCGCGGCGACGAGCGCCGCAAAAAAGATGGAGATTTTGGTCTCGCCAATGGCAACCAGCGCGCCGCCGATCAAAATGATTGCGAGAACGATCGTCAGCACGAGACGCAGCGTGTACCAGTAGAACGGGAGCAAGTCGGGGCCGATGAGATATGGCACCGCGTCGTAGCGCCCCGCGACAATGCGCGGATGTCCGTACGCTTTGATGATCGCCGCTTCTTCATCATCGGTGAGCGGACGCCCAAGCGCGGCTTCTCGCTCGTCGATGCGCGATTGCAGCGCGTCGCCGATTTCGGCAATGATATCTTCGCGTGCGCTTTTTTTCGGCAGATCGTTGTAGATGGCGTAGAGATAGCGGCTGAGCATATCCATGGTTTAGAACTCCGCGTTGATGCGTTCGAGAGAAGCGTTGATACGGTGCAGCTCGTCGGTGAGTTGCGCGAGGATCGTCTCGCCCGCCGGCGAGAGACGATAGAAGCGCTTGCGGCGCTTGTTCTCTTCGCGCCACTCACTCTGCAACAGCCCCTGACTTTCGAGGCGGCGCAAGAGCGGGTAGAGCGTGCCCTCGTCGATGTCGAGCCCGGCGATCTCTAGCGCTTTACGGAGCGTGTAGCCGTAGCGCTCCGTGCGCAACTGCGCGAGAACTGCGAGGGTGAGACACCCCCGCCGCAGCTCGAGCCGAAGGTTTTCAAAGACGCCGGGAAGCTGATCGCCTATACCGTGTTCCATATCCTATGTGTCACTTAGTGTACGACATACAGTATATTGCCGTCAAGAGGGCGATATCAGCTAGATGCGCGGCGGATTACTTCGAGTGCGAAATCCAATCGCTGACGCAACTCGGGCCCTGATGCATCCAGCGAGTCCGTAGCCTTTGTCAACGCGTTCCAATCGATCTGGTCGGCCTTTGCACGTGCGAGAGCCTCGGCGACTGATAGCGCCTGCGAATCGCTCCAATGCAGAAAATGTGCAATCCGATCCGCAAGTGCATCCTCGACGCGTAGTACTTGGACGTTTCCAAACTGCGTTGAAATCGTCACGAATTCTTCGATCGAGCGAGAACCAATAAACGCAGAATCGCCCACGACGTCGAGCGTCCATTCCGACTCAGAATGCACGTAATTTCGGCCTTTTCTTGCGTACCCGAGGGAGGCGAGCGCTGCATCGATTTTCTTGCGTTCGATACCGCTGAGAGCAACAAAATCGATATCCGCCGATGTGTAGGTATCGGGCGCGTGGAGCGTGACAGCGCTCCCGCCAACGACCGACACGAGAACCTCATGTTCATTAAGACGCGTCGCAACAATAGTGGCGACTTCGCGCATCGACAGGTCGCGATGTATCACAGCGGTTTCCCGGTTGCTCTCGGCCGCCGGCGAATCTCCCACATCCCGCGGTACTTCGGCCACTCACTCATCGCAAGCAGCAACGTGTAGAGCGCGTCTTTCGCCGGGAAGCGCGGGTTCAGGGTAGTCAGGCGCGTTCGCCCTCGTAGGCGCGTCGTCACGATGCCCGCGTCCTCGAGCGACGCGATCGCGCGACGCACCTCGGTTGGCTGGCGTTCGAGGATCGCGGCCAACTCGAGAGGGTAAGTTTCTCCGAGGCGGCCGATCGCGACGAGCGTATCGGTACGAAGCGAAGATCCGAAGAGGCCACCATCCATGTCCTTATAAATAACACAAAAACGTGTCTATATCAACACATTTTTGTGCGTTTATAAGCACATAGTTGCGAGCTCCAGCAGAGGAACAAGCTGGAGCCCGCGGGATCGAGCGCGCCTGCCAGCGCGCCGACCTTCTTATTCGAAGCGTAGCGCTTCGATGGGGTTGAGACCCGCCGCTTTCTTCGCCGGATAGTAGCCGAAGAAGATCCCGACGAGTGCCGAGAAGGCAACCGAGAACAGTACCCACTCGATCGGAATCTGGGTGGGCCACTTTGCGAGTGCGGCGACAACGAACGTGCCGATGAATCCGAACACGACGCCGACCACGCCGCCGCAGGCCGCGAGCACCGTCGACTCGGTCAGGAACTGGCGCAGAATCGTTGCACCGCGTGCGCCGACCGACATGCGCAAGCCGATCTCGCGCGTGCGCTCGGTGACTGAGACCATCATGATGTTCATGATGCCGATGCCGCCGACGATCAACGAGACCGCTGCAACGCCGGCGAGCAAGAATTCCATCACCGCACCGGTCGACGACGCAGCCGCCGCAATCGATTGCAAATTGCGCACCTGGAAGTCGTCGGGTTGCCCGGCGGCGATGTGGTGACGCTGTTCGAGGAGTGACGTCGCTTCGGTTTGCACCGCCGCGATTTGGTCGGAGGTTGTCGCCGAGACCATCAACTGACTGACCGTCGTTTGGCCGGTGAGACGTTGCATCGCCGACGTGTACGGAATCAGCACGGTGTCGTCTTGATCGGTGCCGAGACTGCTCTGACCGAGCGGCGTCAGCGTTCCGACGACGGTAAACGGCACGCCTTTGATCAGAATCGTTTGCCCGATCGGATTTTGTCCACCCGGGAAGAGTTGCGACACATCGGTCTGGCCGAGCACCGCGACTTTGGCGGAATCGTTGACGTCGTTTTCCGTGAAGAACGTGCCGCTGGCCATCGGCCACGCACGAATGAACGAGTAGGTGGGCGCGACGCCGGTGACGGTCGTTTGCCAGTTGTTATCACCGGCAACGACTTGCGCGCGCACTGTCACCGCCGGCGAAACGGCCGAGACGCCAGGGAGCTGTGCAATGGCCATCCCGTCGGCGGGTGTCAGTGTGGACGCGGTGCCGAAGCCGCCGCGTGCGCCGGAACTCGTAACGCTTCCCGGTTGCACGACGACCAGATTCGAGCCGAGCGAGTTGATGCTTTGCTGCACCGACACGCGCGCGCCGCTGCCGATCGCCACGGTCACAATGACCGCAGCGACACCGATGACGATGCCGAGCATCGTGAGCATCGAACGCACTTTGTTGCGCACGAGCGCCTGCAGCGCTAAGCGCAAAATACCTTTGAAGTCCGACATCATGCCACCGCCTCTTTGTCATCCCGAGCGTCGCTCGCTTTGTCATCCCGAGCGTAGCGAAGCGTAGTCGAGGGACCGTCTGCAATGATGTTGCCGTCGCGGAAGGTGACGATACGCTTCGCATGCGCAGCGATATCGGGTTCATGCGTGACGAGCATGATCGTAATGCCGGCTTGCTCGTTGAGCTCGGTAAAGATGCGCATCACGTCTTCGCTCGTCTTGGTGTCGAGCGCGCCGGTCGGTTCATCGGCGAGGATGAGCCCCGGATTGTTGACCAGCGACCGCGCGATCGCCACGCGCTGTTGCTGACCTCCCGACATTTGATTCGGATGGTGCGCCGCGAGATGATCGACGCCGACGATGCGCATCTTTTCGTGTGCGATCGCGACGCGTTCCGCCGCGGGCACGCCTGCGTACACCATTGGCAGCTCGACGTTTTCAAGCGCACTCGTGCGCGGAAGCAAATTGTAGGACTGAAACACGAAGCCGAGACGGCGGCTGCGAATGTCGGCGCGCGCGTCGGCATCAAGATGCGAGACGTCGGTGCCTTCGAAGTAGTAGTGACCGTCGGTCGGATTGTCGAGCAGGCCGGTGATCTGCATGAACGTCGATTTGCCCGAGCCCGAGGGGCCCATGACGGCGATGAATTCGCCGGCACGGATTTCGAGATCGATGCCCGCAAGCGCAACGACCTGGCTCTCACCAAGTGCGTAGACCTTGCGCAGGCCCTCGACTCGCACGACCGGTTCCGCTGTAGTTGCCACGATAAGTTCCTCCGCTCTTAGACTAGAGCGGAGGCTTGATGGCCCGTGGCAAGCGAGGTTAGAGGCGAGTGAGGGCTGTGGGTCACGGCGCCCCTGGCCGACGAGGCGTCAGGGTGGGAAGGGAGCAGGAGGGTCCTGGGCAGCCAGGGCTAAAGTAACTGCAGGATTGGTCGAAATACTCGAAAGACACGAAATACTCGATTTGGACGAATTGGTCGAAACATTTTTGGGTATAAGAACGTTACTAAGACGGCTGGATTCAGCCAGGGAAGCCACCATGATTCAGTTTACGGATGAGCAGCACACGATCGAAATCGAAGCCACTGGTGACGAACAACGCGATCTCACTACCCTCAATGAGAAACTCGCGGACGTCCCCCAAAAGGGCCATAAGCGCGCGTTGCTCTTGGGCCCGGATGGCGAAAAACTCGTGCTTCCAGAATCGCTCTTCCGGCTCTTGCGCGAGGCAGCAATGCTGCTCAGTCACGGCGCTCGAGTCGTCGTGGCTCCGATTGACAACGAGCTTTCCACGCAGGAGGCTGCCGATATTCTCAACGTGTCGCGCCCCTTTCTTGTAGGCCTTTTGGATCAGGGAGAGATCCCGTTCACAAAGACTGGGCGATATCGGAAGGTTCGTTTCGGCGATGTCTCGGCATATAAGGCACGTCGCAATGCACGCAGAGGCGAAATGCTGGCTGAGATGATGCGGAAGAACCGCGAGGCCGGCATCTACGACAAACCCGATACGGGAATACCAGAAACGCGATAGAAATGTAGTGAACGGGTGTTCACTACATTTCCCGTCGTCTTAGACGCCTGCGTATTGGTTCCTAATTGGTTGCGCGATGTTCTATTAACCGCCGGCCAATTTGAGCTGTACCGTCCGCGGTGGAGTTCCACAATTCTCGGCGAGGTTCGCAGAACGCTGATAAACAAAATAGAGCTTCCCGAGGCGACCGTCGACTATACACTCCGAACAATGTTGGGTGCCTTTCCAGAGGCGACCGTTACCGGTTACGAATCGCTGATCGACGGAATGCTGATAGACAAAAAAGATCGCCACGTTCTCGCCGCCGCGATCGTTGGCCAAGCTCAAGTTATAGTTACAAGCAATCTCAAGCATTTTCCAATAGAACATCTGAAGCCGCTTGGCATCGAGCCCATGAGCGCCGATTGCTTTCTCATGGATCTGCTTGCAAGATACGAAGAAGAGATGTTCGACGTCTTGGAGTTCATGACGAACAACACGGGCAAAGCCGGAAAGCCCGAGATGTCGCTGCGCGATATCGTCGAAAACATTGGCAAAACGGCGGAAAACTTTGCCGCCGCTGCGATCCTTACGTACGATATTTCGTAGCTAACGCAACGCGCGTTGATGACATAATGCACAGAGACCGGCCTGCCTTTCGAGCAGTGCCGATCTCCATTCATCGCGCGTTTATGCGTTACTGGATGCCGCGGGTTGCGCCGCGCGAGGAGCTGCCACCAGCGAGTGGATTCGCGCTCGCACCTTGCTGCTGGTGCTGACCTTGCGCCGAGCCTTTGTGCGTACCGCCGCTGAATGCGGTGACCACTTTGTCACCGGCTTGCAGCGTTGCGCTACCGGTCGGCGTAACTGCGGCTTGCGTTGCGGTTACGAGACCAACTTGCACCGGCACGCGCTGCAGTTTGCTACCTTGCTGCACTGTCACCGTAGCGTTCTCGCCTTGTGTGACCGCAGCTGCCGAAGCGGCACCACCGCCCCACGGACTCGCGGCGTTCGCGGCGCCGTTCGTTGCGCCGGCTTGCGGCGTAGCGTGGATCGCGGCGAGCGGAACCACGAGCGCGTTCGGCGCGGTTGCAACGTTGATCGTGGCGTTAGCCGTCATGCCCGGCAGCAGCTTGCCGCTGGCGTTGTTTACGTCGACCACGACGTCGTAGGTGACTACGTTGTTGACGGTTGTCGGATTGATGCGGACTTGCGTGACCGTCCCATTGAAGATCTGGTTAGGATAGGCCAGCACCGTGAAGTTCACGCCGTTACCGGCTTTGACGCCACCGATGTCGGGTTCGCCGACGTTGATGTCGACTTCCATCTTCGAAAGATCTTGTGCGATCAAGAAGAGGGTGGGTGTTTGCAACGACGCGGCGACGGTTTGGCCGATCGAGACGTCGCGTGCGACGACCGTTCCGGTGACCGGCGAGGTGATGACCGTGTTATTGAGGTTGACCGTGTCTTGCTGCACGGTTGCCGCCGCAGCTTGCACCGATGCCGCAGCTGCCGCTGCACCCTCGCCCTGCGCTTGCGTTTGCGCCTGCGATTGCGTGTAGGCGGCTTGCGCCTGCGCGAGCGCCGCGTCATCTTGCGCGACGGTCGATTGATCGGTCTGCACCGTTGCTTGCGCGACGTAGCCTTGCTTCAAGAGCGTTTGATCGCGCGTGAGCTGTTGTTGCGCTACCGTCAGCGCGGCTTGCGCTTTAGGAATCGCGGTTTGCGCAGCCGTTGCACCGGCCGCTTGCGCGGTCGTGTTTGCGCCCGCTTCGGCGGCGCTGGCTTGCGCTTGCGCAAGGTTCGCGTCGGCCTGATCGAGCTGCGCTTGGATCGTGCTCGGGTCGATGCGCGCGAGCACTTCGCCCTTCGTCACTTTCGAATTGTAGTCGACGTTGAGTTGCGAGATCGTACCCGAAACTTGCGTGCCGACCGAGATGCTGTTCTGCGGATTGACCGTGCCCGAGGCGGTCACGGATTGCGTGAGCGTTTGCTGCACGACGGGCGCGGTAACGACTTGGACCGCCGACTTGGAGCGCACCATGATCGTGCCTGCGATTAGGACCACAACCAAGAGAGCGGCCAGTGCAGCGTAGACCCAGCGAGGCAGCGCCAGGGGCTTCGGCAGCGATAGGGTGAGCGTTGACATGTGAATTCCTCCGCTCTCAGGATAGGTTCGGGCCCTGACGGAGGATGGTTATTTGGGTTAGTACCTCGTGAGAGGCGCCAAGGTCACCGAGCGTAGCGAAGCGCCCTGTGTCATCCCGAGCGTAGCGAAGCGCCCTTTGTCATCCCGAGCGTAGCGAAGCGCCCTTTGTCATCCCGAGCATAGCGAAGCGCCCCCTTGTCATCCCGAGCGTAGCGAAGCGTAGTCGAGGGACGGCGGGTTATAGCCCGTATGAATATTGGAATCATCGGCGCCGGAAACATCGGCGGAAACCTGACGCGGCGCCTGACTGCTTTAGGGCACAACGTGTCGGTAGCGAACTCGCGCGGCCCCGAATCGCTGTGGCAACTCACGCACGAAACCGGCGCGAAAGCTGTCACCGTTTCGGAAGCGGTACAGAACAAAGATCTCATTATCGTGACGATTCCCGAGAAGAATATCCCGACGCTGCCAAAGGGACTCTTTGATAACCTCGGGCCAAACGTCGTTGTCGTTGATACAGGAAATTACTATCCGCAGCAACGCGACGGGCGCATTGCCGGAATCGAAGACGGCCTCACGGAGAGCGTCTGGGTGCAACAACAACTCGGCCACCCCGTGATCAAAGCGTTCAATAATATCTACGCCGCGCATCTGCTCGCGAATGGCAAACCGAAAGGCGCGCCGGGCCGCGTTGCGTTGCCAGTTGCCGGCGACGATCCAAAAGCCAAGAAGATCGTGATGGATCTCGTCGATCAACTTGGGTTCGATCCGGTCGACGACGGCACGATCGTCGACTCGTGGCGGCAGCAACCTGGCACGCCGGTGTATGCCGAAGACCTCGACGCGGCCGGCGTGCGCCGCGCCCTCGGCGAGGCCAGCAAAGACCGCAAACCGGAATGGCGTGCAAAGAGCACAGCGGGGGTATCATAGCGACATGAGTACCGAACGCGAAAAACCGCTTACGCCCAAAGAAGCGGCATCAATGGGCCGTCAGACCGAGACGCACACGATCGGCCAGAAGATCAGCGACCAAGTCGTCTACGGCGACACCGAGTCAGTCGAAAACGAAGACCAGATGGACGAGCACCACGCTGACGCGGATGACATCGTCGAGCACTAGGAAGCTTCTAACTTCACGCTAGCGCTTCCGAAGGTGCGATCCTCTCCTAGGAGGCACCTTCGTCCTCGAGGTCGGCGGTCCCCGATGGCATCTCGCTCAGCGGCCGCGGTCCACCCAGCAATGCGAACTCTCTTGCTAGCACGTCGCGCACGTCGGCTGAGTTCAGTTCATCGAGGACACTCACGCCACCCATCAGATTCAGCTTCTTCGAGAGTTCCCGGACAAAATGACGACCGTCGCTTCCCGACAACAGCGCCTCGTTGTCGCGAAGGAATTCCAGAAATCCAGTGAGGACGGACTGAGATCGCCCTAACGTACGTTCCAGCAGGTTCTTCGCGATGTCGAGCTTAGACAAGACTATCGGCGTGAGCTCGTATGGGTCGTCCTTGCTTTCGTCGTACGTCAGCTTAGCCGCCCACCAAAGTCTCGCGATGCCGTTCCTAAGAAGTGCGCGACCCTGCGATTGCGGAACAAAATAGCGCTCCACCACGGCGCGCACTGCCTTCTCACCTTCGTACCGCTCCGACGGCCACCGCGCACGCATGTAATTCCAAAACTCGACGTGTGTCAGACGCGTCCAGAGCCGAGGGTCGCTGGCTTGAGCCGGCGTGAGTGTGGGGAGCTGACGATGTAGCAAAATCGCATTCTGCGCGTCAAAATGGTTGACTCTGTCCGCCGGCATTGTCAATGAGAAGTCAACATCGAGCGTCAATTCCGTCGGAATCGATTTCTGGCCGGCGAAATCGACTAGTCCAATCCAGCTGTCGTCGGCCCGGTAGCGAAGGATGTTACTCGAAAGGCGCTCGTGCAGCGCCGCCAAGAACGGCGTTGACAGAATCTCAAGGCTCTGCGATCGCGGCATTAGGAGGCAGCCTCTAGGCTCTGTTCTGCCGCGGAAAGCGCGCGACGGATGGGTAGCTCCAGAACCTCCTGCGCAAGTCCCAGAAAATCATCCGTAGTGCGCAAACGGTCGGAACCGATTTTTTCAGAGAGGATCCTAGCCCATCTATAGTCGGTTTCCTCAGGGGCCTCGTGGACCAGCCTTAGTG
>JBAUEZ010000222.1:0-5779 GCA_049678885.1 Candidatus Aquilonibacter sp. | reverse complement strand
CGTGGACACGCCGGCGCGGCCGACGAGGTCGGCGTCGGCAGGGACTCGACGCGGCTGCGCGACGCGCTCGAAGGTGCACTCGCGAACGCCGTCGCTGCAGCGAACCTGCCCGCCGAAACGCAATTCGAAACGATCGTGGCCGGCGTCTCCGGGTACGAAGGCCGCGTCTACGGCCAAGAGCCGCGGATGCCGGCGCGGCGCTTCATTCTAATGCACGACGCACCGATCGCCCATGCCGGCGCGTTCGGAGGCAAGCCGGGTGTCATCGTGATCGCGGGAACGGGCTCGGTTGCCTATGCGCTGGCGGGCGACGGCCGCACGAAAACCAGCGGCGGATGGGGATATGTTTTCGGCGATGAGGGCAGCGCGTTTTGGATTGCGCGCATGTTCGTGCAGTGCGCGACGAAGAAGCACGCGTTGGTGCGGCCGCTGCTCGAGTATTTCGGCGCGGCAAACTTACGAGCGCTCGTGCGCGCGTTTTACAGCGGCGAGATCACGCGCGAGCGGCTCGCGTCGTTTGCACCGATTGCGCTTTCATCGGAAGAGCTTGCATCTGCCGCGGCATGCGCACTGGCAGGGCTTGCCGCCGAAACCGTCATCGACCGTCCGTGTGCGATCGCTTTCACCGGTGGACTGTTGAGCGACGCCGCGTTCCAAGCGCGCGTTGAAGCAACCACGCGCGAGTGGCTACCCGATTGCACGATCGTTGCACCAGCGGCCGATCCGGCCGAGGGCGCGTTGATCTTGGCGAGGCGCACATGAAGACGCTCGAACGCCTGCAGGGTGGCCTTATCGTCTCGGTCCAGGCACGGAACGGCTCGGCGATCGACGACCCGATGGTGCTCGCCGCAATGGCTGCGGCAGCCGAAGCGAACGGCGCGGTTGCCGTGCGCATAAAGGGGATCGCGAATCTTCGCGTGGTGCGCGCACGCCTTAAAGTGCCGATAATCGGCCTTATCAAACGCGAGTATCCGGGATTTGCACCGTACATCACCCCGACGATCGAGGCCGCGCGCGAAGTCATTGCCTGCGGCGTCGAGATTGTGGCGTTCGATGCGACCGCACGGCCGCGTCCCGACGGTTCGAGCGTCGAGGCCACTGTTGCTGCGATTCACGACGCGGGCGCTTTTGCGATGGCCGACTGCGCAACCGCCGGCGACGCGTTGGCCGCGTTGGCAGCGGGCAGTGAGATCCTCGCGACCACCCTGTGCGGCTATACTGATGAAACGAGAGGGGTGGCCTTGCCGGCGCTCTCCCTCGTGCGCGAGTTGGCCGAGTTAGACGCTTTCGTCGTGTGCGAGGGCGGTATCCATCATCCCGACCAAGTTGCCGCCGCGTTCGAAGCCGGTGCGGACGCCGTGGTCGTGGGAACCGCGATCACAAATACGGACTGGCTGGTCGGGGAGTTTGCCGCCCGCACGCCTAAAGGCGGCGGAACCGGGGCCGGACCCAGCTAAAGGTCGGTGACCGCTGTTGTAGCGCTACGTATAGTGAATTGTAGACTCGCGAGGTTAGGGAGAGAGAAGATCCTTGGTTGAGAATCGTCCAGCGTCCGTCACGCTCGGTCGCGGCTTTTGGACTGTTACCGCGGTGCTGGCGCTCTTGTCGCTCATCGGCATCTACTTTTGGACGACCACGCCGATCGAAGTGGTCATGCCGATCGTCGGCGCGCAGCCCGGCGAGCAGGTCGACCAAT
Source organism: Candidatus Aquilonibacter sp. (assembly GCA_049678885.1). GTDB lineage: Bacteria > Vulcanimicrobiota > Vulcanimicrobiia > Vulcanimicrobiales > Vulcanimicrobiaceae > Aquilonibacter. The sequence continues at coordinate 4,083 of JBAUEZ010000222.1, read as the reverse complement.
TGCTCCGGTTCATGTCAGCATCCGGCACCGCGCTCTTCATCTTTGTTGCCGGCTATCTGATCTATTTTTCGCTGGCGTTTCGCGCAAAGGCGAGCGATGGTCCCGATGCCATCGGCGTGCAAGTGCACGACAACCACGTGCTGGAGTTTTGGTGGGTGTTGATCCCCACGCTGTTTGTCGTGCTGCTCTCGATCTTGAGCATTCGCATTTGGGCGCAGATTCAGCTCGCGCAACCGGCAAACGGCCTGGTGGTTGAATCGCTCGGCCATCAGTGGTACTTCACGTTCCGCTATCCGCAGATCAACGGCGAAGTGACCGGGGAGATGCACCTTCCGATCAATACGCCGGTGGTGCTGAACGTCACGTCGTCAGACGTGATTCACTCGTTTTGGGTTCCCGCGTTCCGGCTCAAGGCCGACATGATACCGGGCCTGATCAACACGATTCGCTTTACGCCGGCGGTCATTGGGCGTTATCCGATCATCTGCACCGAGTTCTGCGGTACCGATCACGGCCTCATGAATGCAACGGTGCCCGGCGAGGGCGGTAAGGCTAATCCCGGCGCGGAGTGGGTCGTCGTCGATTCGCAAGCCGATTTCCAGAAGTGGTACCACAAAACGCAGCTTGCCAACGCTAACGCGAGCAACGCGCTGCCGAGCACGACGGGCGCAATTGCATTGACGGGCGGCGACGCCAAAGCCGGACAAGCGATCTTCACGCAAAAGTGCAGCGCCTGCCACGCGCTCGGCCCGTTCTCGCAACGTATCGTCGGTCCGGGGCTCAAAGACGTGCTGCACGATCCGAACCATCCGAACCTTGTGGACGGCGATCCGGCTACGCCGGCCAACGCAGCGAAGATTATTCAGCAAGGCTTTACGGGTCCGCTGGGCACGATGCCCAACGCGACGTCCAACGGCCTGTCTGATAAAGACATCGCGAATCTTGTCGCATTCTTAGATTCGATGAAGTAACCGGGAGCACACCACAACCATGTCAGCAACAGCAGTACACGCCGGCGGCATTGCCGGTCACATCCATCCGGAGCCACAAGGCTTTATTCGCCGGTACGTGTTTTCGATCGATCACAAGATCATCGGAATTCAGTACTTGATCACCGGCTTCGTGTTCTTGATGCTTTCCGGTATGCTCGCCGAAGTCATTCGCACGCAGCTGCTTCACGCAAACGGCGGCTTCGTGAGTTCAGACGTGTATAACGAGGTCTACTCGGTGCACGGCTCGGCGATGGTTTGGCTGGTGATGATTCCGCTGATCACGGGTGGCTTCGGCAATGTGATCATGCCGTTGCAGATCGGCGCACGCGACGTTGCGTTTCCGTGGTTGAACATGCTGAGCTTCTGGATCTTCCCGGTTGCCGGACTGATGCTGTTCAGCTCGTTCTTGATGGGCGCGCCGGTCGCAGGCTGGACCGAGTATCCGCCGATGTCGCTGCAAGCGGGTCCGGGCACATCGATGTGGGCGGCCGCGATCTTTCTGGTCGGTGTCAGCTCGACACTGACCGGTATTAACTTCGTCGTCACGATGTATCAAATGCGCGCGCCAGGCATGACCTTCACGCGCATGCCGCTCTTCTGCTGGGCGCAGCTCGCAACTGCGCCGCTGCTGATGATCGCGACGACGGCGCTCGCTGCCGCGCTTGCCGCGCTCTTCATCGAGCGCCAATTCGGCGTGCCGTTCTACGATCCGACCAAAGGCGGCAGTCCGGTCATGTGGCAGCACATGTTCTGGTTCTACTCGCATCCCGCCGTCTATATTATGGTGCTGCCGGTGTTCGGCATGATCTCCGAGATCCTCCCGACCTTCGCGCGCAAGCCGATCTTCGGCTACAAGATGATCGCGTTCTCCTCGATGGCGATTGCGCTGGCGGGCTTTATGGTCTGGGCGCACCACATGTTCACCTCGGGCCTTGCGCCATATCTGCAATTGCCATTCATGATCATGACGTTCATCATCGCTATTCCGACCGGCGTGAAGATCTTCTCGTGGACCGCGACGCTGTGGGGCGGCAAGATTCACTTCACGACGTCGATGCTCTTTGCGATCGGTTTCGTCGGCCTCTTTACGCTCGGCGGTATCACCGGCATCTTCCTTGCTGCGGTGCCGTTCGATCTGCACGTGCACGGCACGTACTTCGTGGTGGCGCACTTCCACTACGTGCTTGTCGGCGGTTCGCTGATGGGCGTCTTTGCCGGAACGTACTTCTACTTTCCGAAGATGACCGGCCGCATGATGAACGAGACGCTCGGCAAGTGGCACTTCTGGATCTTCCTGCTCGGCTTCAACGGCACGTTCTTGCCGCAGCACTGGCTCGGCATGCTCGGTATGCCGCGCCGCGTGCCGGAATACGATCCGCAGTTCCAGTTCTGGAACGACTTCTCGTCGATCTCGTCGTACGTGATGACCTTCGCGATCTTGCTGTTCTTTATCAACCTCCTCTACAGCATCCGCAACGGCAAGAAATCCGGTCCGAACCCGTGGGGCGCGCGCACGCTCGAGTGGCAGATTCCCTCGCCGCCGCACTACTACAACTTCAAGAACATCCCGACCGTCTACGGTCTGCCGTACAACTTCGGCCAGCCGTTGCCGTACAAAGGCTTGGAAGAAGAGTTGACTGACACGCCCGTTCACGTGGGAGCGCATTAATGGCGGTTGCTGCACTTCCGCATGGAGCGGCTGCGGACCACGGCGGGGCAGATCAGCTCTATATCGAGACGCGCGCGCTGCGTCTGCAGGGCTTTCTGCTCTTCCTCGTCTCCGACTGCATCCTGTTCTCGTCGTTCATCTTCGCGTATCTCTACATGCGCAACAGCGGACAGGGATGGCCGCCGCCTGGCATCCAGCACCTCGACGTGGCCTTCGCGTCGCTGAACTCGGTCGTGCTGTTCGGTTCCGGTGCGACGATGCACTACGCGCTCGAAAACTGGAAGCACAACAACTTCAACCGCTACGCGTTCTTCATGCTGCTGACGATCCTGTTGGGCGCGGGCTTCCTCTCCGGCCAGGCCTACGAATACAACCACCTGATCTTCGATGAGAAGGTCACGTGGGCGGGCAGCGGGATCTTCGGCGCCTCGTTCTTCACCCTGACGGGCATGCACGGCTTCCACGTCTCGGTCGGCGTGTTGTACTTGATCATCCTGTTCTTGCAATCGATCCACGGCGTCTACACGAAGGAGAAGTTCTTCGGCCTCGAGGCAGGCACGTTGTATTGGCACTTCGTCGACGTCATCTGGGTTGTGCTCTTCTCGATCTTCTACCTGATCTAGGAACGGCGACATGCATATAGATGCTGCAACCTTCGAACGCACGATCGCCATTATCGGCGGCATCGTCGTCGCGCTTGTCTCGGCGAAAGCGCTCAAAGATGATTGGACGACGCCCGGGATCGACAACCAGGTCTTCAAAATCATGCTTGGGCTCTTGTTCGTTGGCGCGGTGATCGCGGCGCTCGCCGGCGCGGGCGTGCTCGGCAACTTTCCGAAGGCGGCATAACGATGATCGAGCATCAAGAGACGGTCGACTTCAGCCACGTCCCGCAATCGAAGGGACTCAACACCGGCACGAAAGTGATTCTGGTTGTCGGTATATTGATAATCTTCGCAATAGGCGGCGCCTCGGCGTTCTTCTCGGGCTTCGGCCACGTCTGGCCGTCGAGCCATACGTTGCGAATTGATTTAGGAAAGATGCCGCAATAACAGCTCGGCTGAGGTAGACGCGCGACCCTCACTTAACGCCTCGCGTCTCGGACAGTTAAATGTCAGGGTCCTCGCCGCTTCGGCTAACCCGTTCGGGTTCGCGCATCGTACGTCAACCTCGCTGTGGATGACTGATCTTGTCATCCTGAGCGCTTCGACTCGCTTCGCTCGCTCAGGACAGGCTCCGCGCAGCGAAGTCGAGGGACCGAGAACGACTGCTGCGGAGCGAAGGCTCGAAGTTTTGCGCCATTCGCAGGAGGCGAACTTCCTTTGGTTGTGGCGCAAAACTCGCGCAGCAGGAGCGGCTCAGGATGAGCCGCGAGGAGCGTCTTTGCGAAGCAGTAGTTGGTTTCGGTCCCTCGACTACGCT
>JBAUEZ010000221.1:0-5108 GCA_049678885.1 Candidatus Aquilonibacter sp. | reverse complement strand
CATGCGCTCGGTCACCGCGAATCCGCCGAAGACGTTGATCGCGCCGAGCGTCACCGCCGCCATCGCGACGATCGTGAGGACGATCGAGGTGTTGCCGCTGTTAAAGAGTGCGACGGTTGCCACAATCGCGCCGGCAACCACGATGCCGTGGATCGCCTTGGTCGCCGACATCAGCTGCGTGTGCAGCGTGGTCGGCACCTTGGAGATCACTTCGAAGCCCACGAAGATCGCGAGTACGAGAATCGTCAGCAACTCGATGAAGTGACTAACGTCGGTCATGCGGTGCGTGCTCCTTTAATCACTTCATCCTCAAAATCGAGCGTGAAGGCGCCGTCTTTAATGAAGGGGGAGATCAGCGCATAAACATTGCGCGAGTAGAGTTGACTTGCGTTGTACGGCATCGTCGACGGAAGGTTCACCGCGCCGATGATGCTCACGCCGTTGGGTGATACGACGGTTTCACCGGCTTTAGTGAGCGTCGTGTTGCCGCCGGCTTCGGCAGCGATGTCGACGATTACCGATCCCGGCTTCATCGCCGCGATCGCCTCGTCACTGACGAGGATCGGCGCTTTGCGTCCGGGCACGAGCGCGGTCGTGATCACGACGTCGTTTTTGCCGATCTGCTCGACCATCCAGGCGCGCTGCCGTTCTTGTTGTTCGGGCGTCAACTCTTTTGCGTAGCCGCCCGCGCCTTCGGCGCTCTCGCCCAAATCGAATTCGAGAAACGTTGCGCCGAGCGACTGCACTTGCTCTTTCACCACGGCGCGGACATCGTAACCGCTGACAACGGCGCCCAACCGGCGCGCGGTGGCGATTGCTTGCAATCCGGCGACGCCGGCGCCCAGAATCAGGACCTTTGACGGAGGGATCGTACCCGCTGCGGTCGTGAGCATCGGAAAGAATTTCGGTAATGCTTCCGCGCCAAGCAGCACCGCTTTGTAGCCCGCGATATTGCTTTGTGAGGACAGCGCGTCCATCGACTGCGCGCGCGTGATGCGCGGGATCATCTCCATCGCGAGTGCCGTGATGCCGTCATTCTTGAGCGTTTCCACGTACGCCGGATCGCCCAGCGGATTCAAGAACCCGACCAGGGTCGCGTTCTTATGCATCGCCGCGAGCACGTTCGGCGCGGGCTTCCCGACGGTTACGACAAGATCTGCATCAGCAACGAGCGCGGCCGGATCGTCGACGATTGACGCTCCGGCCTGTGTGTAGAACGTATCGGGGAATGCGGCGGCGGTTCCGGCATCGCGTTGCACACGCACGGAAGCGCCCGCCTGTATGAGCTTCGTTACCGTCTCCGGAACCAGCGCCACGCGGCGCTCATTCGAAGCGGCCTCACGAGGTACGGCGACGATCATGGGCGCCAGTGGCCTGCAGGGCTGCCTATTTTCGAGCGATGGACTTCGTCGCTCTTCGCTCGCAAAGCTCGGCTTTTGTCGCTCATCGTTCCTCGTCCCTCACCTCGAAAATAGGCAGCGTCACTATACAGCCTGCCGTTGCAGGCCACTAGCGTTCACGCGCAGGTTTACGAAGCCCTACTTGATCGCGACGGTATTGCGCAGGATGCCGATCTTCTCGATCTCGACCTCCATCACGTCGCCGTCTTTGAGAAATTCCGGCGGCGTGCGTGCAAATCCGACGCCGGACGGCGTGCCGGTCGCGATGATGTCGCCCGGTAAGAGCGTCATCCCTTTCGAAAGCTCCTGGATCAGTCGCGGAATGCGAAACATCATCTGCGACGTGTTACTGTGCTGCTTTTCAACGCCGTTCAAACGGAACATGATCTCGAGCGCATGCGGGTCGCCGATCTCGTCGGCGGAGACGATCGACGGGCCGTAGGGCGAGCAGTCGTCGAGGCTCTTGCCTTTGAACCACTGGAGATGCGCGCGCTGTAGATCGCGCGCGGTAACGTCGTTGAACGCGGTGTAGCCAAAGATGACATCCATCGCATTGGCTTCGTACACATCCTTGCACGTCGTGCCGATGATAACGGCCAACTCCGCTTCAAAGTCGTATTCACTCGACACGCGCGACTCGAGTTTGAGCGTCTGCTCGTTTGCCGCGATCGTCGTCGGCGTAGCTTTGGTAAAAAATGTCGGAACCTCGGGGAGCTTGAGCTCTTTCCCGAAGATTGCGGCGCCTTCTTTGGCGTGCTCGAGATAGTTGCGGCCGACGCAGAAGATGTTCCGCAGCGGATGCACCGGCGCATCGAGTCGCGTGTGGCGCAACGGAACCGTTTCCTTCGTGTGATGCTGCAGGCGCTGTTCCGGTGGGAGGGCGATGTACGCTTGCATCGTCGGCGTATCGATGCGGCGAATCGTATCGCCTTCGATGATGCCCGGCGCGGTCGGGCCGTCCTTCATCCGATATGTTACGAAATGCATACTCGGCTAGTGTAGCATGCGTGAGCTACGCGCGTTTCCTCGTCAGGTGCCAGAGGTCACAGTAGCGGCACAGATACGTCGAGAGCGACACGCCGTTCATCAGCATGGCGGCGCGTGCATGCTCTTGCGTTGGATACGCATCTTTGCCGGTGCAGCTGCGCGCACGATCTGCCACCCGATCGAGCACGAATTCGCGCGGAAGCGGTGGTCTAGGGGTGGGGCGTGGGCGACGGCGTCGCGCCAATGATGCCCTCGAGCGGCGGAAGGTTGTTTTGCATTTGCTGCTGGTGCTGCTGCGCTGCCTCTTCTTCGCGTTTGGCCGTATCGACCATCACCGTTGCAGCGCCGGGCTCATTGCCCCAGTTGCCGCCGCGCGACACGATCGCGATATGCCGGCTGATCTTCTTTGTCTTAGGGTCGAAGTCGTAGCTCACGCGGTAGAGTCCAACCTCCGCGGTTCCGTCGGGATGCCGAATCCACATCTGCAGCACGTTACCGTTCGTCTGGGTGTTGAAGAACGCGTCTGACGACGCTTTGGCCGACTTCACACGGACGATTTGGCCTTTCGCATTGACCTCAACGACGAATTCCGTGTGCAACGGAACCTTCGGTATCGGTGGCGACGGCAGCGGCGTCGTGGCCGCGATGGTTGCGGCAAGCACGAGCGTGAGAAGGAGCGCGCGCACGTTAATTCGCGGAGAGCACGGTGAACTGTCGTCCGCACGAACCGCAGGCGACAATGACCTGCAAGTGGCGGCGCTCAGATGGATCGGGCACATTCTCGGTCGATTCTTCACAGCCGCAGTAACGGCAGCGCGTCGACAGAGAGTTCCCGGCGGAGTCGGACTGGTTCACGCCATCGGCTTTATGCGGGTGGTCCGGAGCGACCTCCCGCGGGGACCGTTCCTGGGATGCCGCGAAGTCGCAGGCAACGTGCACCGCATTCATCTCTTTACAGTCACCGCTTTGGCGCTTGCACTGCTTGCCGCGCCCGTCTCCGCCGCTCGGCCGATCGTCGATCTTCACAAGCTCGACGCTTACTTTGCCCTCTTCGCGAGCGATTCGAACGTGCCGTGGCAATCAACGACGGTGCGTTTGGATACGTACTCGAGTGCGCCGGTACACTTTGCCGTCTATGAAGTCGATCCGGCCGATGTGGTAACCGCCGGTTCGAACGCGCGTCCACGCGCGATCGATACGCGTGGACGTCGTCCCATCGGGAGCTTTAGTTTTACGCCACCCGGCGGCTACCAATTCCAATCGAGCGAGGTCGACGTGCAGCTCGGCTCGCGCGCAGGCTTCTTCGTTGTCGAAGCGCGTCGCGGTGACGTCGGCGAGCAAGTGTGGATCAATCGCACGCGCGTCGGCTTGCTGACGAAGGAGACGCCGGGAGAGCTGCTGCTCTACGCTGCGGATCTCGGCAGCGGTCGCGCGCTCAAACACGCGCGCGTGCAGTTCGTCGTCGAAGGCGCGTTCGAAACGCGGTACACCGACGCGCATGGCATCATTCGCTGGAGTCGCACGCCCCGTCCGGTCTTTGCGCTTGCGCAGTACGGCGATAGCTACGCATTTGCGAGTTTTTTGCCGCAGGCGCCGCTGCCGGCGACGATCGTGGGCGTGCGCACCGATACCGCCGTCGTGCACGCAGGCGCAAGCGTGCGAGTCGTGGGATTCGCGCGCACGCGCAGCAATGGTTCGCTGCGGCCCGCGTCGGGAAGCGCAACGATCGCGATGCGCTTGGGCGGTACGCTGCTCGCGCAGGTGCAAGCAACGGTCGATCCCGCGGGGGCCTTTACCGCCGATATTCCGATTCCGTCGAACGCAACGGCCGGCGATTACGCCGTGCTCGCGCAAGTGGACGGTGGGGTCGGCGGCGCAACCGTGCACGTTGATGCCGATGCGAACGGTCTTTCGCTCGACGTTGCGAGCGGCTGCGACGGACCGTGTAATCCGGCAAGCGATGTGCCGGTGACGATTACGTCGTCGCGCGGCAACGTGCCGGTGCGCGTGCAAATCGTTCGCTCGCCGCACGTCTACGTCGGATATAGCCCGCAAGACGTTCCATGGGGCACTACGCTATGGACCGACCAGGCGGTTCAAACCGGCAGTGACGGGCGCGCGACTGTGATGATCGCGCATCCCACCGACGGGTTGCCGTCAACGTACGGTGTGCGCGTCGACGCGGGCGGAGCGAGCGCGGTTACGCGTATCGTCGTGCCGACGGCGCGCGCGGCCGTGCGAATCGCGCTCGATCGCGCGCAGCAGACGCTCGGCACGCCGGTAAACTTCGATATCTACGGCGACGACATCAACAACGGCAAGCCGCTCGCCGGCGCGCACGTTACGGTAGAGCTGCAGCACGGACCGTCGACGCAGCAACAGGACCTTACGCTGGATAGCGATGGACACGCGCACGGAGCGTTCACGGCGCCGTCGCTCGGCACGAATCTCATCTTTGCGACGATCAAGGTGGATGGCGCAAACGCGATCGACGTCGGACAAGTCGATATCGTACCGCAAGCGACGCAAGACACAAGCCTTAACGGTAGCGCGAACGTGCGCATCGCGCTCGATCGCAGCATCTATCGCGCGGGGGATGCTGTGCAGATCGCGGCGTCAGTCGATGGTGCGCAGGGCGACGCGCTGCTGACGATCGAGAGCGCGGCGGGCACGCAAACCGTCGTAGCGCCGGTACGCGACGGACGCGCATCGGCTTCGCTG
>JBAUEZ010000220.1:0-45384 GCA_049678885.1 Candidatus Aquilonibacter sp. | reverse complement strand
CGCGCGTAGCGCCCAGCGAGCGGTGTGAGCAACGCGGCGGCGATCAAGTACGGCAGCGATTCGAGTACTACGCTGGCCGCGCTTACACCGATCGTCATCACCGTTTGTGGCGCAAGAGCTGCGAGGGCGACGGCGAGCACAACGCCGATCCAAGTGCGCACACGCACCCATCACGCCGGCGACGGGTGGCGTCTAGACCTCAGGTCATAGCCGCAAGTGTTTGCGCGATACCATCGTCATAGGACGTGACGTGCAGATTCGGCAGCAGCGCGCGTAGCGCGCTATCGTCGAGCAGGACGGGATCGCTCTGCAGGTAGTTCATCTCGGCGAGTTCGCGCATGATCGGATCGAAGAGGCCGACGATGCGCAACATGAACGGGTTGAACACGATGAGCTTTGGCTTACCTGCACCCGCGGCGGCAAAGACCTTCGTTGCGAATTCGCGTTGCGCGATCGTACCGGAACCGGCGAAGTTCCACGCGCGTCCGTAAGCACGATCGTCGCGCGCGAGCGCAAGCGCGAGCGGACCGATATCCGGCACGTAGGCATACTGGTGCGGACGATCGATCGGGCCGATCACCATCGCGCTACGTTTTTTGCTCGCCGCAACGAAGATATCGCCGACCAGACTCTTTTTGAGATCGTCGCCTCCGTAGAAATCGGGCAGACGCAACACCGCGCCTTCGATGCGCCCGGCTGCATGCGCGTCGAGCACGAGATCCTCTTGCTCTTTGCGCATTCTGCCTTTGAAGGTTTCCGGGTTGCGCGGATGCGACTCGGTGACGCTCGCCGATTGCGGACGGCCGTAGGAATAGATGGGCGTGAGCAGCACGATGCGGCGCACGCCGGCCGCGATCGCGCCGTTGAGCGTTGCGCGCATGAGCTGCGGATGCAGCGCGAAGTGATTGTACGGCACGCCGACGAGATAGAAGATCGTGTCGATCCCGGCCGCGGCAGCCTGAACCGACGCCGGATCGTCCGGATTCCAGGTCGCGATCTCGGCCAGGGGCCGCGTGCCATACGTCCGTTCGAGTGACGCGCGGTCGCGTCCGACGACGCGGTATTCGAGGCCCGCGGCCTCCAACGCCCCACTGATGGTGGCACCGGTTGCACCCGATGCGCCGAAGAGTGCATACGTGCTCATACTAACGTCGTAACACGCGTGGCGCGAAAATGTTTCGCCGCCAATGCCGCGAAACCGACCTTAACCTATGTCCTCAAAGATCACTGCGCCGCGCGGCACGCAAGATATTCTGCCGCCGGGCTCGAGCGACTGGCTCGAACTCGAATCCCGCATCCACGCCCTGGCGGGGCGTTACGGGTACAGCGAGATACGCACGCCGATGTTTGAGTCGACCGAGCTCTTCGTGCGCGGCGTCGGTGAGACAACCGACATCGTCGAAAAAGAGATGTACACGTTCCTCGACAAGGGCGAACGCAGCATGACGCTACGCCCCGAGTGGACCGCGCCGGTGATGCGCGCCGCGCTCGAGCACAATCTTTTTGCGCAGGGCCCGCAGCGGCTCTATTACATCGGGCCGATTTTTCGTTACGAACGGCCGCAAAAGGGACGCTACCGGCAGTCGCACCAGTTCGGCATCGAGTGCACGGGCTACGCCGGTCCCGAGGCCGACTTCGAGGTGATCTCGCTCGCTTGGAACTTGGTGCGCGAGTATGCGATCACCGACGCGCAACTGCGGCTCAACACCATCGGCGATGAGGTCTGCCGTCCGCGCTATCGCGAAGCGCTGCTCGCGCACTTTCGTCCGCACCTCGCTGAGCTCTCGCCGGATTCGCAGCGCCGCCTGGAACGCAATCCACTGCGCGTGCTCGACAGCAAGGATGAACGTGACCTTGCGCTCGTGCGCACCGCGCCGAGGTTTGTTTCGGTACTGTGCGATGCGTGCCGCGAACACTTCGATGCCGTGCGCGCGTATCTCGACGCCGCGCAGATTCCGTACGTCGTCGATCCATCGATCGTGCGCGGACTCGACTACTACACGCGCACGGTATTCGAAATCACGTCGAGCGCGCTCGGAGCACAGTCGACGGTGTGCGGAGGCGGACGCTACGACGGCTTGGTGCGCTCGCTCGGCGGTCCCGAGGTTCCGGCGGTCGGTTTCGCGCTCGGACTCGAGCGGTTTTTGATGATCCTCGCGGCAGCGCACGGCGAACGCGTGCGACCCCGTCGCGGTGTGCAAGCGGTTGCGCTCGGCGCGCAGGCACGCGCCACGCTGGTCCCACTGGTCGAGCTGCTGCGCCGCGCGTTGGAAGCGCCATTTTTCATGGACTACGAAGAACGCAAGCTGCTCGCGCACCTCAAGATTGCCGACCGCAACAATGCGCGCTTCGCGCTGATTCTGGGCAGCGACGAACTCAGCACCGGCGTGCTGGTCCTGCGCGACCTTGAAACGCGCAGCGACCACCAGGTGCCGCTTGGCCATGCGGCAGACGTTGCGGCCGAGCTTGCCGAATGGGTGCGGTAATGGCCTACGAGGACGAGTCCGAGACGATCCAGTCGCTGCTCGATATCATGCACGAGCACGACCTCGACCGCATCAAGGTCAAGATCGGCGATGCCGTCTACGAATTGGTGCGGCGGGAAGGTGCGACGATCGTGGCGCCGCTTACGCACGGTGCCGCACCTGCACCGGCCCCACTGAGCGACGGCCTAGGCGCGCCGGCACCGCCGCCCAACGTCAAGCGTGTGACCGCGCCACTAACCGGCGTCTTCTATCGCTCGCCCTCGCCGGACGCCGAAACGTTCGTGAACCTGGGCGATCGAGTCGAGGACGGTACAGTCCTGTGCATCTTGGAAGCGATGAAGCTCTTCAATGAAATTCAAAGCGACTATGCGGGTACGATTACACGCATCTTCCCCGAAAACGGCGAGCTGGTCTCGCAGGGCGACGAGCTTTTCTGGATAGTACCGTGACGATCGACTACAAAGCGCAGCGCGGTTTCGACGCGCTGCTTGCCGACCGCGCGGTGCTTCGTGATATGGCGCACTATCGGAAGGACGTCGAAGCGATCGTCGATGCGATCGTCGCTGCGCTACGTGCAGGCAAGCGCATCTATTGGTGCGGCAATGGCGGCAGCGCGGCCGAGGCGCAACACATGGCGGCCGAGCTCTCGGGGCGGTATCTGCGCGAACGTCCGGGCCTCAACAGCGAAGCGCTTTCGGTCAACACCTCGACGCTCACCTGTATCGGGAACGACTACGGCTACGATTACGTCTTCGCGCGGCAAGTCGAAGCGTTCGTGCAAGCCGGTGACGTGCTGATCGGCATGACGACCAGCGGCACTTCGCCCAACGTCGTGCTTGCGATGGAAGCCGCAAAGAAGAAGGGCGCCGTGACGGTCGCATTCACCGGCAACGGTGGCGGCACGATCATGCAGTACAGCGATCTCGCCGTTATCGGCCCTGACGGCTATGCGGCGATCGTGCAAGAAGTCCACCAGGTGATGGCGCACATCGTCTGCGATCTGGTCGAACAGCGTCTTATTTTCGAGGACCACATCGCGTGAGCGCAACGTTACTTACGAGCGACGCGCGCGCACTGGTCGACCGCATGCGCGGCCGTTCGATCCTCGTCGTCGGCGATCTGATGATCGACGAATGGATTTGGGGTGCGGTCTCGCGCATCTCCCCGGAGGCGCCGGTTCCTGTTGTTGCGGTGACCAATCATTCGTTTACGCTCGGCGGCGCCGGCAACGTCGCCAACAATCTCGTCGCACTCGGTGCGCGTGTGGAGTTCGTTGGTACCGTAGGCGAGGATACATTCGCTGTTGACGTACGGCGCATGCTGCGCGAGGAATCGGTCGACGACCGCGGTGTTTTCACGGTCGGCGATCGGCCGACGACCCGCAAGACGCGCATCGTCGCGCACAACCAGCAAGTGGTGCGCGCGGACTGGGAAGATGCGGCGCCGCTTGCGGCGGCGGATCGTACGCGCGTCGCCGGCTACGTGCGGGAGCGCGCCGCAGCGTGCGATGCGGTCATTCTAAGCGACTACGCTAAGGGATTGCTCAGCGCGGAGATCGTCGAAGCGGCACGTGCGTGTCCGCTCGTGCTGGCCGACCCGAAGCCGCAAAACCTCGAGCTCTTTGCCGGGGTCACTTGTGTCGCACCCAACGAGCATGAAGCCGAAGCTGCAAGTGGGATCAAGATTACCGACGAGGCCTCGCTCGAGCGCGCCGGCGCACGTCTACTCGAAAGATTGCACTGCAAGTACGTCGTGATCACGCGCGGCGAGCATGGAATGTCGCTTTTCGGTTCGCAGGGCGAGCGCCTCACGATCCCTTCGGTCGCACGCACGGTCTTCGACGTTTCCGGCGCAGGTGACACCGTGATCGCGGTGCTGTCGCTTGCGCTTGCCGGCGGAGCGTCGATCGAACGCGCGATGCAGCTGGCGAATTTCGCAGCCGGCGCTGTCGTCGAGAAACTCGGCACCGCGACCACGAGCGGCGACGAGATCATCGCGTTGATCGAACATGGCGGCAGCTGAACTCTTCGGCGCGTTGCTTGATGTCGACGCCGCGGCGGCGTGGCGCGAGGAGCAACGCGAGCGGGGAAGGCGCGTGGTCTTTACCAACGGCGTTTTCGACGTGCTGCACGCTGGACACGTGGAGTATCTTGCCTGGGCCCGTGCGCAGGGCGATGCGCTGATCGTCGGGCTCAACGGCGATGCGTCGGTGCGCGCGCTCAAGGGCGAGCGCCGCCCGATCGTGCCCTTTGCCGAGCGAGCGTTGCTGTTGCGGGGTCTGCGCAGCGTCGACGCGGTGGTCGAGTTCGGGGAGCGCACGCCGGAGGCGTTGCTCGATCGAATCCGGCCGGACGTGCACGTGAAAAGCGCCCAATATAAAGAAGAAGATCTCCCCGAACGGAGGGTCGTCCTCGCGCACGGCGGCGAGGTGCGGCTTGCGCCGCATCGCGGCGGGGTGAGCACCACCGATATCATCGGTGAGATCGTCGCGCGCTTCGGGTCCTGAAGCGGAAACACCATGCGCATAGCCTTCACCGCTAACGGTCCGGGCGAGGTCGCGGGCTGGTTTCGTCCGCTGGTACGCCGGCTGTACGAGCACGAACCCGATCTCGAGGTGTACCTCTTCTGCGTTCCCGATGAGTACGCGACCGGCTACGAAGCGCAACTTGCGCACCGGCTCTTTCCGAGCGCGCACATCTACGATCCCAAATCGTATGTGCGCGTCGCGCTGGGTCGCGGTGCGCCGGGATTACCGGAGCGCGTCGACGTCGTGCAGTACCTGGGTGGCGATCTGATGCACGCGCAGCGCATCCATGCGCGTCTGGGTGGCGTAGCATCGACGTATAAATTCTCCAAGCGAAGTTATCGCAATCGCTTCGCGCGTTTTTTCGCCGTCGACGAGAAGAACGTCGAAACGCTGCGCGCGTCGGGGGCGCCTGATGACCGCATCGTGCGCGTGGGCAACCTCGCGATAGATGGCGCGCTGCTCGAGGCGCAGCAGCCGCTGGAAGCCGGCGCACCGGAAGGCGGTATCCTCGTAATGCCCGGCTCGCGCGACTACGAAGTCGACAATTTAATTCCGTTCTTCTTCACGATGGCTTTGCGCATCCGGCGCGAGCGGCCCGACGTGCCGATCGCATTTGGCCTCTCGCCGTTTACTCCGCTTGCCGACGTGCAAAAGGCGATCGAGGGCGGCGGCCATCCGCGTATCTGGGCGCAGCGCGGGCGGCTGATCGAAGAACGCGGTCGCGCGTTTTTGACGAGTGCCGATGGTGACGTGCGCTTTCCGATTCTCCACAACGCGTTGGCTGCAGCGTTGCGCGCGCGGCTCGCCGTCACGATTCCTGGCACGAAGACGATCGAGCTCGCAGTGCTGGGCGTGCCGATGGTCACGATCACGCCGCTCAATGCGCCGGAGATAATCACGTTCAACGGGCCGCTGACCTATCTCGATCGCATCCCGCTGGTCGGCGTTCCCCTCAAGCGTGCCGTTGCCGTCGGCGTTTCAAACCGCTTCAAATTTCACACGCAACCCAACATGGATGCGGACGAGTCACTGGTTTGCGAAGTGCACGGAACGGTAACCCCGGGGCGCGTCGGGCGCGTCGCGCTCGAACGGCTCGACGACGCCGCCTGGCTCGCACGCAGTCGGGAGCGGTTGGCCGCGCTCTACGGCGATCACGTGGGGGCGGCGAACCGTATGGCAGAATCGCTGATCGACCTATGCGCATCTCAGTAATTATTGCAACCAAGGACCGAGCTTCGTATCTCGCGCGAGCATGTGCGTCGCTCGAGGAGCAGATTGGTGCGCCCTCGTTCGAGCTGATCGTTGTCGACAACGGCTCGAGCGATGACACCAAGGCGGCCGTCGAGCGGCAAGCCGCGCGCGGAACATATCCGGTGCAGTACGTTTTCGAACCGCAAGCCAATCGCGGCAAGGCGCGCAACCGCGGTGTTGCGATCGCGACCGGTTACTTGGTGCTCTTTGTCGATGACGACGTGCAACTTCCCTCGGGATTTCTCGCCGCGCACGAGGCAGCGCACGTGACCAGCAACTTGGTCGTCAACGGCCCAATTATCAACGTTCCGTCCTACGACGACAGGCCGAAGCCCGTGCTCGGAAATTATTCGCGCGCGTTCTTATGCACGTGCAACGTCTCGCTTCCCAAGCACGCGATCGATGCGGTCGGCGGCTTCGACGAGAAGTTCCATCTCTATGGCTGGGAAGACACCGAGCTCGGTGTGCGCCTGCGCGAAGCCGGGTTGCGGTGGCGCTTTGCTTGGGACGCGTACTTGTGGCACATCAAGATGGCGACAGACAACACGCTCGAGGTTGAGACGCGCAAGGTGATGGAGCGCGCGCGCATGGCGCGGCACTTTCTCGACAAACAGGATTCTTCGCGTACGCGGATGGCTGTCGGCGCATATCCTGCAAATCTTCTGCGCGCGCGCTACTTGCTTCCCGATTCGCTCCTCGCAATCTATGCGGGTCTCGCAACGAGCGAGAAAGCTCCGGCTTTTCTGCGCTCGCTCGCGCGCACGCAATTTCTCGACGGAATGTATTCGCGCGAACTCGCACGCGTGCTCGAGGAGCCGGCGGGTACATGAGCCGCGCGTTGCTTTACTGTGCCGGCGGCGGGATCGGCGACTCGCTGGTCGCATCGGTTGTCGGACGCGCGTTGCGAACGAAGTACGAACGCGTCGATGCACTGACGCTGCCGGGTCATCGCAGCGTGCTCGAACGCGTCCCCGATCTTGACGCGGTACTGGTCGACGACGGTGGCGACGAGCAAGCGCTCGCGGCGACGCTCGCGGAGCGCAACTACGATGCGAGCGTTGTAACGTGGGCGACCGCGCGGACCGCGCGCGTGCCGAAACTCGCGAAGATTCCGGTGCGCGTCGGTCAATCACGCCGCCTGTATTCCGGCGACTTCACGAAACGCGTGCTCGTTCGCAGCGAGCGCGGCGACGTCACGTCACCGTGGGTCGATATCTTGCTCGACTATGCCCGCGCGCTCGGGTGCGACACGAACGACCGGATCCCCGCGTTCGTACCGGCACCGGACGATGAACGCGAGGCGGCAACGCTGGCGTACAGCGACTTCATGATCCTGCATCCAACGAACGCGATCGCGTCGCAGCGCGGCATCTGGCCGACCGCAGGCTGGGCCACGCTCGCGCGAGCCCTGGCCGAGAAGTTCGAGTGCAACGTCCTTCTCAGCGGTGCTCCAGCTGATGCGGCTATAAATGCAGCCATCCTTCGACAGGCTCAGGACGACGGGGAGCTGATCGTGAACATCGCGGGCAAGCTCGGCATCGGTGCGTTTGGTGCGCTTGCGCAGCGTGCGCGCGGGTTCGTCGGCATTACGACCGGCACGATGCACGTCGCAGCCGCAGTCGGCGCCCCGACGCTCGGCATCTTTCCGTTTCAAAGTGATTTTCCCGAACGGTGGGGACCGCTCGGCGAACAGACCGCAGTCGTTCGCGCGAGCTACCCGTGTCATCGCGGCGACACGAAGGAGAATTGCTCGGATTATGCCTGCATCGCCAACCTCGATGTCGATCGCATCGTCGCAGCGACAGCGTCATTGATCGGAGGTGCGCGTGCGCGCCACGATACAACTGTGCACCTATAATCGCGCCGCGCTGCTCGAGCGCGTCCTCGATGCGTGCTTCGAGCAGACGGTGGACCCGAACGACTACGAGGTCGTGCTGGTGAACGATGGATCGACCGATGCGACGCCCGAGGTCATTGCACGCGCGGCCTCGCGTGCGACCTGCCGCTTTGAGGTCATCAATCAGGTGAACAGCGGGCTCGCCAAGGGACGCAATGCCGGCATCGCGCGCGCAACCGGCGAGCGCATCATCTTCATCGACGACGACGTCTTGCCGCTGCCGAATTTCGTCGAGGAGCACTTGCGCTCGCACGCGCAAACGCCGAAGGCCGTCGTGCGCGGCGGTGCAATCAACGTCGAGAACCTCGACGTGCTGCCCGTACCGATCTGGACCATCAAGCACTACAGCGGAAACTTCTTTTGGACGACCAATGTGTCCGTGCCGCTGGCGACGATTCGCGCGATCGGCGGGTTCAACGAATCGTTCTCGGAGTACGGGTGGGAAGACATCGACGTCGGTCTGCGCCTGCGCTTCGGCGGTGTGCGCGCGGTCTTCAACCCCAAAGCGCTCGTCTATCACTACAAACCGCGCCCGCGCAGCGGCAACGTTGAAAAGATGATCGCGCAGGCCCGCGCGCAGGCCCGCACTGCCGTGCAACTCGCCGCGATCCATCCGCACTGGCGCACGCAGCTGGCAACCGGCAACAATCCGGTGCAGCGAACGTGGGGAAGGCTGCGCGGCGGCGCGCGGAACGAGCGGTCGTTGCGCGCTCGCGTAGGCGATCTCTCGATGGATCGCGCGCTTTCGGACCGCGAACTTGGCGCAGCGCGTGCACTGGCGAGCATCGCCTACTTCGATGAGCTGGAAAAGAGTTTGCGATGAGGGCGGATCGGGCGAAGCCCGAACGCCACGGATTCGGCGTCAACCGAATCCTGCTCAGCAGGACCGATAGGATCGGCGATCTCATCCTGTCGACGCCGGCGATCGCTACCGTGCGCGCGTCTTTTCCCGACGCGCACATTACAATGATCACGAGCCCCTACAATCGTGTCGTGATGGAACGCAATACCGATGTCGACGAGTTGATGGACCTTCCGCGCGAGGTCCGCGGCGATGCGTTCGGCGCAAAGTTCCGCGGCTACGACCTTGCGATCGCGCTTGCACCGCGAGCAACGGACATCAGCCTCGTGGGCGCGACGCGCGCGCGCGTGCGTGTCGGCTACACGTACGTGCGCCGTTGGCTCGCGCGCCTGACCGCGCGCCTGTCGCTCAATCGCGTGATGATCAGTCCGGCCGATCCCGATCTGTGCGAGCGCAATCCGCATCTAATCGTGCCGCACGAGGTCGACCAACTGCTCGAGCTCGTCGCGCTCGGCGGCGCGCTGGCGCGTAAGACCGCGTTGCGTCTGGACGTGATCGAGTCCGACCGCGCGGCGGTTGCGCACTTCGCGCCCGATCCGATCGTGATGCATGTGGGACAGCGCTGGTTTACCGGGGGGAGCACGCTCGAAAGCACGCTGCAACTCGCGGACGAATTACGTGCGCTTGGGCATTCGCTCGTGATCAGCCTCGCGGCCGAGTCGGACGACCGGGCGGCGGCGTTCGAGGCTGCGGGCCACGTGGTAGCGCGAGAAATGCCGTTTCATCACTGGGTCGCCCTCTTCGAACGCGCGAGCTGCGTGGTGACCGTCGACACCGGTGCGACCCATGTCGCAAGTGCGGTGCGCAGGCCCACGCTGGTCGCTTTCGAACACCGCTACTTCCGGCTCAACTCGCAAGAATGGGCGCCTTACGGCGTACCGAGCGTGCTGGTACGCAAGCCGGGATCCGAGGACGGCGCGTCGCTCGCAACGTTCCGCGCGCAGATCGTCAACGGTGTTCGTGAATTGATCGATGCCTGAAATATCCGTCGTGGTTCCGACCTACAACCGGTTGGAAACGCTCGAATACGTACTCCCGACATTGCTCGCGCAAGACCTTGCGCCGAGCGAGTTTGAGGTGCTCGTGTGCGACTCGAATTCGACCGACGGCACGGCCGAATTTCTCGCGCGCGTCCAAACCGAGCATGCGAACGCGCGCTATCTTCCCGGCGCGTATAGCGGCCGCGCCGCGGCTCGCAACGCCGGAATCGCAGCGGCGCAGGGCGAGGTCGTGCTGTTCAACGATTCGGATATTTTTGCGTCGCCGGATCTACTCTCGCAGCATCTGCGCCACCATCGCGCGCAACGCGATGTTGCCGTCGTTGGCCTCGAGGTGCAGGTCAAAGACTTCACTGACTATGCCTATAAGCGCGACCATCCCGGCGCACGCGGATTCTTGCACAAGCCGACCCGCAAGCGTTTGCCGTGGTTGTACTTTCTCACCGGCAATGCATCCGTGCGCCGCGCCGACCTGTTGCGCGTGGGCTGCTTCGATGAAAGCTTCACGGGGTACGGCCACGAGGACCTGGAGTTGGGCTACCGTCTCGAACAAGCCGGCGTTGCGATTCTCTACGAGCCGCGTGCGATCAACTATCACTGTCAGGATGTGCCGCACGACGATCAGAAGGAAAAGATGCGGTTGGCCGGGCGGTCGACGGTGCGCTTCTATCGCAAGCATCCTGACTTCGCCGTGCGGTTGAATCTTGGAATGACACCGGTTTCCCTGGGGCTGCATAGCGTGCTCGAGCGCGCGCCGCAGCTCTTGGCATTTTTCGACGCGCGTTCGGCGCGTTCAAAATTTGCGCGCGACCTCGTACAACAGTATCACTATGTATCCGGCGTCAAAGACGCCCTTCGACAGGCTCAGGACAAGCCTGTAAAGGATAAAAGTCTTGGCTGAGCGGTTTTCGTGTGGCGCCTTGCGCGCGAGCAACGTCGGCGAGCGCGCCGAGTTGAATGGGTGGGTCAATCGCCGTCGCGATCACGGCGGCTTGATCTTTGTCGACCTCCGCGACCGCGATGGGGTGACCCAAATCGTGTTCGATCCGCAGCATCCGAGCTTCAAAGAAGCCGAGCGTCTGCGTAACGAGGACGTGCTGCGCGTGCGCGGCGCGGTGCGTGCGCGCCCGAGCGGCACGGAGAACGATATGCTTGCCACCGGCGCGGTCGAAGTGGGCGTTGACGAGCTCGTCGTACTGAACCGCTCGCAGGTTCCGCCGTTTCAGGTCAATCTCGACGGCAACGTCGACGAGCAGTTGCGGCTCGAATACCGCTATCTGGACCTGCGCCGCCCGCGCATGCAGCGCAACATCCGCATGCGGCACAACATCGTCAAGGCGATGCGCGACTTCTTCGACGAGCGAGGGTTCATCGAGATCGAGACGCCGATGCTGATCAAGAGCACGCCCGAAGGCGCGCGCGACTATCTCGTGCCCTCGCGCCTTTATCCGGGAACGTTCTACGCGCTCCCGCAATCGCCGCAGCTCCTCAAGCAAATCTCGATGATCGCCGGCTTCGGCAAATACATGCAGATCGCGCGTTGCATGCGCGACGAGGATCAGCGTGCCGACCGGCAGCCCGAGTTCACGCAGCTCGACGTCGAGATGTCGTTCATCACGCAAGACGACGTGCTCGAGGTGATGGAGTCGTGCATGCGCTACGTGTGGAAGTGTTGCCTCGACGTCGATCTCGGACCGTTTCCGCGGCTGAAGCACGAGGAAGCGATCGCGCGCTACGGCGTCGATAAGCCCGATCTACGATTCGGTCTGGAACTGCAGCAGGTCAACGACATCTTCGCCGGTACGGACTTCGTCGTCTTCAAATCGGTGATCGAGAGCGGCGGCGCGATCGTCGCGTTGCGCTATCCCGGCGGCGCGTCGCTTTCGCGACGTGACTTCGATGCGTTGACCGAAGATGCGAAGGCCTTCGGCGCAAAAGGCATGGTATGGGTCGCGCTCGGTGCGGACGGGGCGAAGTCGTCGGCGCAGAAATTCATTTCCGACGAGCATGTAGCAAAGTTGCGCGCGGCGACCGGCAGCGAAACCGGCGATGCGATCTTGCTTTTCGCCGATGCGCGCGCGCTCGCACTTGCCGTTGCGGGGAAGATGCGCAATGTCGTCGGCGAGCGCTGCGGCCTGCGCGACCCGAACGTCTACGCATTTTGCTGGGTGCTCGACTTTCCGTACCTGGAGGTCGACGAAGAGACCGGCAAACTCGTGCCGTCGCACCACCCCTTCACCTCGCCTGGGGAGGATCAGTGGCAATACATCGACACCGATCCACGAAAGATGCGCGCGCAGCACTACGACATGGTGCTCAACGGGTGGGAGCTCGGCTCGGGGTCGATCCGTATCCACCAGCCCGAGTTACAGCGGAAGATCTTCGAGATGCTGGGCATGACCCCACAGCAGATCGAAGACCGCTTCGGGTTCTTCGTCCGTGCGCTCGAGTACGGCGCCCCGCCCCACGGCGGGATGGCCCTAGGCATCGACCGCATCGTCATGATCGCGAGCCAAGAGGTGGACCTCCGGGAGGTCATCGCCTTTCCGAAGAACCAGGTCGCTCGCGACGTCATGATGGATGCGCCCACACCTGTCCCGGAGGCTCTGTTGCGAGAACTTTACCTACGCAGTGAAGCGCCCCAGCAGCCAAGCGGCCAATAATCCAGCGTGAACCTCAGACTCGTCACCGGCATGGCGACCGCCGGCGCACTCGTTGCGCTGCTCGGCTTCGTTGCGCTGCCCGCGCGCGCGGTGACATTGGGACCATCCTGCGGCGAAAAAGTCTTTACCAACGACGAAGGCATCTCGATCCGCCTTCTGTGGGCGAAGAACGGCACCGTCCAACGCTTCGTCATCGTTGATGCAAAAGAGAATCCGGAAGAGCTCAACACGATGGAGGAAGACTTGGAACGGGTCTACGGTAAGGAGGGGGTCAATGCCCCACCGCTACGAATCGTCTCGTTCAAAGCAAATGGAAACGGCGGAATGATGGTTCCCGATAAAGCGGTCGATTCGTGCGGGCGAACGCTCTCCTTCCAGTAGCGCTGATTGCAATCGCGGGCTGCGCCGGCGGCCGCACAGACAACGCCGCTTCTTCCTCGCCTGTAGCATCACCAACGAGTTCGCCCGACGCCCTTCGCTCGTGTGAAGTGCGCGAACTTTCACTCGATGGCGCGGACCTCGTCGTGCAGGCAAACGTCGATGGCACGCCGGCTTCGATTGTGGTGATCCGTGCGCCAAGCGAAGAGGCCCGCGTGCAGGCGTTTGTGGATGCGCGCAAGGACTTTGGCGATCCCAAACCCGACGCGCGCACCGAAGTGCGTCAGATCAAAGATGGACTGACGCAGCTCACCGATCTTTGCGGCCGTCCGGTCATGCCGAAATAAGGAGACGCCGATATGCGCTACGCGTTTGCGGTGCTGCTGGTCCTAGCGCTGATGCCTGCGCGCATCCTTGCGAGCGCCGACCCTGAGGCGATCGCCGTGCTGGATCAAGAGCAGCGTTGGCTGCAAGCGGTCGCAAAGCACGACGCAACCGCGCTCGGCAAGATCCTTGCCGACAACTTCGTGCACACGAACTATCGCGGCGTCCTCTCCTACCGCGAGCAAGAGCTGGCCAACGTCATTAAGCCGAAGCCGTACAGCGAGTCCACAAGCGAGCAAACCGTGGATTTTGCCGGCAAGAACGCCGCCGTCGTGCATGGGCTCAATACGGTGTCGCAGGGTGGAAAGGTCATCTTGCGCTTGCGCTATACCGATGTTTACGTCAAGCAAAACGGTCGTTGGATGGCGCTCAGCACGCAGGAGACGCCGGTTTCCCGGTAGCGAGCAACTGCTTCGCGCGCGCAAAAATTGCGTCGAACATCGGCATCGTCAGCTTCCCGGTATTGGTGTTCTGACGGCTCGGGTGATACGAAGCAATCACCGTGACGCGGCGTGTTCCGTGGGTTGCGATCGTCTCGGCGCCGTGCGCAAAGACCGGGGCAGCTGCAAAGATGAAGCCGCGCTCGCGCAGCACACGTACGATGGCGTCAAAGCCGATCGAGCCGAGTCCAATCATCACACGTAACTCGGGCAACGCATCGAATTCCTCGAGCAAGTACGGAAAGCAATTGCGCAACTGCTGCGGCGTCGGTTTGTTCTCCGGCGGGGCGCAGCGACCGGCGGACGTGATGAAGCAATCGTGCAGCTTCAGGCCGTCGTTGCGATCGTCGGCATTCGGTTGCGATGCGAACCCCGCACGATGCAGCGCCGGATACAGGAAGCTGCCCGACGCGTCACCGGTAAATGGACGTCCCGTGCGATTGCTTCCGTGCGCGCCGGGTGCGAGTCCGACAAGCATCACGCGAGCATGAGGATCGCCGAACGGCGGTACGGGCTTGCCCCAGTAGGGATGATCCGCATAGGCTCGTCGCTTTTCGCGCGCGACCTGCGCACAGTACGCGCGCAGTTCGGGACAGCGTTCGCACGCGATGATCGCGCGTTCGATGGCTTTCAAGCTGCGCATCAGAGTTCGTGCCGCGCGATCCGGATGAAGTCGACAAATCGGATCACGGCAGGACCTTGCACTTCAACCCGCGTGACGAGCGACATCGTACGCATGATCGGCTGCGGTGCGATCGAGAGCAATGCGACATTCGGACCGGGCGTGTTGCCGATCGCGCGTGGGTAGAGCGCAACGCCTAGGCCTTCTGCGACGAGCGAACGCACGGTAAGGGAGTCCTCACTTTCGAAGGCGACGCGCGGTTCGAATCCGGCGTCGCGCGCGAGCCGGTTCAAGCGATCGGTCATCGTCGATCCGGGACGGAAGATCACGAACGGTTCATCGCGCAATTCGTCGATGCGGATCGTAGCGCGCGAGGCGAGCCGGTGCCGTGCAGCGACGGCGATGACCAGTTCATCTTCGTACAGCGGCTCGGTACGAAATGTGGGAAGACTCGACGCCGCGACATCACCGACAAAGACGTCCAGCGTGCCGCCGTGCAATCCGGCCAACAATGCATCGGCCATTCCCTCACGCAGGGCGACTTCAATGCCGGGGTGCTCGGCGTGAAAGCGTCCCAGCAGTTTGGGGAGCGTGTACTCCGCAAACGACTGATAGGTGCCGACGACCACCCGTCCGCGCAGGCCGCCGGCATAGGCGCTCATCTCGACGGCTGCCGCATCGGCATCGGCCACGATCCGCGCTGCCCGGGCGACGAACGCCCGTCCGGCATCGGTCAGGGCGACGCGACGGTTGGTCCGGTCGAAGAGCCGGACGCCCAATTCGCGCTCCAACGCCGCAATCTGCTGCGAGAGCGCCGGCTGGGCCACCGCCAACTCGTCGGCAGCGGCGGTAAAACTGAGCCGGCGGGCGATGGTCACCGCAGAACGAAGCTGCCGAAGTTCCATAGATGCATTTATCTTATCAAACTGAGTCTAATCATGTATTGGACTTATGATCGAAGGCGTGGGAGGATGAGGCATGACCGCCAGCGCGCCCTCTCTCGCTAGCTCGGCTTCCGTCACGCCCTCGATGGACCGGGCGAGCCTGCGATTACTGACCGTCGCCCATGGCTTCAACGATCTCAATCAGGGTGTGCTGCCGGTCATGATCCCGTTTCTCGTGACGCAGCGTCACCTCACGTTGGCGGTGGCTGCGACCCTTGTCCTCGCCTCGAATCTGCTGGGGTCGGTCGTGCAGCTCGGCTTCGGCCACCTCTCCGACCGGCGTTCAACCGCCTGGGTCATTCCCGCGGCACTCGTGGTTGCGGCGCTGGGCACTGCGCTCATCGGCCTTGCCCCGAACTTTCCGGTGATGCTCGCAGGCGCAATGCTGATGGGCTTTGCGGTCGCCGCCTTCCATCCCGAAGGCTCGCGTTTTTCAAACTACCTCGCCGGACCAAAACGCTCGTCGGGCATGAGCTTCTTCACGGTCGGCGGCTACATCGGGCTTGCAACGGGCCCGGTGGTCGCGACGCCGTTGCTGCTCGTCTTCGGCCTGCGAGGCGTTGCGTTCTTGGTGATTCCCGCATTCGTCGTGGCAGCGTTGCTCGCGCGCGAGCTGCCGCGCTTCAACGAGGTGCGCCGTACGGCGCAACGCGCGCATCGCGAACGGCCCGGACGCAACGATTGGCGCGGATTTTCCATTATGTCCGTCGTTGTCGCGCTGCGCTCGACGACCTTTCTTGCCGCGGTCACGTTCATGCCCGTCTTCGTCCTGCGCGTGGTGCACGTCAATCCGTTCGTGCAATCGTTCGCGCTCTTCGCGCTGCTCGCCGGGGGCGCGGGTGGTACGATGCTCGGCGGCGTGTTAGGCGATCGTTTCGACCGCCGGCACATCGTCTCGATTTCGATGGTGCTCACGACGCTGTGCGGTCTTGCGATTGCGTACGCGGGCGCGGTATTTCACTCCGCTGCGCTTACCATCGTGCTCGCAGCGCTGTTCGGCATTTCGCTCGGGCTCTCATCGGGTGTGCTTGTTGTGCTCGGTCAGGAGTACTTGCCCAAACGCATCGGCGTTGCGTCGGGCGTGACGCTCGGGCTCGCAAATACTGTCGGTGGCATTGCTGCGCCGGCGTTCGGCCATATCGGCGATCTCTTCGGGATGGTTAGCGTCTTTGTGACGGTCGCGATCTTCGCGGCGTTGGCACTGGCCGGCTCGGTGCTGATGCCGAAGCCGGGCACGTGGGTTTCGCCGCCGGCGTCAACGTGACAACCTGACGGATCGCATCGATAACCACCTGCGGCTGATCGATCTGGATGTAGTGGCTGGTGTGTGGGATCACGCAATTGATCCCGCGTGAGGATTGCGCCGCGAGCTGATCGTGCAGACTGATCCAGCCCTTCTGGACGATCGTAACCTGGGCATCGCTCGCGCCCATCGTTGCCTGCAGTGCCTTGAGGTCTTCAGTGGCGGTGAGGACGATGAGGGGCATCGCCCCGTAGCCGTGTATCGCGCCATTGACTTCGGTAGTATCTTCGCCGAAGCTATCCAATTCGGACGCCGGGTCCTGCCATGCCGCAGGTGCGCGGATCATGGCGCGGATGACGGCGTTGAGCGCCGCGCTCACGTGCGGGTCTGCGGGCTGTGCACACTGCTTTTGCGTCGGATCGTCCGCGCACTGATGCAACATCGCAAGTTGCTGCGCTTCGAACGCGCTGTACTTCGGAAAGTTGCTCGAGAGCAGCTCTTCTTGTCCTGACGCTGATGGATCCACAAACACCATGCCCGCAACTTCCGACGGATAGCGCGCAGCAAAGAGCGTCTCGTAAAGTCCAGCGATCGAGTGGGCCACCAGAATGTAGGGCGGCGCGATGCCGGCGCTTCCTAGCAACGCGTGCAAATCGCTGACCACGGCGTTTGATGTGCGCGGCAGCGGCCCCGG
Source organism: Candidatus Aquilonibacter sp. (assembly GCA_049678885.1). Classification (GTDB taxonomy): domain Bacteria; phylum Vulcanimicrobiota; class Vulcanimicrobiia; order Vulcanimicrobiales; family Vulcanimicrobiaceae; genus Aquilonibacter. The sequence continues at coordinate 27,995 of JBAUEZ010000220.1, read as the reverse complement.
ATCGCTAAACCCTGAACCCGCGCGATCGTACGAGCAGGCGCGCGTGAATTGTGCGATTGCCGGCTGCACGTGATTCCACGGCAGCGTGCCGCTGCCGACCTCGAGTCCGGAGTCGAAGATCACAGTCGGCGAACCGCTGCCGAGGCAATAGATGTTCATGCGCCGTCCGTTACCGATGTCGACCATGCGCTGCGCATGCGTGTACGGTTCGCTGTTCACGGTCGGTGCCGGCGTCGCGTGCAGCGCGGCGAGCAAGAGCAATGCGATCACGCGCGTACCATCACCATGTCCGAGAACGGTTCGGCGAGCAGTTCCACACTGTCGGTCGACACGAGTTGCCGGCGCCGCTCGTCAATACGGGAGAACCGAAAGCCGGCGTTCGCGAGCTCTTGAAGTTGCAGCGCGGGATCCATGCCGGCTTTGCGCATGAATGCCGGCGCAAATTCCATCATGATCGTGATCGGATACGCCGGATCGCCGAATATGCTTTGGCCGCCCCGGATAATGTCGGATTCGGCACCCTCGGCATCGATCTTCAGAAAATCGATTCTGCGACCGTAGCTCGCAGCGAACGTATCGAGCGTCACGGCTTGCACGACGATCGTTTCGCGTTCGCTCTCGTGGAGTTCAGCAATCTGCTGCAAGCCCGGCACCAGGGTGCCACCGCCCCGATGCCGTAGCGCCGCGCGAAACTCGAGCCGGCCGCCGGCTTTGCTCACCGCGCGTTCGTCGATCGTGCCGATCTTTCCAAGTCCGTTGACTTCCAAATTGTCGCGCGCGATGCGCGCAAGCACCGGATCGCACTCGAAAGCATGGACCGATCCCTCGGGGCCGACGCGGCGCGCCATCAGCAGCGTAAACAAGCCGGCATTTGCCCCGATCTCTACGACGTGCATGCCGGGTCTTACGATACGGCGCAGGACGGCATCGGTGTGTTCTTCGTAGACGCCCTCGAGAATGAGGTGCGGCGCGATCGAGACGTCCCGCGAATGGACGAACATCTTAAACCCGCTCTTGGTCCAAAGCAGCACGCGGTCGTTTCCGATGTAGACTGCCGGCTTTCTCATACCGAGCGCACCATACGATGCTGCCGTTCGACAACGCGCCACCCGGCGTCCCCCAGCGCCGCGCTCAAGGGAGAATCCGCCGGCTCGTTGTTGAGCGTGAGGTCGTGGGGAACGCCGTCGCGCAATGCACCGACCAGGTAGTGCGCGCGCGTCGCATCGATCGCACCGGCATCGAGAATGTGCGCGAATTCGCCGTCGGTCCGCACAAACGCGTACGCGCCGGGGAGTGTCACGAGCGCGATGCGCCCGGCGCGCGCGATGCTGCGCGACTCGCGCTGCCAGCATACGGACTGGGCGGGAACGATCGCGCGGACGGCTGGTTCGGTGAAGCGTCGTGCCGCCGGAAGCGCGTCCGCGACGTCGTGCCGTTCGCGCGCCCACACGAGCAACTCGCCACGCTGTTCGAATCCGAAGCTCTTGCAGAGGGCGATCGGCGCGGCATTCCGTTGGGACACCTCGAGTTCGATCGTGCGCACGCCTTGCGACTGTACGGCAGCGATCGCGTCGGCAAGCATACGCGCGCCCAGGCCTTCACGCCGGTAGCCGGGGTTCACACCGATCAGCCCAAACCACGCGCGCGTTCCGCGCACACCAAACGCCAACGCTCCTAGGAGCAAGGCCTGCTCGCGCACCACGATCGCATGCGCGAGATCGATATCGTTGCGATGAGCGAAATCGGCGTAAGAACGGGTGGTAAAGATGTCGTAGTTACCGAATGCGCCGCCGCGAAAGAGCGCATTGAAGTCTGCGGCGTCGGGCCCAACGTTCATTGCAATCCGGGGAAGTCGAGCGCGGCCAGCGCGGCGTACGCGACGATCCCGACCGCGGTCGCGAGGTTGATGCTACGCACGGCGCCTTGACGCATCGGAATGCGCAAAGCGTGCTCGCCTTCGCGCTCGAGTAAGTCAGCCGGTAAACCTTTGGTCTCGCGTCCGAACACGAGCACGTCACCGAATGCAAACGGCGCCTGCGCGTACGGCCGTTGCGCGCGGGTCGAGAAGAGCCAACGCGTTCGCGTCGCGGTTTGCTCGAGGAACGCCTCAAGCGATGGGTGGAGCACAACGTCGATCGCGCTCCAGTAGTCGAGGCCCGCGCGCTTGAGCTCGCGGTCATCGATCGAAAAGCCGAGCGGCTCGACTAAGTGCAGGGCGCAGCCGGTAGCTGCGCACAGGCGCGCGACATTGCCCGTGTTCGGCGGAATTTCGGGCTCGACGAGTGCAATGTGTAAAGGCGCGTTCTTGACGTCGTCGGGCGCGCGCAAACGTTCGCGCGGTTGCGTCATCGCAGGACGCTCTGGTAGTCGATTCCGACCGGTGCAACGACGTAGGCGACGCCGTTGTTGCGTTGCCAGATCGCTTCGATTGCGCCGCGTGGATAGACCACGCGAACGCCCGGCGCGGCCGGATCGTTGATCGCACAGTCGCCGTTCTCGGTAAAGCCGCGTAAGACGGCCAGGTGCCCGTCGGAGTGCGGCAGCGGTGCGCCGGGGAGTTCTCCCTCGCGCCATGAGTAGGAGATGACAACCGGAAGATTGCGTTCGATCAAGCGCGCAGCGTGATCGAGGTTGTGCAGATACGCGACCGCGGCGCGCAAGCCGAGGCTGCCGCTATACGCCGTGTTGAACGCCCAATTGCCCGTGCCGTTGTAGGCTCGGTCGAGCACGGCGCGCGCCGTCTCTTCCACCGGCCGGTCGATTCCGTGGTACGCGTTGACCATCGCAAGGCTCGCGGCGCTGCACCAGCCGCGTTCTTCGGGAAGGATGTATTGTGAGCGCGCAGGGACGTCCAAGATCATCGCATCGCGCGCGTACGGCAACGATGGGCTTACGCGCGACGGCGCTGCAAAGGCCAACAAGTTGAAATCGATCTCGTCGGCCAGCAACTCGATCCCGTCGAAGGGTTGTTCCGCGTTCAGCACATCGGTGTCGACGTTGATGCCGTCGCGATCGCTCGTTGGGCTGAACGATTTACGGCCGCTCGTTTGCCATTGCGCGTAGTCGTACCACGCGCTTGCCGGTGAGCCCGCGCGCAGAATGCGGAAGCGCAATGTGCCCGCGGGCGCGAACGTATTCCAGCTGATCACGCCGCCGCGCACCGGTTCGAACCGGAGCGTGGCGCCGCCGTGCACGTTCAATGCCTGTGCAAACATCCTAATGTACGTTCCAGTCCCATGCGTTCCACATATCGGTTACAAAGGCGCTCGGCCGGAAACCGGTGACGTGATCGCTGACCCCATAGTACGCGGTCTCCCAATAGAAGAAGACCGCCGGCACGAGTTGGCGGATGCGGCTCTCTTCTTCTTGGTAGAGCACTTTACGTTTGGTCTCATCGAAAGTCGCGGCAGCAGCAGCGCTCGTGCCATCGACGATCGGGTCGCGCAACCACGACGTGTTCGCGCCCTTCGGGGGAATGAACGCTGAATTCCAGGTGCCGGCGTTATCGGGATCGGGGCCGTTGGTATCAATCGACCATTCGAGGTCGTACGTCCCTTTGTACAACGGGCCATCTTGGGCGAACAGCACGCTGCCGGGATAGTTGCGAATCGACAGTTCGATCCCAAGCGGATGCAGGGCAGACTGCATCACGAGTTCCGCGTCTTCATTCGTTTTAGCCGACACGGTGGCGCAGATCGTCAGTCGTAGCGGGTGCGCAGGTGTGTATCCGGCCGCGGCAAGCAACGCGCGGGCGTGTTGCGGATCGTAGCGGTAGGACGGTAAGGTTGGTGCAGCCCAGAGGTCGGGGAAAATATCGGAGACCGCGAGGCGGTTGTAGCCGTGGTACACGGTGGCGTTGAGCCGTCTCCAGTCGATGCCTTCGGCGATCGCTTGTCGCACGCGTATATCGGAAAGTCCAGGTTTGTTCATGTTGATACCAAGGTGGCGCCAATTCGCGACCGAGCGATGCAGGACGTGTATTCCCGAGATCTTCATCAGCGCCGCGACAGAATTCGAGTCGACGGTCGGATACAGATCGACCGCGTGCGTTTGCATCGCCGCAATGAGCGAATTGCTATCGGCGATGACTTGCCAAACCAACTCTTTGAGCTTTGGCGCGCCGCGCCAATAGTGCGGGTTCGGGACGAAGACGAGCGACCCGCCGTGCGTCCATGATTGCAAGAGGTAGGGGCCGCTCGAGATCGGCGCGCTGTTGAACGGCGCGCGATTGATGTCGGGAAGTTTCGCGAGCAGATGTGCAGGTAACGGCGGATATGCCGAGCCGCCGATCGCGAGAATGCCCAGCGCGGCGACGCTCGGCCTCTTCAGGTGAATGACGAGCGTGTACGGATCGGGTGCCGACGCCGACGCGATCGTATCCCAGCCGTAGTCGAGCTTGGTGTTGTTGCGCGGATTGCGTACTGCGTGATACGTAAAGAGCCAATCGGCGGCACGCAGCGGCGCGCCGTCGGACCAGGTGACCCCGTGGCGCAAGTGCAGAATGATCGTTCGGCCGTCCGCGCTTATGCCGCCGTTATGCGTCGTGGGCACCGCAAGCGCGAGATCGGGAATCATGTTGCCGTTCGCATCGTACCGCAGCAGATGCGTGAAGAGCAACGCGTCGATGTCGTCGGTCGCGGCCGAGTGCCCGAACATCGGGTTGAGCGAGTCGGGTTCATTCTGTTCGCCCAGGCGCAGCACGCCTGGAATCGAGCCCGGTCGCGCGCACGCGCACAGCGCGCACAGCACGAGCGCGGCGATCAGGCGCCGCACGGCCTTCCTTTGTGTTTGAGCTGAGGTGCAATCCCGGCGTACAATGCGTCGGGGCCGTAGCGCACGACGTCGTCGGCCGGTAGCGCGGTCTCACGCCGCGCGCGTTCGATCGCGTCGCGCGCTTGCGCATCATCGAGCAGACGCGTGTTGAGCGCGATGCCGATGATGCGTGCCGGTTTGATGGTAGCCAGCAGCGCCTCGTGCAAGTCAATCAACTCGCGATAGCCGAGGGTCGGCGTGCCGTACCCGGTCACGCGTTCGCGGACGGGATCGACGACGAGCACGAGCGCATCGGGCGCGGCGCCGTACATCAGCGCGAGTGTCACCGGACCGTAGGCGGGATGATTGATCGCGCCTTGGCCTTCTACGACGATCAGCGCGGGGTTCGACTGCGCGGCGTAGAGCACGAGCGTTTCGGCGGCGCCGGGGGCAAAGTCAGAGATCACACGATCGACGGAGATGCCCCAGCCGGCAATCATGATTCCGGTTTGTCCGGTGGGCACAAATGCGGCCTTGGTGCCGACGCGTTCGGCAGCGCGGCACAGCTCGAGCGCGACCGTCATCTTGCCGACCGAGCAGTCATTGCCGACCAGCAGCAGCGTCGGCGCGGTGACGTTGTACACGGCACCCGAGAAGAGCGGGACCTCCGGCGGTTCGCGTACGTCCCATATTTTGGTGCCCGCGCGCTGCGCCGCAAGTTTGAATTCACGATCGGCGCTGAGTTGATCGTGCAGACCGCTCACAACTTCGAGCTTGGCTGCAATCGCGGCCAGAATTTCGGCGCGCCAGTCGGCCGGTAATGCGCCGCCCTTGGGCGCGGTGCCGATCAGCAGCGACGTGGGCGTATACTGTAGCGCTTCCGCAACGCTCGCAACGATCGGTGCGTCGCTGTCGAGATACGGCACAACATCGCGTACGCGCTTACCCGCGCTTGCCGCATCGACGACCGCGACGGTTTCGTCGGTGCTGTAGGCGATGACACCGTGCGCGGTCTTGGCATCGTCTGCGAAGTGACCCGGAGCAAGAATTGCGTAGCGGCGCTTCATGCCGCTCTGCGCTCGCGCACACCGAGCCCAGGCCTGGTGGGGAGCACGATCTTCCCTCGCTCGTACTGCACGCCGATAAACGGATCGTCCTTCGTCAGGAACGGCCCATCGATGTCGGCCCAATCGACGAGGGGCGAAATCTGCGCGGCGGCTGTTGCGGCAATGGCACTCTCAACCATGCTGCCGAGCATGATCTTGAATCCGAGCGCACGCGCCGTACTAATCATCGCAAGCGCACCGCGAATTCCGCCGGTCTTAGCAAGCTTGACGTTCACGCCGTCGACGCAACCTAAGAGTGCGGGCAGGTCGCGCGCATCGAGCGAATCCTCGTCGGTTACGATCGGAATGCGCGTGCGCTCGCGAATCGCACGCAAGCCTTGCGGAGATCCGGCGGGTATCGGTTGCTCGCAGAATTCGATGTCGTAGCGCGTGAGCTCGTTCAGGATGTGAATCGCGCGATCGACGGTCCAGCCTTCGTTGGCATCGATGCGAATAGTGCCGGTGTAGCGATGGCGAATGGTCTCGATCGTCTCGATTTCTTCGCGGGCCGTACCCAACCCCAATTTGACTTTGAGCACGGGGTGATCGCCGATCTCGTCGAGTTTTTGCTGCACCATTTCGGGACCGCTGATTCCGATCGTAAACGAGGTGTACGGCGTGCGCGACGGATCGAGGCCCAACAGTTTGTAGAGCGGCACGCCCAAGCGTTTGCCCAAGAGATCGTACAACGCAAGGTCGAGACCGGCGCGTGCGGCGGGTGGGATGCGCGAATCGATCAGCGTTTCGAGTTGGAACGGATCCTCGGACGTGAGTTCGTGATTGGCGTAGTAGTACGCGACGCTCTCGGGCGACTCGTGGTAGCGCTCGATCGGCGTCGCTTCGCCAAGGCCTTCCAACTCGCCGTCGTGCAGACGGAAGAGCAACGAATGTGCCACGGTTTCTTCACCGCGGGCAATTTTGAACGGATGTTTGAGCAGTAGATCAAGCGGCGCGATCGAGAGCGAGAGAGCCACAGAGGCGCGGATTCTGGGCGACGCCGCGCGATCCTCGGATTGGTGGGCACGCTTGCTACCCGGAATTTTTTTTAAGCCAGAGGACTAGGCCGACCTTTCTCGCATTAAGCCGCCTTAAGAGTGAACGAGCGCGTCCTGCGCCGGTCACTTTTCTTTTTTCTCTGGACCTAATGAGGTAGAGATGCAAGAGATGCGAGAGATGCGTTCCCTGCATAGCAGGCTGCCGGCCGCTTTGGCTGCGCTGACCCTACTTTTCGCGATTTTCACCAGTCCAGCGACTGTCTGGGCCGGCACGACCGGTATTCTCGAAGGCACCATCACCGACGGCAGCACCGGCAAACCGATCGCCGATGCAACCGTCAAGGCCACTTCGGCCAGCGGCACCTTTAGCGGCGTGACCGACGCGCGTGGCTTCTACGCCATCCAGAACATGCTGGCCGACACCTACACTGTGGACGTCGCGGCAAAAGGTTATGCGGACGTTTCGGCGCCGGGCGTCTTCGTCCAACAGGACGACATCGTCAGGTTCGATCGGAAACTCACCGCGGAGAATCTCAAGACGATTGCCAACGTGGCGTCGCGCAGCCGAGGTAGCTTGTTGCAGCCGTATCAAGGTTCCGACGTGTACAATGTTTCGGGCGATCAGCTCAACGCAGCGACCGGCGGTACGGACTCACACGAGACGGAGTATCAATATATTGATACCGTTCCAGGTGTCGTCGGTAGCGGTGGCTACGCCATCGGTCAACCATCGATTCGCGGCGGCTTCTCCGACGTCGACACCGGATTCGAAATAGACGGCGTGCCGATCAGCGAGCGGCAAACCGGTTTCTTCGGCACGAACCTTACGAACATCGGCGTCGGCAACGTCGAAGTTGTGACGGGCGGTCTCACCGCCGACCTCGCCGGGAACGGCACCGGCATTATCAATCAAGTCTCCAAGGTCGGTACCTATCCGGGCTATTTCTGGATCTCGGGCGCGCTGACGACCCAGCAGTTCACGCACGACGAGCGCGCGGAGTGGAGCGGCGCAACGCCCAACGGTAAGTTCAGCTGGTTCATCAGCAACGACGCCTCCAACGCCCAAAATTATTATTGGGTCGGCAACCAGATGCTGACCGCCAACAACTATCCGATCCTGGCCTATCCCAGCGCCATCTCGTTCGCGAACGCCGGCTTTATCTGGACGCGTGACGTGCTCGGCAACTTCCACTGGCGCCCAAATCCGCGCGACGATATCCAATTGCTCGAGTTGAACACCTACTTCAACGACGACGCCAATTGGGCCATCGACAATTCGGGCAATACGGCAACCGCGCCGTGTGCCGGCGCCACCGGAAACTCCGGAACCTCACCGTCGGGCGGCAGCGGCGGCACGGCACCGAATGGTCAACCCTGTCCACTCGGGCTATATAACTACTACCTGGCGCCTGGCGCGGGTAACTTCATGGCCCACAGCAGCAACGTATTCAAGGTTCAGTGGAATCACACGATCAACGCGAAGTCGAGCTTTGAAGTGCACTACGCGCAGTTCTACAACCAGTACATTTTCGACCAGGCGTACTCGGATCCAAATGTGCCGTCGGAAAATATTCCGGGCGCGGGCACGGTGCTCGGCTCAACGACCTTCGGTCCCGGGTTTGTCAATTGTCCGCAGTACCCGGTAGCAAACGGCTCACCGTTGCAAGGCAATGGTGGTACGCAGTACTACGATCAATGTACGTTTGGTCTGGGCCAGTACTATCAAAACCGCACCGAACACAATAACTACTTCGCCGGCGACTACACCTGGACGCCGAACGAAAACACGACGATCAAAGCCGGCGTGCAGCAAGAATACGACGATCAATACCAGATCGTCCAATACCTGAATTTGTTCAATGGATCGGCGGCAAATGAGGCCGCGATCGGTGGCCTGTGCCGCGGCAATAGCGATACGTATCCATGCATCAATTCGTTGAGCGACAATCCGGGTCATAACCCGTCGCTCTATGCGCAGGCGACCTTCAACGTCGGAAAGTTCACGCTCGAGCCGGGCCTGCGCTGGTCGCGCTATTACTGGGGCGTTCCGGCCGACGCGGGCGGTACGGTTTCGTCACAGTACTGGGCGCCTTCACTGGTCGGCACCTATCGCATGAACTTTAACAACGTGTTCCGGTTTTCGTATTCGGATAGCGGGACGTTCCCCGGCTCGACGTACGTCTACGAGCTGAACAATCCAACCTTCAATCCGGAGTTGAACGGCCCGCAAGCATATCAGCCGGCTATCAATCATATGGTCGACTTCCAGTGGGAACACGCGTTTAGTCCGGGAACGACATTGCGCTTCGGCCCGTACTGGCGTTCGACCGACAGTTACCCGGCGTTTTATACGCCCTTCGTCGGCTACATTGCGGGAACCAACCAGTGGATCCCGACCACGCCGATACTCGTCGACAATCTCTCGATCCGGCAGCTCGGCGCCGAACTCGGCATCAGTCACGAGGATCCGCGTCCGACCGGTGCAAGCTGGTGGATCTCCGGCTCGTACTGCAACTGCTGGACGCAGGTCAGCGACTTCAACGGCGGTCACGGATCGTATTTCAACGAACCGCTGACCGAGTATTTCATCAACCAAGGCGTGTATATCCGTTCGACCTCCACACCGCTTGTTGCCGCGACGTTCACAGCCGATCTCCACACGCACGGTTGGCACCTGCTTCCGTACGTGTATTGGACTTACGATAACTTCTACAACGTCGGTGGATGCTCGTTGCTCAACGGAGTTCCGGGAACCGCGGCCAACGGCGGGACCGCTACCGGATATCTCCCGGCAAACCAGAACAACCAACTCGGGTACTGTCAGCAGAATACGATCGCGAACGGAAACGTGCTGAATCCGGTGCTCGGGCAAGAAGGCATTGGTATGGGCTACTGGTACGCGAACCTCTCGTTGGTCAAAGACATCAACAGGACGTGGCGTGTCGGCGTCCAGGCCGTCAACGTGTTCAACATGCAGCACGGCCCGACGCCTTCGTGCTTCAATGGTGGGAGCGGGTGCTACCCGTATGGACCGCTTTCCGGTTCGTGGGGTCCGCCGAACACCTGGAACTACCAGAACTTCGTCAACGGCACGCCGCGCCAGTTCGAGTTCTTCGCTCGTGCATATGTTGGCCCACAAGCTCCACCGCACTAACATAGGAGGATCCCCAATGGGAGTAGTGCGTTCGATTCGAGGCCTTGCGCTGCTCGCGCTGTTGCTCTGCAGCAGCGTGGCGGCGCAGGCCGCGGCTCCGCCGCTCGCACGGTGGACGATATTTCACGTTTCCGGCGCCGGTGAAGGCACCTGGAGTACGTGGTACACGCAGGCACCGTGGCCATTCAAGGTGCGCTTCAAGTGCGAGCATGGTGCAGTAATACTCAATGCCGTGAACACTGACACGCTCCACCAAGGGGTGAGCGTGCACTATTGGGACGTCGAGGCAACGCAGGATGCGCTCGAACGTGCAATGCAGAGTAGAAAGGCCTTGCAAAACAAGGGCTTCCAGCTTCCCGCAATGCAGGCGACGACGCTCCCGCTTATTCGCCCCGAACTATGTTCGGCCGCTTCAAACAGCTTCGTCTTCGGAGCGGTGCTCGGAACTTAGCGAAGTAGTGCGCGCATCCGTGCGCGTAGCTCTTCACCAACATCGAGGGCGTCTTGTTCGACCAGCGGGTTGTCGCTCGCGACAAGGCGCGCGATGTCCCAGCGTTGCTCGGGCTTGGTGCCGAAGTAGCCCTCGCGCACGCCGCACTCGGCGTGCGACATAATGTGCTCGGCGTCGATCGGCACATCGTAGAACGCGGCGAGGCGCGCGCCGACGACGCACAGGCCGTCGATCAGTTCTTCGGTGAGTGGGTACGCGCCGAAGTCCGACGGGATTGCGCCTTCCATCCCCATGACCGCGATGCCCAGCGCGTGCGAGTTGCGGCCGCGTGTGTGCTGTGCGTAGGGCAGTTCGGGTCTGTCATAGACGGCACGCATGTTCTCGCGCACGTCATGGGTGTTGACGACGAGGACGCCTCGCGCGGTAGTCGCGACGCAGAAGTGGTAGGCGGGGAACACCGAGGCGTAATCGTGTGCCGACCAATGCGTGTAGATGTGCGTAATCGGGCCGGCCACATCGGGACGCCACGTCTCGAGCGGCGAATGCGGATAACGCTCGATCCGGTTTGCGAGAGTTATATCTGCCATTCCCACGCATTCCACTCGTCGGCGATAAAGGCCGCCGGTTTGAAGTTCCGCAGGTCGCTATTGTACGCGTAATAGCTTTCGTGCCAGAACGCAATGATCGACGGATTCAACTGTCGCAGGCGCGCGGCTTCCTGTTGATAGAACGCCTTGCGCTGCCCTTCGTCGAACGTGCTCGCCGCGGCTTCGCTGGTTCGATCGACGATCGGATCACGTAGCCAACTCGTGTCCGCGCCGTGCGGCGGAATGAAGTGCGAATTCCATGAGCCCGAATCGTCGGGATCGGCGCCGTTGATCGCTTGCGACCATTCGAGATCGTATTTGCCGGTATAAATCGGGCCGTTTTGGGCGAAGAGCAGGTTCGCCGGGTAGTTGTGGACTTCTATGCCGATGCCAACCTGTTGCAGCATCGATTGGATGAGCAATTCGGCACGGTTGTTGACCTGGTTGTCGGTCACGGCCGAGAGCGAGAGGTGCAGCGCGAGCGGGCCCTTGTGCATCACGCCGTCATCACCCATCTTCCAACCGCCTTGCGCGAGTTGCCGCTTCGCATCGGCCGGATCGTAGCGGTACGGCGGCAGGTTCGGCGCGGCCCACGATTGCGGAAAGATATCCGAGACCGCAAGCGTGCCACTGCCGTGATAAACGGTATCGACGATCCGTTTCCAATCGACGCCCTCGGCGATCGCAGTACGCACGTGCGGATCGGCGAGCGCGGGACGGCTCATGTTGATGTTGAGGTGCTGCCACCACGCGACGAGGCGTTTTGTCACGACGATCCCGGAGATGGTGTGCAGTTGCTCGAGGTTGTCCTCGCTTACCGATGGATAGAGGTCGATCTCGTGCGCGCGCAGCGCATTCAGTAGCGTGGTCGGATTTGGAATGATCTTCCAAACGATCTCCTTGAGCTTCGGCGGCCCGCGAAAGTAACGCGGATTCGCGACGAAGGTGAGCGAATCGCCGCGATCCCAGCGCTGAAGGATGAACGGCCCGCTCGAGACCGGTGCGCTATTGAACGCCGCACGATTGATGTCGGGGAGTTTGGCCAAGAGGTGCGCGGGAAGCGGCGGATAGGCATCACCGCCCATCGTCAGGATCTCCAGCGCCTCAACCGTCGGCTTCTTGAGATGTATGACGATGGTGTACGGATCGGGCGCGCTCGCCGCGGCGATCTCGGTCCAGCCATAATTCGTTTTCGTATTGTTTGCCGGATTGAGCACCGCATGGTAGGTGAAGAGCCAATCGGCTGCCGTTAACGGTGCACCGTCCGACCACGTCACGCCGTGACGGAGATGTATCGTGATCGTCTTTCCGTCGCGACTGACGCCGCCGTTTTGCTGCGTTGGCACAACCGTTGCTAGGTCTGGGAAGAGATTGCCATCAGCATCGGTGCGCAAGATAAACGAAAAAAGCAAACAGTCGAGCTCTCCGGTCGCAAGCGTGTGCCCGAACATCAGGTTGAGGTTGTCGGGCTCTTCGACGTCGCCGATGCGCAGCACGCCCGGAATCGTCCACGGATTTGGGCCACCGTTGGTCGGTGTGCCGACCTTCGCGCACGCACTGAGGACAGCGAGAAGCAAGGCGATAGCAGCACGATGCACAGACATACTCCTCTTTTCTACGTCCTTGGCGGTCTCACCGTGCGCGCAGCGAATCAACCGGCCTGATGTTAGGAGCACACTTCGAAAAAGAGATTCGCGAACAACCCGATGTCTGGACCGCAATCGCGGCCTCGGACAAAGCACACGCGCTAGCGGATGCGATCGACGGGCGCGACATCGTGCTGCTCGGTAGCGGCAGTTCGCTGTTTATGGCGCAGCTCGGGGCCCTCGCTCTGCGGCGCCGCGCGATCCGCGCACATGCGCTAGCCGCGACCGAAGCACCGCTTGACCACGTAGCTTACACGGGTTCGGCAACAATTGCCGTGTCGCAGACTGGAGAATCCGAGGATTTACTACACGCGCTCGACGTGCTGAATCCAAAGCTCGTCATTGCGCTGACAAATTCGCCAAAGTCGCCGCTTGCCGCTCGCGCGTCGCTTACGATTGACGTCGGCGCGGGGCCCGAGGTCGCCGTACCGGCTAGCAAGAGCGTTACTGCAACGGCCGCGATCTTGCTGTGGGCTGCGGGAATCGTCGGTCAACCGCATCAGCGCAATGCGAACACCTTGATCGAAACGGCCAATGACGTACGCTCGTGGCTCGAGAGCGACGGCGTTGAGGCGGTGCGTGCAGCAGCGCAGCGAATCGCGAGTCGGCAGAGTGTGCTGATCTTCGGCACCGGCTATGGATTACCGATCGCGCACGAGTTTGCTCTCAAGCTTAAAGAAGCAAGCTACATCCACGCAGAGGGATTCTCAGCCGGTGAGTTCCGCCACGGCAGCGGCGCGATGCTCGATGCCTCGTGCGCGTCAATCGCGATCGTCGACGATGTCTCGCGCCAAGTCGTCAATCGTCCGTTGCTCGAAGCCGCGGCCGCGGACAGTTTGCGTTACGCAATCGGAGGAAGACTTGGCGAGGTGCCGCTCCTTGGGCCGGTCGTTGGTATCGCATTCAATACGCTCGCGTGGCTGGTTGCGGCGCAGATGCTCGCCTTATATACCGGCCGCGCGCGCTTCGTCGAGAGCGACGCGCCCCGCGGCCAGCTTAAGGTGTTGGATTCTTAGTCTACTGCCAGGCGTCCACGATTGCTTTTGAGAGTTTGCCGATCATTATCTGTCCGGGATTGTCGAACGTCCAATTGACGCCTTTGCTCGTCGAGAGAAACGCCGAGATGACGATCGGCCCCTCTTTAGCATAGACGATCCCAACGTCGTTACGTGCGGCGTCGACGGCGCCGCCTTTATTAGCGACGGTAAGATCGCCGAGATAGCGTGGAATGCCGCCGCGATCTTGTTGGGCTTTCAACATGTCGAGCGCAACGTTGCAGATTGCGCGATCGCTATCTGACGGCGGCGCAGTGACGTTCGGGGCGGTCAGATCGCAGGTGGCGAAGCGTTCCATCACCTGTGCCATCTCGCGCGCGGTGGTTTTGCCCAGCCCGAATTTCGGTTGATCGGCGGGCACCGGCGGCACCGGATCCATGAACACCTTTTTATAAAGCCAGGTGTTCTGCAGGCCCATCCAGCGGATGCGATCGTCAATGTTTTGCAACCGTAGATCATCGATGACCATATTTGTGGCGGTATTGTCGCTGAGCACGATCATCAAGGTCAGCGCGTCCTTGAGCGTAAGCGTCGCCGGCGTATCAAACAGCGTCAAGACGCCGGAACCCTCGACCTGATTACCTTTGGTCAATGTCAGCGGATCGTTCCAGTGCTTACGGCCGCTCTGAATCGCTTTGAGCGCTTCGAAGAGTACGGTTAATTTGATGACCGAGGCGGTCGGCACCGGCGTATCAGCGTCCAGCGCGACGCTTCGTCCGGTTTGCAGGTCGGTTGCGTAGAGTGCGACGGTGCCGGGATAGCTCCCGGCGATGGTACGAAGCTGTGCTTCGAGCGACGCGTCGGGTTGCGCGGATACGGGTTGTTGCAATGTCATAACCAAAAGTAGAAAAGCGAGCAGTGTGCGCATGGGAACGGCGCATTCGCTGCGCGTATCCTAGGAGCATGCCAAACGCTCATCGACTCGCGGTTGTTCTACTCGTGTGCCTGCTCTTCGGCGCAACCACGCCGGAGAAATTTTCGATGGCCGACGCACTCGCGTATCCGTTTCCTGAGACGCTGGTGAGCAGCGCAGACGGGAGCGCGATCGCGTATGCAATCAATCAGCGCGGTGAGCGCAGCATTTGGTTTGCGCGCGCACCGGAGTACACCCCGCGCGAGCTCGTAGCGGCGCACCAAGATGATGGGCGCGGTATCAATGGTGTCGCACTCTCGCGCGATGGGTCACGCCTCGTGTATGCGTACGGCAGCAGCGAGAATCCAAGCCTCGGCGTTGCTCAGCCTGAGACACAAATCTGGATCGTCGACACGTCGAGCGGCACGCCGTCGATGCTTGCAACCGGCCGCGCACCGGCACTCTCGCCGAACGGCTCGCGTGTCGCGTTCTTGCGCAACGGCGAAGTGTGGGTCGTGCCGACGGATGCGAGCGCACAGCCCAAGCGGTTCTTCTACGACGCGGGCAAGGACACTGATCTGCATTGGTCGCCGAGCGGCGATGCGCTCGCGTTCGTTTCAGAACGGAACGATCATGCGTTCATCGGCGTCTACCGTAGCGACGATCGCCCGCTTGCGTTCCTTGCGCCGTCGGTGACCTTTGATCAGAACCCGCGCTGGTCGCCGGATGGAACGCGCATCGCGTTCACACGTACGCCGGGGAACGGCGGCGCGCTGCAGTCACCGTCGCAGATGCCGATCGTGCCTTGGTCGATTTGGGTCGTACGTGTCGGCGACGGCAATGCGCGCAAGGTTTGGCAAAGCGCGGACACGGCTCGAGCTTCGTTTCCCACACAAGGCGGTGATCCCGACCTCACTTGGGCCGGCAATACGGAACTGCTGTTTTTGAGCGAGGCCGACAACTGGCCGCACCTGTACGCCGTGAGCGCCGAGGGCGGCGACCTCCGCAAGTTAACCGGAGGTGCCTTTGCGGTCGTGAGTTTTGTCGTGACGAGCGATGCGCGCGCTGTGCTCTACGTTGCGAACACCGGGGCGACGCCAAACGACATCGATCGCTGGCATCTCTTCCACCTCGAGCTCGCAAGCGGCACGACGACGCCGGCAACGTCGGGTTACAGCTCGCAGTGGTGGCCGACGCCGCTCGCCGATGGAGGCATTGCGTATGTTACCACAACCGCGCAACGCCCGCCGCTCGTCGCGCTGCGTACGGGAAATGGCGGTGCGGAGCGCCTGCTCGATGCTGCGCTTTTGCCCGCGGACTTTCCGGCCACGCAACTCGTGACACCGACGGAGGTGACCTATCACGCGCCCGACGGCACCCTGATCCACGCGCAACTCTTCACACCCGACACAAAGACGCGCCGGCCGGCGATTGTCTTCGTTCACGGCGGTCCGATGCGGCAGATGCTCTTGACGTGGAATCCGATCGATTATTACAGCAACGGTTATGCCGTCAATCAGTATCTCGTAAGCCGCGGATTCGCCGTTCTATCCGTGAACTATCGCTCGGGCGTCGACTACGGGCACGATTTTCACTACGCGGTGCGCGCCGGATGGACCGGCGCGAGCGAATATCAAGACGTGCTCGCCGGCGCGCGTTGGTTGCAGCGGCAATCCTTTGTTGACGAAAAGCGCATCGGCATTTGGGGTGGCTCGTGGGGTGGCTATCTTACCGCGCTCGCGTTAGCGCGGAACTCAGATGTATTTCGAGCCGGTGTCGATTATAGCGGCGTGCACGATCTGACGCACGACGCGCTCGGATATTTCGCGAGTGGCGGCGAAGGCAGCGCGCGCGAGGATCTGAAGCCGTGGTTGAAGCTCGCCTGGAACTCGTCACCGGTTGGTGCGATAGCAACGTGGCGTTCACCGGTGTTGCTGATTCAGGGTGACGAAGATCCCGACGTCGCATTTCACCAATTGGTCGACTTGGTACCGCGCTTGCAGCAGCAGCACGTCCCCTATCAATTGATGGTCTTGCCGGATGAAGCCCACGGGTTCTTGCGCTGGGATTCGTGGCTGCGCTCCGATAGCGCCACGGCCGCTTTCTTTGGCCGTTACTTGTAAAGCGATGGGAACGCGGCGATGATGGCGCGCTTGATCGCGTCGTCGGCAAAGCGGACGGGTTGCCGGTCAACGATGCCGCGCGTGCCGAACGCGTCGAGATAGATGATAGCCGCGGTTGCGCCGCGCGCATCGCGCAAGCGAATCACGTAGCGTAGGTCGGCGTTACGCGTATCGGCATGCGCGCTGGTCTGCCGGATCGCCGCAACGATGCCGGCGATCTTCTGCGGATCGCGCGATTCCACGCGTACGCTGGCGCGTGCGGCGAGGTCGGTTGGCCCCAGGCCCGCGCGATAGGAGATATCGTTTGGCACGTGATCGATTTCGAGACCTTTGATGCCGCTGACGGCGATTGCGACCGCGAGTACCATATGCTGCACGCTTAACTCGCTACCGGCGAACTAACGTGATACGTCGTTCCGCTGTGATCGTACCGGATCGATTCACCCAGCGTGCGTGCAGCGCGCGTCTCGCTTCCGGTGATGACGCGCCGCTCCTCGGCGGTATCGTAGCGTGGATCGGTCGTGTTGCGCAGGCGTTCCGCGATCGCGGGATCTTCGACGGCGTGATCGACTTCGTGTCCCAAACCGAGTGCGGGCGATTGCGAGCCGCCGCGCGTCGTGCGCAGCGCGCTATAGGGATCCCACGCAATCTCGTTGTCACCCGGATCGAAGTGATCGTCATTGCGATGGTTGATCGAGAGACGATACGTGCGGCCGTCGGGAGAATGCTCCAATTCGTTGAAGAGTTTCGCTTCAACCGGATCGCGCGAGAGATACTGCTTGGCTTGTTCGTAGAGCACGTCGTCGGCGCGTGGAAGCGTCAAAGTGCCGTGGTGTGTAAAGGTTGAGAGGGCATACATAGCGCCTCTCCATCCCGCGCGCTCCCCCCGGTGTCAACCCCCTTGACGGCGGATGGTACGTTAGTAGGGCTCGACTGCGCTTAGCGCGCACCATGCTATAGGTGCCGAACCACCTTGGATACCTCGGGAGCATCAGCTCCGGATACGACGAGAGGGCTTGGGCCTCGTGCCTGCCCGCGAAGCGCCCGGGCCGCACCCACCTGCAAACCGCAGGTTCAGTTGCCTCGCATGGAAGACGCTACGTGCGGTTGAGTTTTTTCTATTACGGCGAACCCGTGAAAATCGCGCCATAGCGCATCGAGCGGCGCTTCGCGCGCCGCAACCCAGAGCAGAACGGTCTTCTCGCGCAGCGGCGTAACATCGGTGGCCGCGCCGAATGCGTCGGGTTCAAGCCCATACCGTAGCCATGCAGAGTCCGTCTCTTTGTTCACGCGCTTGCACTCGTGTTCGGTTGCAGCAAAGGTTCCGGGTGCGTTGCGTACCGCGAGCGTGACATTGACCGACTTCGCGAGCGAACTTGCCGTGCTGAGTTTGTGCAGCTGCTCGCTCCACGAGAGCGCGGTCTCCGCGCCGAGCCGTCCGGCCAGCAGCGGCGCTCCGAGCACGAGTGCGCGACCGAGCGCTGCGCGCATCGCATCCTCATCTGCGACGAAAAAGGCATCGCTTGCAAGCGCCGCAATCGTCAGCCCGAGGTCGGCGGCCATCTTCTTGATCTGGGCGAGGTAGTCGCCGTCGGTGCGCGGAAAATGGCGGTCGTCCAACACGACACCGTCGAAGAGCGTCTCGCGCGCAACGGCGTCGATAAACTCGAGTTGGGTCAGATCGCCGGAAGAAAACTCTCGGTGGAACGCTGAACTCGAATACGCATATTGCACGGATAGCAAGATTCACGCGACGAAGTCCCGGAACATGTTTGCGATGAGAAAAAAGTTGTTAGGGCCGCCCTGGGGGAGAGTGTGATGAGCAGCAATGTATGTGCGGCCCATGGATGGGGGGCCCTACGAAGTGGGGGGCGCGCAGGCTGGGCCGGAGCGCCTTTACAATGAAAATTGCCCTCGGCGCCGATCACGCCGGCTATGAATTCAAGGACCGCATCGCGCAGATGCTGCGCGAAGAGGGTCACACGATTTTGGATTTCGGCACGCACGATGCGACGCCGGTCGACTATCCGCAATATGGCTACGCCGTGGGTGAAGCAGTTGCGAGCGGACAAGCCGAGCGCGGCATTGTCGTCTGCGGCTCGAGTCTGGGCATTTCGATTGCGGCAAACAAAGTGCCAGGCGTCCGCTGCGCGGTCGTGACCGAACCGCTTTCGGCTGAGCTTGCGCGCCGTCACAACAACGCGAACGTGCTCGCGCTCTCCGAGCGGCTCACCGGCTGGGAGATGATCGAGCGGCTCGTCGACGTCTTCATGCATGCGCCGTTCGACGGCGACACGGATTCGGGAAAGCGTCACAAGCATCGAGTCGCGCAACTCTTTGAATTCGACGACGCGCAGCGCGCTCGTACGTTCATCGCCATAGAGAAAGGCGAAGTCACCGGCGCGGTGACACCAAAAGATCTGTTATAGTTAGTTAGGAACACCATGGATATTCTGACCCCCTCGCATATCGAAGCCCAGGATCCCGAACTCTTTGACGCGATTCGCGGCGAAGAGCGGCGGCAAAAAGAAAATCTCGAGCTGATTGCTTCGGAGAACTACGCGAGCCGCGCCGTTCGCGAAGCGAATGGAAGCGTGCTGACCAACAAGTACGCTGAGGGCTATCCGGGCAAACGCTACTACGGTGGTTGCGAGTGGGTCGACATCGCAGAGAACCTCGCGCTCGAGCGGCTCAAGCAACTCTTTGGCGCCGATCACGGCAACGTGCAGCCGCATGCGGGCGCACAAGCGAACATGGCGGTGTTCATGGCGCAGTTGCAGCCGGGTGACACCGTACTTGGCATGTCGCTCGCGCACGGTGGGCATCTCACCCATGGCACCAAAGTGAGCTTTAGCGGCAAACTCTACAACGCGGTCGCCTACGGCGTGCGCAAAGATACCGAGCTGATCGATTTCGACGAAGTGCGCGCGCAAGCACGCGAGCACAAACCGAAGCTGATCATCGCCGGCGCAAGCGCCTATCCGCGCACGATGGATTACGCGCCGTTCCGCGAGATTGCCGACGAAGTCGGCGCGACGCTGTTGGTGGACATGGCACATATCGCCGGCCTGGTCGCGGTCAGCTTGCATCCTTCGCCGATTCCGTTTGCCGAGTTCGTGACGTCGACCACGCACAAAACGCTGCGCGGACCACGTGGCGGTTTCATCCTTTGCAAGGAAGCCTTCGCGCAGGCGATCGACAAGAGCGTCTTCCCCGGGATTCAGGGCGGACCGTTGATGCACACGATCGCCGCCAAAGCCGTCGCATTCGGTGAGGCACTGCAGCCGTCGTTTGCGACGTATCAACAAAACGTCATCGACAACGCGCAGGCGATGGCCGAAGAATTCGTCCGCGGTGGTCTTCGACTTGTGGCGGGAGGTACGGACACCCACCTGATGCTCGTCGACGTGTCGGTCAAGGGCCTCACGGGAAAAGCAGTCGAGGCCTACCTTGATGCAATCGGTATCACCGTCAACAAAAACGCGATTCCGTACGATCAGCAAAAGCCGATGGTGGCGAGCGGAATCCGCATCGGAACGCCGGCCATTAGCTCGCGAGGATTGGGAATTTCTGAATGCCGTGAGGTGGCGCGCATCATTGTTGACGCGCTCGCCGACATCGGCACGCAGACGAATGTCGAAAAGCTGCGAGGTCGCGTCCACGAGTTGACCTCGCGCTTCGACGTTCCGTAATCGACCTAACGTAATTCACAGGAATCCGTCAGCAATCTGGTCCCAGAATGGACGAGATGGATGAGGAGCGCCTGCTCGTCCTCTGCGATGTTGTCGGTGCAGAGGGCGGATCCGAATCGGCGATGGAGCGTTACCTCCCGGCGCTGCAGCGCGCGGGTCTGAACGTTCGGGTCCTTGCCAGGCGGGTCACGGATCCCGAGCGTTTCGGCGTGCCGGCGCGCGCACTCGCATGGGGTGACGAATACGCTGAGCCCTCGACCGGTGCGGCACATGCGATCTCCGCGGAGATCGCGAGCGAGCGTATCGGCGTCGTGCTCTGCTCCAATGTGTTCGATGTTGCTGTCCTAGACGCCGCGCGCGGTGCCCGGCGGTGCGTCGTACACGTGCGCGATCATCGCATATTCTGTCCCAACGGGGATCGGCTGTTTCCGAGTTTTTCTAAGCCGTGCGAGGCGCCGATGGGCACCGCGTGTCTGGTGAACTCAGTCGTGCACGGATGCGTGTACGGGCCGCGATCGCGCACGGTACAACGGCTTCGCGCGCGTGAGCGCACCGCCGCTGCGACGCGCCGTTGCGACGCTTTCGTGGTTTCTTCGCGATTCATGGCACGTTTGCTCGAACGCAACGGTGTGGCTGCGGAGAAGATTCACGTGCTCGAACCGGCGATTGCCGATGGGACCGTGACTGGTCAGATCGTACCGCCGCCTGCGCTTCCGCGCGTGCTCTTTGCAGGACGTATCGTACCCGCAAAAGGTTTGCGTTCGCTCGTGCGCGCACTTGCGCGAATTCCGGTTGAGCAGCGTCCCGCATTGCACGTCGCGGGCAATGCAACGCCGGAACTCGGCGCCTGCACGGCGCTTGCGAAAAAGCTCAACGTAAACGTCGTGGCGCTTGGCTGGTGCGAAGGCGACGCTTTGACGAAGGCCATCGACCGCGTGCATATGGTCGTGATCCCCTCATTATGGCCCGAACCGTACGGCTTGCTCGGAATTGAAGCACAGGCGCGTGGTCGTCCGGCCGTTGCGTATGCCGTTGGCGGCATTCCGGAATGGATCGGCGACGCGGGTGAATGCGCGCGGCGCGGCGATGAAGCAGCGCTCGCGCGCGCAATTGCAACCGTGCTCGACCCGTCGCGGTGGCAGGCTTACAGTGCTGCAGCGCGTTCACGTGCGGCAACGCATGATCTCACGACATTTGGGGAAAGGCTAAAAGCAATATTATGCGCGTCTTGATCGATTGGGGCAACGCGACGCAGCCGGTGGCGAGCGCGGCCTCTCGACCCGAGGACGCAGCGCGTCAATGATGCTTTCGATTCACGTTCCAAAAGCCGCCGGGAATTCGTTTCGCGAGGCATTGCTGCATGCGTTCGGCTCGCGCCTCATGAAGGACTATGGCGATTGGGCAGGCTTTGACACGCCCGAAGTCATCAGCCGGCGCAAACGGCGTGAGGGGGAGATGCGCCTTCGCGCGGATGAGCTCGAAGCCTCGTTCGATATTATCCACGGCCATTTCATCGCGGACAAATATCTTGGACTTTTCAAGGGAGAGGAGTTCATTGCGTTCTTCCGGGACCCGTTTCAACAAGCGGTTTCGCATTATTACTTCATCAAGCGAAACCCCCAGCGCGAACATCCGGAGACAAAGATTTTCCACGACGCGAATATGTCGCTCATGGAATATCTCGAATGGCCGGTGTTCTACAATCAGCAAACGCAATTTTTGGGCTCCCTTGACTTGGACGACCTTGCCTTTGTCGGAATCTGCGAACATTACCGGCAAAGCCTGAACCTCTTCAGCCAATATTTCGGCGTGGATCTGGGTGAAGAACGGTTCGAAAACGTCAATCATCAGCGAAGGACGATCGACTATGTGGCTAGCCGAGACGTCCGCCGTGCGATCGAGCGGACGCGCCCGCGCGATATCGAGCTCTACCGGCGCGCTTGCGAGCGTTTTGCCGGACAGATTCCAGTTTCGGCATAAGCGCAAATCGAGTCATGGAAAGGCCCAGCGCTACGTTCTGAGCTTGGCTTCCTCGATTCCGAACGCGTCGGCTAACGCAGCGAGCGCTGCCAACAAGGCGCAGCCAATGGCGACGCCGCGATAGCCGTTTTCAAACGCCCGTATCGACGCGCGTTGCAAGGCGGGATTTGCGAAACGCGCGCCGCCCAAACGATCCGCTTGCGCGGCTACGGCGGCACGCATCGTGGGCGTCGCACGCATCGCGTCGAGCGAGCGCGCTATCGACAAACCGTAGATCGACGCCAGCACAACCGTCAATGCAGCGATTGCGAGCAGCCCGGCGATGCGCGAGACCGCGTTGTTGATGCCGGAGGCGATGCCGACGAGATTCGGATCGGCCGCGCTGATCACCGACGTGGTGAGCGGCGCGACGGTAATGCCCATCCCGATCCCTGCGACGAGGACGCCGGGAAAAAATGCCGTCCAGTAGGATTGCAGCGGTTCGAGCAGCGCGAGCAACAGATAGCCTGCCGTGACGATCGCGGGACCGATTGTGAGTACGGCGCGTACGCCGATGCGTTGCGCGAGCACCGGTGCAAAGCGCGAAAGCACGATCATACAGATTCCGAACGGCAGCGTCGCGAGCGCGGTCTGCAGCGCGCTGTATCCACGCGCCTGGATCATGACGAAGGGCATTTCGTAAAAGATCGCACCGAGCGACCCGTACAAGAAGAGCGTCGAGAGATTGATCACGGTGAACGTTCGCGATCGAAAGATGCTCGGCGGAACTAGCGGCGCGGGCGAGTGACGTTCGTGCACGCCGAAGTACACGAGCAGTGCGACACCGGCCAGCATGGAGCCTGAGACCGCGAGATCGTGCCATCCTACCGAACTTGAAAGGAGCAACGCGTAGGTGATCGCGCCGAAGCCTACCGTCGAGAGTGCTGCGCCGAGCCAATCGAGCTCCGGCGGTGCGTCCTTATCGCGGCTCTCCGCGACATGACCCTGCGCGGCAACGATAACGAATATTGCGAGCGGCACGTTGATCCAGAAGACCGAGCGCCATCCGAACGCGTCGATCAGCACGCCGCCCGCTGCCGGTCCAAGTGTCGAGGTCAACGCGCTAAACGCCGACCAGATGCCGATTGCGCGCCCGCGCGCCGGACCCGAGAAATGATCTCCCAGAATTGCCAGACTCGCCGGTACATAAAGCATTCCGCCTATGCCCTGCGCAACGCGCGCGATGAGCATCGACGAAAGCGACCACGAGAATGCGCAGCCGATCGAAGCCAGTGTAAAGACGGCGACGCCGTAGACGAACGCGCGCTTACGGCCGTAGCGATCCGCAAGCGCACCGCCGAGCAGCATCATCGCGCCGAGCACGAGCGTGTAGAGCTCGACGATCCATGCGACGTCACCCGCACTTGCGTGAAACTCACGTTGAATCGCGGGAAGCGCGAGCGTCACGACCTGTCCGTCGATAAATGCCATGCTCGATCCAACGATGGTGGCGAGCAGCACCCAGGTATCGCGTCCGCGCATACGAAAACCGACTTGCATGCCCGGGAGCCAAAGCCTCTACATCGTCGACCATCCGGCCGTCGCCGATCGCCTCGCGCGGCTGCGCGATCGCTCCACATCTACGCCCGTGTTTCGCGCGCTGATCGAAGAGCTCGGCACGTTTCTCGCGTACGAAGCGACACGTTCACTTCCGCTGCGCAACGAACGCATCACGACGCCGCTAATTGAGACAAATGCGCAACGCATTGCGACGCGCCCGGTCGTTGCGCCGGTTTTGCGCGCAGGCCTCGGTCTCTTGCCCGGCTTTCTCGGGGTTATCGACGACGCGGTGGTTGCGCATCTCGGATTTTATCGCGATCCCGAATCGTTTCAGCCGGTGCCGTATTACGCGAACGTGCCGCCGGAGCTCGAGGATCGGCACGTCTTCGTGCTCGATCCGATGCTTGCAACCGGCAACTCAGGCGTCGCGGCACTCGATGCGCTTGTCGAACGCGGAGCGCGCGCGCTCACGTTCGTCTGCGTGATTGCCGCGCCCGAAGGTGTGCAGCGCATCCACGAGGCGCATCCGACCGTCGCGATTGTCGCTGCTGCGCTGGACGCGGGGCTCAACGATCATGCCTACATCGTGCCGGGGCTCGGAGACGCCGGCGATCGGATGTTCGGCAGTCTTACCTCGGTGCCGGCCGAGGTCCGCGTACGCAACGCATGAGCCGTCCGGGTTGGGACGAGTACTTCATGGAGATCGCGCACACGGTTGCAACGCGTGCAACCTGTCCGCGCGCATCGGTGGGCGCGGTGCTCGTGCGCGACCATCGCATTTTGACGACCGGCTATAACGGTGCGCCGCGCGGCGTCGCACATTGCACCGAGGCGGGGTGCATCGTCGTCAACGGTCATTGCCAGCGTGCAACGCACGCGGAAGCCAACGCGATCGTGCAGGGCGCGCTGCACGGCGTCAGCTTGCAAGGCGCAACCGCGTATTGCACGCATCAGCCCTGCGTCAACTGTTCGAAGCTGCTGATCAGCGCCGGTGTCACGAAGATCGTCTACGATGAACCCTATCCAGACGCAGTCGCGAGCGAATTGCTTGCCGAGGCCGGCGTGGCACTCATCGCTTTCACCTCGCTCGAAGGTGTGCGCCCGTGACGGCGACGCTGATCTACTTCTTGACCTTTGCCATTGCCGCGGTCGTAGCGGCAGTCGCAACGCCGCTGGTCATTCGGCTCGCGACGCACCTCGAGATCATCGATGCGACGAACGAAGAACGGCGCGTTCACGAGGTGCCGACGCCCCGTATCGGCGGCATCGCGGTCTTCTTTGGCTTTGCCGTGGCGCTCTTTGCCGTGCTCGGGTTTGCGCTCAGTTCGCCGTACGCGCTCTATCCGTCGATCGTACACCTGACCGCGCATCAGAAGGTGACCGCGATCACCGACCAATTCGACGAAGTGCATCGTCTCGTCGGCTTGCTCTTCGGCGGTATGCTCATTCTCGGCGTCGGCTTGTGGGACGACATCATGCAGATGCGTCCGCGCAACAAGTTCATGGCGCAGATCATCGTCGCGTTGATATCGATGCTCTACGGATTTATCATTCCCGGTATCAACAATCCGTTCGACCACAATCCGCATACGAACTGGATCGACTTTCCGCTCTGGCTCTCGATCCCGCTTACGCTCGTGTGGTATGTCGGGATGATGAACGCTATCAATTTCATCGACGGGCTCGACGGCTTGCTCTCGGGCTTTACCGTCATCTCGTGCATATTTTTGTTTGCGATCTCGGTCGTGCACGCGAATCCGGTCGTAGCGTTGGTCGTCATTGCGCTAGCCGGCGCCTCACTCGGATTTCTTCCCTACAATTTCAATCCAGCGAAGATCTTTCTCGGTGATGCAGGCTCGCTCTTCATCGGCTACGTCTTTGCCACGGTCTCGATCATCGGCGCAAGCAAAACGGCAATCGCAATCTCGATCGTCGTGCCGCTCGTGGTGCTGGCGTTGCCGGTCATCGATACCGCCGCCGTGATCGTTCGGCGCGCGAGGTCCGGCAAGCGGATCACCGAAGCCGATCGCGGCCACTTCCATCACCAGTTGATTTTTCGCTTCGGACTCAACGTGCGTCAGGCCGTGCTGTTGATCTACGCCGTCTGCTTCGTCCTTGGGTTCGTGGCGCTCGCGCTCTCGGGCGAGTTCACGCACGTTTTCCGGCATACGTTGTGAACGACCACAAACTGCGCGTGATGACTGTGTTCGGCACACGGCCCGATACGATCAAGATGGCGCCCGTCGTGCGCGCACTTCGCGAATCGGAAGCGATCGACGACATCATCTGCGTGACCGCGCAGCACCGGCAGATGCTCGACGATCTGCTCGACCTCTTTGCGATCGAGCCGCAGTACGATCTCGACATCATGACGCCCGACCAAACGCTGACGCAGATCACGACGCGCGTCCTCGAAGGGATGCAGCCTGTCCTCGAACACGCCGCGCCGGATGTCGTCCTGGTGCACGGCGATACGACGACGAGCACCTCGGCGGCGCTTGCAGCGTTCTACCAACAGATTCCGGTAGGACACGTGGAAGCCGGCCTGCGCACCAACGATCGTTGGTTGCCGTTTCCGGAGGAGATGAACCGTCGCCTCACGGGTACGATTGCGTCGTACCACTTCGCTCCGACCGAACTCTCGCGCGAGCACCTGCTGCGTGAATACGTGAGCGCCGACGATATCGTCGTGACTGGCAATACGGTCATCGACGCGTTTCTCGAAACGTCGCAGCGCGCCGACCTTCCGCAGCCGCCACGCTTGAGTGAACTCGATGCCGCGCGGCCGATCGTCGTCGTGACCGCGCACCGGCGTGAGAATCATCCGTACATGCGCGAGATGTGCGAGGCGTTTCGCGACATCGTGCAGTTGCCGTCGCGTCCGCAGATCTATTGGCCGGTGCATCCGTCGCCGCACGTCCGCCCGATCGCGCATCAAATTCTGGGTGGCATTGAAGGCGTCACGCTGGTCGATCCGATTGACTATGCCGAGATGGTCGTCGCGGTGAAAGCGGCGACGTTCGTGCTGACCGATTCAGGCGGATTGCAAGAGGAGGCGCCGACGCTCGGCAAGCCGGTGCTTGTGATGCGCGAAGAAACCGAACGGCCCGAAGGCCTCGACGCCGGGACGCTCGAGCTTGTCGGTCACGATCGGATAGCTATCGTAACGGCGGCGAATCGTCTGCTGGGCGATGCCGATGCCTACGCGCGCATGGCGCGCGCCGTCAATCCGTATGGCGACGGGCACGCTGCACCGCGCATCGTCGCATGGCTGCTCGCGCGCTTGCGCGGCGGAGCCTACCCCGTGCCCTTCCGCGCCGTCTGACCTGACGGCCGCACGGTCAATACCGGAACCTCGGAACGGCGTAATACACCTTCAGCAACGCTTCCGATAAATAATCGCGCGAGCCCCTGACGTCCGTGCGTGCCGATGCAAACCAATCCGGCATCGTTCTCGTTCGCAACGCGCAGAATTTCGTCGACCGCATCGCCTTCGCCGACCGTTGTCGTTGCGGTGATGCCGCGTTTCTCGGCTGCCGCTTTGCGCTCATCGAGGAGTTGCTGTCCCGCGGTACGCATGATGTCGAGTGTTTCTTCGGGGTACGGTGCATCGTAACCCGACGCAGCGATCAGCTTCGAGACGTCGATGACGTTGAGCAGCAGTAACGCTGCGTGATCCTCCAGCGCAAGCTTGCACGCAAGTTCGAACGCCTCGCGCGCCGCTTCGGACTCGTCGACGGCGACGAGAATGGTGTTGAACATGGGCCTCCTTAAGTGGTCCCCTGCCGTGGGCTTGTCGAAGTCCAGGGGATGCGAACCGCGCTCACGGCAGGGTCGACCTTTGCGCTTACGGTGCTGATTGGGTTTTGGGGTGGGCTCGCCCTCGCGCATCGGACGGGGGCGCCGCTGTGGGCGATCGGAGGACTCTTCGCGGGCGTGCTGGTCGGCGGAGCCATCGCGGCTCGCTCGCTTTTACAGGCGGGAAAATAGCCCAGGATGCCGTACTCACCTCTCGCTCGCGCGATCCTTTTTGCGTTTCTTGCCATAGCCGCAGGTCTGTTC
>JBAUEZ010000219.1:0-24522 GCA_049678885.1 Candidatus Aquilonibacter sp. | reverse complement strand
GGAAAAAGCCGCGCGATGGGTACTCGCGCTCGCCGCCTGCACGCTGATACTCACCTTTTCACGCGCCGGCATCGCGTGCGCGTTTCTCGGTCTCGCAATCGTAGCCGTTATCGAGCGGCGCCGGATCGTCGAACTCGTTCCAGCCGTCGCCGGGGCGCTCTTTGGTACCGCGGGCGCGCTCACGTGGTGGGCGCTAGCCCCAACGCTGTGGCACGGCCGCTTAATCACGTGGCCCTACGCAGGCGGCGTCGGCTACCGCTCGGAGCTGTGGCGCGCGGCCCTGTACTTCTTCCGCAACCACCCAATCCTCGGAATCGGCGCAGGGAACTTCGAGTTGGAGCTCCCCGAAGCGGGCGTCGTTGGCGTCCGCACACACGCGAACAACTGGTTTCTTCAGGCGCTCGCGGAGGGCGGGGTCGTGCTGCTGACGGCGACGATCGCGTGGATTGTTACGCTGTTTTGGTCGCTGACGCGGGACGTGCGCCGCTCACCTTGGCGTATCGCTGCGTTCGCGGCAAGCGTCGCGCTCGTGGCGCATCAGAGCGTCGATTACTTGGTGTTCTATCCGAAGGTTGCTGAATCGTGGATCGCCCTGATTGCGCTCGCCATGATATAATCAGCGGCCCGTGACCGCCCTAACCGCTACCCCCACGCTCCCATCGCACGACGCGTTGCTTCGCACGTTGGCCTCTTCGCCGCGGGCGCTCGCGCCGCTGATCGACGAATTGCGAACCGGTGCCGGCGTGTATGCCGCGCACGAGACGATTGCCGCCGCGCGTCCCGCGCTGCTTGCATCGCTCTATCGCGCGCTGGAGCGACCGCTGCTCGTCGTCGTGCCGACGCCCGACGTCGCTGAGCGCGCGTTCGCCGATCTTCTTTATTATTTGGGCGAAGACGAGCCCGAGCATGTTGCGCTCTTGCGCTCGCGCGACGAGGCCCTCGGCGCGATCGAGAGCCCGTCCGAGCGCAGCGCGCGCATGACGCTGCTTGCCGACCTTGCTGCCGGTGCGTACCGGCTCGTGCTTGCGCCCGTCGTTGCGCTGCGTCAATACTTGATGCCGCGAGCGCTCTTCGAAGAACTCCGCACGACGCTGCGTGTGGGCGACGAGCCGGGCTTCGAGCGCCTGCAAGAGCGGCTCTTCGCGCTTGGCTATGTGCGCACTGATGTCGTGAGCGCTGTCGGCGAGTACGCCGTGCGTGGCGGCATCCTCGATCTCTTCGCGGCGAGCGAGGCGCTCCCGACGCGCATCGAGTTCTTCGGCGAGACGATCGAGAGCATTCGTCCCTTCGACCTTGCCACGCAACGCAGCGAAGGCGCGCGCGATGCGATCGAGATCGTGCCATGGAGTGAGATCCCGCGAGAGAGCGCCTACCGTACGCGAATTCTCGAACGCTTTGCCGGTCCCGCCGCAGTTCGAGCTGCGCTTGCAGCGTATATCGAAAGCGGCAGCGACGTGCCCGCTTCGTGGTTGCCGCTTGCTTACGAGGAGCGCGCGACGCTACTCGATTACCTGCGCGACGATGCGATCGTCGTACTGGATGAGCCCAGCATGCTTGCCACGATCGAACGCGCGCTCGAAGAGGAGCGTTCGCGCGAGCAGAGCGTGCTCTTAGCCGGCGTCGAGTCGGGCGAATTTTCGGTGAGCGATTCCGAGGTCGACGATGCGCTGCTCGCCGAAATCGCTGCGCCACACCCGCGACTGGTCGAGCTTGCGCCGCAGATGCGCACGCATCCGATGCTGCTCTTTCCCGGCGCGATCGAACGCCACGACGACATGGAGTGGGTTCCGCATCCCA
Source organism: Candidatus Aquilonibacter sp. (assembly GCA_049678885.1). GTDB lineage: Bacteria > Vulcanimicrobiota > Vulcanimicrobiia > Vulcanimicrobiales > Vulcanimicrobiaceae > Aquilonibacter. Next base: position 22,725 of record JBAUEZ010000219.1, on the reverse strand, counting down.
ATGCGTCGCACGTGCTCGAGTGCCGTCCGGTCGAACATTTCAACCGGCAGATCGAGCTCTTCTCGCAGAGCGCGCGCGAGTGGGTTGCGGCCGGTGAATCCCTCTACATCGTCAGCGGCGCGGTATCACGTACTGCCGATCTCCTGCGCGCAGCCGGGGTTGCGCACGATCGCGTCGCGATCGACCACGGCTCTATTGAGGCCGGCTTTGCGCTGCCCGATCTGCGTTTACGCGTCCTTGGCGATCGTGAAATCTTCGGTGCTCCACCCAAGCGCGTCAAACTCCGCGCGGTCAAGGAAGGCGTGCCGGTTACTCTCGCCGATCTGCGCGTCGGCGACTACGTCGTGCACGCGGTGCACGGCATCGGACAATATCTCGGATTGCGCACCGAGACCATTCTTGGTGCAACGCAAGATTATCTCGATCTCGCCTATGCCGGCTCGGATCGCATGCTCGTGCCCGTCACCCAAATGCACCAAGTCACGAAGTACTCGGCGGCCGAGGGGCAACAGCCCCGGCTTTCAAAGATGGGCGGCGCGGATTGGGCCCGCGCGAAATCGCGCGTCTCCGAATCGCTGGCCAAGATTGCGGACGGGCTCGTGCAGCTCTACGCCGAGCGCGAGATGAGCCGCGGCTTCCAATTCGGACCCGACACGCCGTGGCAAGCAGAGATGGAAGAGGCGTTCCCCTACGTGCCGACGCCCGATCAAGCCAAGGCGATCGATGCAGTCAAGGCCGATATGGAACGCGCGCAACCGATGGATCGTCTGGTCTGCGGCGATGTCGGCTACGGCAAGACCGAAGTCGCGATGCGCGCCGCGTTCAAAGCGGTGACTGAGAACAAACAGGTTGCCGTGCTCGTGCCGACGACCTTGCTAGCCGATCAGCACTACCGCAATTTCAGCGCGCGCTTCGCTGGTTTTCCCATGCGCATCGAAGAGCTTTCGCGCTTCAAGAGCAAAGGCGAGGCGCGCAAGATTCTTGCCGATCTTGCCGAGGGTAAGGTCGATGTGATCATCGGTACGCATCGCTTGCTGCAGAAAGACGTCGCGTTCAACGATCTCGGATTGATCGTCATCGACGAAGAACAGCGTTTCGGGGTGATGCACAAGGAACGCCTCAAAGAGTACAAGACGTCGGTCGACGTGATGACGCTCTCCGCGACGCCGATTCCGCGCACCCTGCACATGTCGTTGATGGGCGTGCGCGATCTTTCGCTGATCCAAACCGCGCCGAAGAACCGCATGTCGGTCAAGACCATGGTCGTGCCGGCGAACGACGTGATCGTGCAGCGCGCAATCACCGCCGAGATCGACCGCGGCGGCCAGGTCTACTATTTGCACAATCGTATCGAGTCGATCTATGCGGTCAAGAACGCGCTCGAAAAGCTCGTGCCGCGCGCGCGCATCGCGGTCGGCCACGGCCAGATGCACGAAAACGAGCTCGAGCCGGTGATGCAGTCGTTCATCGACGGCGAGACCGACGTGCTCGTGGCGACGACAATCATCGAGAACGGCATCGATATTCCCAACGTCAACACGATGATCGTGAGCGACGCCGACAAGTTCGGGCTCGCGCAACTCTACCAGCTCCGCGGGCGGGTCGGGCGCTCCAATCATCAAGCCTATTGCTATCTGCTCTATCAGGGGCACAAGTCGCTCACCGAAGAGGCCAAAGCGCGACTGGAGGCGATCCGCGAATTTACGCACCTTGGATCCGGTTTGCAGATTGCGATGCGCGATCTCGAAATTCGCGGTGCGGGTAACCTGCTCGGCGCGGCGCAGTCGGGTTTCATCGGTTCGGTCGGCTTCGACACGTACTGTCAGCTGTTAGCCGAAGCGATCGCCGAACGCCGCGGCATGCCGGGCTCGCTCGACGACGACCGTCGCGAAGCAGTGATCGATGTGAAGATCAGCGCGTTCATTCCAAGCGATTACATCCCGCAGGTCTCGCAGAAGATCGCCGTCTACCAGCAACTCGCCAAAGCGCGCACGCAGGACGAGGTGCAAGAGATTGCCGCCGGCGTCCGCGACCGGTTCGGTCCCCTTCCGGTTCCGCTGGAGCGGTTAGTCGAGCTCACCACGTTACGCGCGATCGCCCTCTCGCGCCGGGTGAACCGCGTGGTCGTCGACGAGCGCCGCCTGACGCTCGGTGCGGGCCCAGGATTCGAGCTCGATCCGGCCACGATCCCGAAATTGCAGTCGCTTACCAAAAACCGCTTCCGGTTCGGTGAGGGCAAGATCGTGGTGGATCTGCCCGCGATTCCGGCGGGGAAAGACGCCGAGACCGTCTGGATGCCGCTTTTGAGAAAGCTTTTAGAAGCGCTCTAAAGGGCAGCGCCTGCGGCCGACGAACCCCCAAGGCCATCCGCGGAGCCCCCAAGCTCCGCTTTACTACGCACTGACCTTCCTAGTCTGGAGTGACCATGTCGTACCTCGACCGCATCGCTGCGGGTCTTGCCACTCTGCTTTTGGCCACCTCGCTGACCGCCTGCGCGGCCGGCGGAAACGTGGCAACCGTCAATGGACAATCGATCAGCAAGTCGGATTTCGATGGCAAACTCGAGAGCAGCCCGGCGGCGGTCTCGACGCTGCAACAGATGGTCCGCGAGATTCTGCTGCAGCAGTATGCGCAGAAGAACAACATCACGGTCAGCGATGCCGAGATCGCGCAGCACGAGGATCAAATCAAGGCGAACTTCCCGCCGGGTTCGTGGAGCGACATGCTCAAGTCGCGCGGTTTGACCGAGGAGGACGTGCACAAGCTGATCGCCGACCAGATCATCATCGACAAAGCCGTGGGCAAGAACGTCAAGGTCTCGGATGCGCAGATCACAGCCTACTTCAACAAGAACCACGCGGCATTCGATAAGCCGGCGCAGGTAACGGCACGCCACATTCTGGTTTCCGATCTGAAAACCGCGCAGAAAGTTGAAGCCGACCTCAAGTCCGGTAAAGACTTCGCAGCCGAGGCAAAACAATACTCGATCGATCCCGGAAGCCGCGACAAGGGTGGTGAGCTCGGACCGATTCGTCACGGACAGATGGTCCCGGCGTTTGATGCGGCCGTGTTCAGCTTGCCGGTCAGCGTGATCAGCGCACCGGTGAAGTCGCCGTTCGGCTATCACATCATTCAAGTCGAATCGCGCGACCCCGGTCAAAAAGCTACGCTCGCGAACAGCCGCGACAAGATTGCGGATCTGCTGCGTCAGCAGCAAGAAGCGCCGCTGATCCAGCCGTTCCTGATGGATCTGCAGAGCAAGGCGAACATCCAGATCACTGACCCGCGCTTCGCGGCAGCGTTCCCGACGCCCGAGCCGACACCGCCGGCCGCGGCAAATCCCGCCGGTGCTGCGCCAAACGGCGCGGTCCCCGCACCGACACCCACGTAGGTGATAAGAAGGGCCCCAAATGGGGCCCTTCGCTTTTTCTCGAAGCACCCGCTGTGCTCGTTCGTATCGTCGGCCTCGGGCCGGGTGAGCCCGGATACCTGACGGTCGGAAGCCTCGAGGCCTTGCGCGAAAGTGCGCGCGCCGTCACGCTGCTCGCGCCGCCGGATCTCGTACGGGCACTCGAAGCCCACGGCATCGCGATCGATCGCTCCCTGGTTCCCGATGCAAGTGCACTCGCGCACGGCAGCAACGAGGCGGTGGCGCACTTCGTCGCCGCACTCGACGCGAGCGAGATTCCGAGCGTAGGTCTGGGCGTGCTCGGTAATCCGCTCTCCGATTTTCCGGGACTCCCGGTGTTGCTGCGCGCGCTCGAGGCGCACGGACACACAACGCGCATCACGCCCGGCATGCCGCACGCAACGCTCTCAGCCTCGATCGCCATGCCGCTCGTACCGTTGCCGCCGCAGTCGCAGCACTACAGCTGGGACGATCTGATCGAGATCATGGCTCGGCTGCGCGACGGATGCCCGTGGGATCGCGAGCAGACACACCGCACGCTCGTGCCCTACTTGATCGAAGAGACCTACGAGGTCGTCGATGCGATCGAAGCCGAGGATCTCAACGCGCTGTGCGAAGAGCTGGGCGACCTTTTACTACAGATCGTGTTTCACGCGCAGCTCGGCGCCGAGATCGGCAAATTCACCGTCGCCGACGTCGTCGATGCGCTCTCCAATAAGATGGTCCGCCGTCATCCGCACGTCTTCGGCGATGCGGTGATCGAAGACGTCGACTCGCAGTGGCGCAGTTGGGAGAAACTCAAAGCGCAAGAAGCGACGGGACAAAAACGCAAAAGCCGGCTGGAGGGCATCCCGAAGTCGTTGGGCGCGTTGCAGCGCGGACAACGGATGCAAGAAAAGGCGTCGCGCGTGGGTTTCGATTGGCCGAACATCGGCGGCGTGCTTGATAAACTCCATGAGGAACTCACCGAACTCGCGGAAGCGCAGCGCCTCAAGCAAGACGACCCGCACGTGCGTGAAGAACTCGGCGACGTGCTCTTCACCGTGGTGAACCTCTCGCGCTCGCTGGGAATCGATGCCGAAACCGCGATGCGCGAGGCCAACGAAAAATTCTACCGTCGCTTCGCGTTTATGGAAGAACGCGCTGCTAAGAACGGCAAGAGCCTCTCCGACCTCTCGCTCGACGAACTCGAGGAACTGTGGCAACTGGCGAAGACCCAAGCAGCCTAAGCGCGCTCATTCGCGTGCGCATGAGCGCGCACGACGCGCACTACGGTGGGAACCTCGTCGACGGCGCGCGTATGCTGGCGCTCTTCGGCGACGTCGCAACCGAATTATTGGTCCAACTGGATGGTGACGAAGGGCTCTTCGTCGCGTATGACATGGTCGAATTTCTCGCACCGGTCTATGCCGGCGATTACATCGAAGCGCGCGGCCACATCACGGACGTCGGCAAGACCTCGCGCGCGATGTCGTTTGAAGCGCGCAAAGTCGTCGCCGTACGCCCCGCGGTAAACGAGAGCGCGGCGGATTTTCTCGTCGATCCCGTCATCGTCTGCCGCGCTACCGGCACCTGCGTCACACCAAAAGACAAAAAGCGCCGTTAGCAGTCGAGGGAGGACAGAAAAAATGCCGGGGACCGCTCAAAGAGCGGCCCCGGTGACGCACGACCTGATACCACATCAGCGTATCACCGTTCTCCCGGCAACGCAACAATCGTCGCGGGTGGAGAGTGCGAGAATCGAACCGCGAGGTCGCCATCAGAACAAGTATCTGGGGAAGACATCACATAGCCGCTGCTAAGTGAAGGCTCGAAGTTTTGCGCCATTCGCAGGAGCGTCTTCGCGAGCAGCTGCTAGGTGGTGCTTCCCTCGACCACGCTTCGCTACGCTCGGGATGACACGGTTTGCTACGCTCGGGATGACAAAGGCGCTAAACCAAACGCTCGTGGGTTTTCTTCTTCCAGAAAAGCGTGTAGTACGTGTACTGCGCGCAAAGCATGAAGCAGTAGTAGGCGGGATAGCCGACCCAAACACCCGGTAAGCCGAAGTGGCGCATGCAAAAGTACGCCACCGGTACTTCGATCGCCCAGATCCCCACGAGCCCGTTGATCGTCGGAACAAGCACGGTGCCGCTACTGCGCATCACGCCACTAATAATGGCGCTGTTGCCGAAGATCAAGTACGACCACAGCGTGATCATCAACAGCTCGTGTGCGATCTGCACGGTCGAGGGATCGGTGATGAAGAGTTGCAAAAGCGGCGTGGCCAGCACGTAACAGAGGGTGACGAGAATGCCACCCACCGCATAATTCAGCGCGACAGCCGAACGAATGACGCTCCCGAGCTTGTCCTCGCGTCGCGCACCGATGCACTGGGCGCCGAAGATCGAGGCAGCGATGCCTATTGAGATCGCTGGAAATTGGACGTAGTTGACGATCTGGTTGACCGCGCCGTAGGCTGCGGTGGCGTGCGGGCCGTAGTGATTGACGAAGCTGATGATCGCGATCTCGGCCAGCGACACCATGATGACCTGAATGCCGGTTGCGACACCGATGCGAAGCACGTTCCACAGAATCATCGGATCGATAATCATGTCGCGCGCCATCTCGAGATCGAACTTGAGCGGACTGTTCCGGCGCGCCAGCAACACCAGCAGACCGATGAGACCGACGAAGTTCGCGATCAGGCCCGAGACCGCGGCGCTCACCACCCCAAGGTGCGGAAGGCCCAACCAGCCTTGGATAAACGCCGGCGTGAAGAACACCGCCAGCACCGAGCTGACAATTAGAAAGTAAAGCGGCGTCTGCGAATCGCCGACACCGCGCAGGAACGTCGTGTAGACGAGATACGGAAAGATGATCGGCGCGGTGAGAAAGATCACGCGCACGTAGTTGTCGGAATCCCGCAGAATTGCGGCGGGGGTGCCGAGCGCCTGCAGCATCCAGGGCGAAACCAGTGGACCGACAATGGCAATGACGATCGCGAAGGCCATCGTCGCGCCGAGCACCGTACCGGCAACCTTCTTCACGCGGTGCTCGTCGCGCGCGCCGTAGGCCTGCCCGATCAGCACGGTGCTGCCGCTCGCGATACCAATCAGAAACGAGAAGAGCAAAAAGATGACGGGAAACACCGCCGAAACGGCTGCGAGTGCGTTGACGCCGATCATCCGTCCGAGGAAGATTGAAGCAAACGTCTGCGAAGCCGACTGCAGAATGTTGCTGATCATCAGCGGAACCAAGAAGATGAGCAAAATCTGCCACATCGGCTTGGTCTCGTCGAAGATGTTCATGCCCATGCGCCGGGCCGGCGTCGCCTGTGCCATACGCCCTACTCCTCTCGGCGCGCAAGCAGTGAACTCCCGCCTTGACTTCGCGCTTTTCTTAATCGGGCCGTGTTATATTGGTGGATCGATGCGGTTGGATAAGTTCATGAAGGTTGCGCGACTCTCGAAGCGCCGCAGCGAAGCGCATGAAGCGCTCGAACACGGAAAGATCACGAAAGACGGGAAGCCGCTCAAGCCGGCATATAACGTCAAGCCTGGTGATGTGCTTGAGATTCACTACGCGACCCGCTACGTCACGGTGCGCGTGCGCGAGGTTCCATTGCGCATGACGCCGGGCGTTAAGGCCGCCGAGCTTTATGAGATCGTCGACACGCGCAAAGACGATCCCGCCGAGTGGGTGTAGTGCACTAGCGTGGCGGCGGCTTCGATCTCAGCTGACACGAAGGACGCGCTTGCGCGCGATCTTCCGCAAGCGAAGCACTGTCGCGCGGCGCTTCTCACCGGGCTTGCGCTCTACGGCGCCAACAGTACGCACACGACCTTCATCACGCATCGCAATTCGATCGCGCGGCTGTTTTGGTCGTTGCTCGACGATCGCAAGTCGCATCCGATCGAGACCCGAGCCGCAACGCGGCTTGCGCGCTTGCCCACGTTTGCCATCGCGCTGCCGCCGCCGCTACGCGAGATGCCGCCCAAGCCGACCCTCAAGTGCGATCGCTTGATGGAGATACGCTCGGCGTTTCTGGCGTGCGGTTCGCTCGCGGCCGGCGCGCATGGCTACCACCTCGAGTTCGTCTTGCCGCAGCGCGCGCTGAGCGACCGGCTGATCTGGATGTTGCGCAGCACCGGCCGCGCACCGAAGCACACGACACGCAAACGTCGCGACGTGCTCTACTACAAAGACTTCGAAGCGATCGTCGACGTACTCACCATCATGGGCGCGTTCGGCGCGGTGCTTCACCTCGAAGACCTGCGGGCCTTACGCGAAACCAAGAACCGCATTCACCGCCTCGTCAACACCGAGGCGGCAAATCTCGAACGCGCTGCGGTCGCCGGAGCCGCCGCGCGGCGGACGATAGAATTCGTTGCAAGCGCCTACGGGCTCTCCCAACTCTCCCCGCCGCTACGTGAGATCGCGGAGCTACGCTTAGCGTATCCCGACGAGTCGCTGGCGGAGCTCGGTGCCCGCTGCAACCCGCCAATCGCCAAGCCGACCGTCTCGAGCCGCTTCAGCGCGCTCGGGCGGCTCGCCGCACGCTTGCGTACCGGCAGGGCCTAACGAACCGAGCCCGGTAGATGCGAGGGCTATGCGAATCGGGATCAACGGCTTCGGCCGCATCGGACGAAATTTTGCCAAGGCGCTGCTCGAGCGCCATCCGGACGTGCAGATCGTTGCCGTCAACGACCTCACCAGCGCTGCCGAATGCGCGCACCTCTTTAAATACGACAGCAACTACGGCACCTATCCCGGCGACGTGAACGTCGACGGCGACGCGATCGTCGTCGGCAAGCAGCGTATCAAGGTCCTGGCCGAACGCGATCCTGCCAAACTGCCCTGGAAGGATCTCGGCGTCGACGTCGTGATCGAATCGACGGGGCTCTTCACCGACGCCGACAAGGCGCGCGGGCACATCATCGGGGGCGGAGCGAAGAAAGTGATCATCTCTGCTCCGGCCAAGGGCGAAGACGTGACGATCGTGCTCGGCGTCAACGAGAACACGTACGATCCCGAGAAGCACAACATCATCTCGAACGCGTCGTGCACGACGAACTGCCTGGCTACTGCGGTGAAGCCGTTGGTCGATCATCTCGGTTGGGTCAAGGGGTTCATGACGACGATTCACTCGTACACGAACGATCAAGTCATCCTCGATGCGCCGCACAAAGACATTCGCCGTGGACGCAGCGCCGCAACGAATATCGTGCCGACGAGCTCGGGCGCGGCCAAGGCGCTGTACCTCACGATCCCGGAAGTCAAAGGCACGTTCGAAGGCTTTGCGCTGCGCGTGCCGACACCGACGGTCTCGATGTGTTATCTCGTCGCGCAGGTCAAGCGGTCGACGACGCGCGATGAGGTCAATGCGATCCTGCGGGCCGATGCTGAAGGCCCACTCAAGAAGTACGTCCAGTACACCGAAGAGGAGCTCGTCTCGAGCGACTTCAAGCGCTCGCCCTACAGCTCGATCATCGACTCGAAGCTCACGCAAGTCGTCGACGATATGGTGCAGATTTGCGCGTGGTACGACAACGAGTGGGGCTACTCGTGCCGGCTCGCCGATCTGACGGCGATGGTACTCGAAAAACTTCCGAGCAAGGTCTAAACTGAACTTCCATACCATCGACGACCTCGACGTGCGCGGCAAACGCGTGCTCGTACGCGAGGATCTCAACGTGCCCCTTCGACAAGTTCAGGGTGACACGTGGGAGATCGCCGATTTCACGCGGATCGATGCGGCGATTCCGACACTGCGCGCGCTGCACGAGCGCGGCGCACGCGTGATCGTGCTCTCCCACCTCGGACGTCCCGATGTCCTTCGAGGCCCCTCCGGGGCACCTCAGGATGACAGAAGGAAGTACTCGCTGCGCCCCGTCGCGCCTGCGCTCGCAACGCGCCTCGCCATTCCCGTCGCGTTTGCCGACGATTGCATCGGGCCGGCCGCACGCGATGCGGTTGCCAAACTGCAGGACGGCGACGTGCTGCTGCTCGAGAACGTACGCTTCCACGCCGGCGAAGAAACCAACGACCTCACGTTCGCGCGCGAGCTCGCGTCGCTCGGCGATCTCTACGTCAACGATGCCTTCGGCACGGCGCACCGCGCGCACGCATCCACCGAAGCGCTTGCGCACTTGCTGCCGAGCGCGGCCGGGCTCTTGATGCAAGCCGAACTCGATGCGCTCGCGCGCTTGACCGAAAACCCCGCGCATCCCTACGTGTGCGTGATCGGCGGCGCGAAGGTCAAAGATAAGGTCGGCGTCTTCACCAATCTGATGAACAAGGTCGACGCCTTTTGCGTCGGCGGCGGGATGGCAAACACGTTCCTGGCCGCGCGCGGCACGAACGTCGGCACGTCGCTGCGCGACGACGATCTCGAACCGGCGAAAAAGATCCTCGACCTGGCCGCCCACCGGGACATCACGTTGCACCTGCCGATCGATGCCGTCGTTTCCCCGGCATTCGATGCCGATGACCAGGCCCATACAGTCGATATCGAAGACGTGCGCGATGAGATGATCCTCGACATCGGTCCGCGTACGGCAACTGCCTACGCCGATGCGATCGTACTGGCGAAAGAGATTGTCTTCAACGGGCCGATGGGTGTGTACGAAAAGCCGGCGTATCGCGCCGGCACCAAGGTCGTGGGCCTTGCGATCGCGCGCGCCACGAAAGCCGGAGCGATCAGCGTGGTGGGCGGTGGTGATGCCGCGGCTGCGGCGCACATGCTCGGCTTTGCCGGCGCAATGACGCACGTCTCGACCGGCGGCGGCGCCACGCTCGAGTTCTTGGAGGGACGGACGCTTCCCGGCGTAGCCGCTCTCGAGCAAAGCTAATGCCGCGCCGAATTGTTGCCGGCAACTGGAAGATGCACAAGACCGCTGCGCAAACGCGCGCGTATCTGCACGCGTTCCTCCCGCTCGTCGCGCAGATCTCGGACCGTGTCGAGATCGTCATCGCGCCGCCCTTCACCGCAATTCCCGCCGCGCACGAGATCTTGCGCGATCACCCGCGCGTGCAGCTCGGCGCGCAGAACGTCCACTGGGACCTGCACGGTCCGTTCACCGGCGAAATCGCAGCTCCGATGTTGCTTGAGTTCGGCGTGCGCTACACGATCGTCGGACACTCCGAACGCCGCATGTACTTCAACGAGACCGATCGCACGGTAAATCTCAAGGTCAAGACACTGCTCAAACATGGCATCACGCCGATCGTTGCAGTCGGCGAGACCTCTGAAGAGCGTGCGGCGGGCGAGACCGATCGGCGCGTCATTTCACAAACGACTGCCGCACTCGACGGCCTCGACGCAACCGACGTTCCACGCGTTGTGCTCGCCTACGAACCGATCTGGGCGATCGGGACCGGAGCGAATTGTGCACCCGTCGAAGCCAACCGCGTCATGAGCGTAATTCGCAGCAGCGTGCCGGGATTAGACGACGTGCCGATTCTCTACGGCGGCAGCATGAAGCCCGAGAACGCAGCGTCGTACGCGACAGAGCCGAACGTTAACGGCGGCTTGATCGGCGGCGCATCGCTCGATCCCGAAGGATTTGCAACGCTCATTGAAGCGGCCGGGCACCGTGCATAAGCCGCTCGTGCTCGCCGTACTCGATGGATGGGGATGTAGCGACTCCGATTACGGCAACGCGATCGCTGCAGCAAAGTTACGGCATTGGGAAGCGCTCTTCGCAAAGTATCCGTGGACGACGCTCGACGCCTCAGGTGAAGCCGTCGGCCTTCCAAAAGGCATCATGGGCAATAGCGAAGTCGGTCATATGAACATCGGCGCGGGACGCGTCGTTCCGCAAGGCGTTGTGCTGATCGATGCGGATATCGCCTCCGGAGCATTCAATGTAAATCCGACGCTAGTCGAGAGCCTCGAACACGTTAAGCGCGAGAAGTCCACGCTGCACCTGATGGGGCTCCTCTCCGACGGTCAAGTGCACAGCTCGATCACGCATCTCTTTGCCTTGCTCGACGCGGCCGTGGAAGCCGGCGTACCTTTTGCAATCCACGCATTTCTCGACGGGCGCGATGTACCGCCGCGCTCGGCAAAGCGCTACATCGATCAGCTCGAAGCGAAGCTGGATTCGGTCGGCAGGCCGGGATCGATCGCCTCGATCAGCGGGCGCTTTTACGCCATGGATCGCGATAAGCGCTGGGAGCGCACCGACGCCGCGTTCAACCTCTTGACCAAGGGCGAAGCCAAGTATCACGAACCGGCCGCGCTTGCCGCACTCGACGCGGCCTACGAGCGTGACGAGAGCGACGAGTTCGTGGTCCCGACGATCGTCGGCCAGACGCGGACCGTCGGGGACGGCGATGCGTGCATCTTCTTCAACTTTCGTCCGGATCGCGCGCGGCAGCTCACCCAGCGCTTCAACGAGTACACCTGGAAGCACGGCATCCTCGCGACGATGACCAAGTACGAAGAGACGTTTCCCAATCCGGTGCTCTTCGGCCCGCGCCCACAGTTCGACACCTTCGGCGACGTGATCGCGCGCGCCGGACTTTCGCAATTGCGCCTGGCCGAGACCGAGAAGTACGCCCACGTGACCTACTTCTTTAACGGTGGCCGTGAGGACGTGCTTCCCGGTGAGGATCGGGAACTCGTGCCGTCCGATCGCACGGTGGCGACCTACGATCTCGCGCCGGCGATGCGCGCGCGCGAAATCACTGACATCGCCGTGCGCGACATTGCCGAACATCGGCACGACGTCATCATCATGAACTACGCCAACGCCGACATGGTCGGGCACACCGGCAAGTGGAAACCAACCATCGAGGCTGTTGAGATCCTCGACGCGTGCCTGCAACGGCTTGCCGACGCGGTGCTCGCGGCCGGTGGACTTCTGGCAATCACCGCCGATCACGGCAACGCTGAGGAAAAGCTCGACGCCGACGGTAATCCGTTGACGGCGCACACGACCAATCCGGTGCCGTTCATCCTCATCTCAAACGATGTGCGCGGTACGCTCGCGACCGGCGGAAAGCTCGGCGATATTGCGCCGACGCTACTGCGACTCGAAGGCCTGCCGGTTCCCGCCGCTATGACTGGAGTGAACTTATATGATCGATCGCCGATCGCCCAACGATAAACTCCTCGCCGTCGATGCATTGCGCATTCAAGAGGCGGCGGGCGGGCAGCTCGACGTCGCGATCGTACTTGGCAGCGGCCTCTCCTCCGCGTTCCGCGACGCGTTCACGCACGTTTCGATTCCCTACGACACGCTACTCGGAATGCCGGTCGCTACGCTACGTGGGCATGCAGGCGAAGTGCTGGCGGGCAATCTGCACGGAAAGCGCATCGCGGCCTTCGCCGGGCGCGTGCACCTCTACCAGGGATTTTCGCCATCGCAAGTGACGACGAGCGTGCGCCTTGCCTACGCATCGGGTGCACGCATGATGATCCTCACCAACGCCGCGGGCTCGCTGCGCGACGATCTCCAGCCGGGTGACGTCATGATGATCGCGGATCACCTCAACCTCACGGGCCGTAATCCGCTCGTCGGCTGGCCGTTCGAAAATCCGTTCGTCGATATGGCCGATGCGTACTCAGCGCGGTTGCGCGCGATCGTAAAATCGGTCGCGGCGCCGGCGCACCGTTTGCATGAGGGCGTGTACGCGGGGCTGCAAGGGCCGAACTATGAGACCGCCGCGGAAGCGCACTATTTGCGCACGATCGGCGCCGACGCAGTGGGCATGTCGACCGTGCTCGAAGCGATCTTCGCGCGTTTCCTGAGCATGGGCGTGCTGGGTTTCAGCATGATCACCAACGCCGTGGCCGCGCCCGGTACGAGCCACATCGACGTCACCGAGCAAGGGGCTCGCACAGGTCCGATATTAGCCGACCTAATCTCCGGATTTTTGAACAAAATTTAGGAGCCTCTCATAGAAGGTCAAGGCACCTGTCAGGAAACGCAGGCATACTCGTGCAGAAGAGGGAGCACGATGTTCAAGAACCTGAGAACGGCATCTGACGAAATGATCCTGGCCGAGGCCCTGATCTATTTTGTGTTCATTGGGTCCGCGACGCTCATCGTGACCCTCGCCTCCCAGTTGATCCGCTAGTCGCGGGCGGCTTCGTTTGCGCTACGGAGCCGCCCCAACGCTGCGTACGATCATCACGCGCAGGCTGGTCGGACCGTACGGGACGTCGGCGCGCAAGCCGACCTGACCGTTAACCAGCGGGGCCGGAATGGCGGCCGAGTTCACACCGTACAATACGTACGGCAGCGCGTTCGAACCGAAAAGGTTGTCGGCCGAGATCTGGATCGCGGTATCGCGCGAAAGCGGCTGCCGCAACGTCGCGTGTCCGACGAAGTAGGCCGGAATGTTGAACGTATTGTTCGAGCCGTAGTACGTGATACCGAGTTCGGCGTATTGACCCCATGAACCGCGACGGTGGATACCGGCATAGCCCATCGAGTACGCTTCGCTCTTGTTCGAGATGCCGTTGTAGCCGGTACCGTTCCCGTAGTAGTTGACGCCCGGCACGACCGCGAGGTTCGTCGTGTACGCACCCGCAGCGGTAAGGTAGAAGTTCCCCGAGACGTTGTAGGCATACGCACGGGCGAGGTCGCCGGAAATCGTGTAGCCGTAGCCTACCGGCGGATCGTAGCGCAGCGCAGCTTCGATGCCCTGATATCGGCTTTGCGCGAGATTTTCGTTCGTGCTTACGTAGACCGGATAGGCAACGCCTTGGTACGTAAAGGTCGTTCCCGAATCGCTGACCGCGGTCACGAATTGATTCCAGATATTCGTGAGGTAGGTGTCGACCGACAGGATCATGCCGTTGTGAAAGCGCGCGTCGCCGCCGAGGTCGTAGGCGAAGGCCGTCTCGGGCTTGAGCGTTCCCGAGTTCTGCGAAATCGTGTAGGTACCGTTGGTTGGGGCGCCGAGCTCAGCCGGCGTCGTCGTGTTGCTGTCGATCAGCGAACCGTACGGCGGCGCAACCGACGAGCCGGCCGAGAAACGAATCGCGACGTCGGCATCGGGACGATAGACGAAGCCCAGACGCGGATCATCGTGCGTCGTCGTCGTGGTCGTGAAGTTAAAGACATTCGGAAGCGTGCCGGTCGGCGTATAGGTCGAACGATAAATGTTGTAGTAGTTGGCAAGTGTCAACTGCGCTTTTGCGCCGATCTGCAGCACGCCGCGCACGAGGTAGTTGCTGAAATCCTGGCGCGTGCCGGGCGCGATGGTATATTCCGTCACAGGCTCACCCGCGACGACAGCAACCTTGTACGAGTCGGTAAGCATTGAGTCGGCGTCGTAAGCGACGCTCAGCAAATCCTGGTCCGCGAAGGGATGGTCGTACTCGAGGGAGCCGCCGCGCAGATAGTCATGGTCGCCCATGCTGTTGGTGTACGCGTTGGCGGCGGGAATCGTTACGTCGGCCGTCTGCCCGGTAAAGGCCGTGGTGGCCGTACCCAGCTTTGCCGTTCCGTAAAGCTGCAGCGGAACGGTGTACGTGGCGAGCGGATTGCTCGAATCCGAGTAGGTCGGACGCTCGAGCACCGCGCTATAGTAGCGCGCGAGCACGGTGTCGTTGCCGATTCCGGAGCGGAGCTCGCTCTCGAACATCGGCTCGTTGTCGTAGACCGTCGTGTTCGGCAACGCCGTCGTGTTGTTCAAAAGGAATTGTCCGCCGTTGGTTAACGGCGTTCCCGCTGCGTTAAACGAAAGTCCGGGCGTAAACGTCGAATACAGCTGCGTGAAGCTCGACGCCGGGCCGTTATACTGCCCTTGGATACCAATATATCCCGCCGTCAGTGTCGTCGTGTTCGAAAAGTGATAGGCGAGCTTCGCGAGTTCTCCATTACTTTGATAGCCCGACGAAACTTGCTGGCAGCATGCGACAAGCGTGGTGTATGCGTTCGTCGGGTTGCTCTTCGTATACGATCCCGGCACCGGGTACGGTCCACTGTAACCTGCAGGCGCAGTCGAGCTCGTCGTCGAGCCGGAGATCGCCGTACCGTTGATCTTGGTTCCCGACGGGAGCGTCACGTACGTCGAATAGTTGTCGAGTGGACCGTTCGTCCCGCTGCGCACGAGCGATACGAGATAGCCGAGCTTCCCGTTGAACAGCGTATCTGAAAGGCGCAATTCGAAGAATGAACCGGATTGGTTGTCAAACCCGGCGATCACCGTATCATGTGGGGTCAGCGTCGGCTGGCCCGTGACGAAATTCAGCGTTCCGCCGATGCCGTAATTGATCTCGTTGCCGTACGCCGTCGGGCCTTTGACGACTTCGATATCGGAATAAAGCAGCGAGTTGACGAGCATCGTCGGATAGTCGCCCTTGCCGCCGTTGATCAGCGGGAAACCGTCGACGTATGTCGCCTTCTCGTAGTCGAGCGCGCCGCGAAGATTCGGCGAGGTGATCGATCCTGGCGCGGCGGCATTCGCACTATTGGGGCGTGCCGAGACAACGCCGGGAATTTGATCGAGCACGTGGCCGATCTGCAACGCTCCCTGATTCACGAAGGCTTGTTGCGGGAGCGTCTGAATTGCGGACGCGCTCGTATTGAATCCGCCGCCGGACGCGCTCGTGCTTACCGATGCGATCTGCCGCATCGTGTCGAGCGAACGCGGAACGAGTGTTACGGCCAGCGGCGCTGCGCCCGGAACCGTTAAGCCGCCGTACGTCCAGGTCGTGAAGCCGCCTTTGCTCACGCTGACATTGTAGGTTCCGGCCGGGACGTTTGCGATCGTGAAAGCACCCTGTGCGTCGGTCGTGACCCGCTGCGCGCGTGTTGGATAGATGTACACCGTTGCGCCCGCAATCGGCGCACCGCCGGCATTGCGTACCGTCCCGGTTATCGCACCGTTCGTCTGCGCTTGTGCGTGCGCGCACGTGCTCGCGAGAAAGGTAACGATAAGCAAAAGCCGCACTAAATGCTTCGTGGCCATAAAATCCCTGTTCGCCTTCCTACTGTTTCTCTGTTTACCGCTTTATGCAAACGCAGCTACGACTGTTGTCGTAACTGTGCACGACGCGAACGGCCAGCCCATTTCTGGGGCGCAAGTCGTGCTCGCTACGAGCCCGGTTGAGCGTGGCACCACGGATTCCCGCGGAAACGTTCGCCTCGCGCTTTCGCACGCCGGAACGTACACGCTGCGCGTGGCTGCAACGGGTTTTCGCTCCTTCTCGCAATCCCTGCGTCTTACCGATCAAAAGTCCGTCAACGTTTCGCTCGAGCCCTCGGCCGGTGCGCTGCACGTCATTGGTTCGGTGACGGGGCATGCAAGGACGCCCTTCAATGCCACCCCGGTTGCACAGCATGTCTACCCGCGCGAGGCTTACCGCGACCAGGGCCAGCCCGATGTCACCAGCGTGCTGAATCAAACGCCCGGCGCCTTTGCCCTGACGAGCACCAGTACTAACACGGCGACGCCGCTCTCGCCGGCGTTTGCCTCGGTGCGCAATGGGCTCCCGTTCGAAACGCCGGTGCTGATTGATGGTGAGCCGATCCTCACGCCGAGCGGCACGCTCGATCTGAGCCTGCTCCCGACCTACGTGCTGCAAGAGGTCGAGCTGGTCAAGGGCGCGGGCGACGTCGCAGACGCCGGTGGCGGCGTCGGCGGCGCAGTGAACTTCCGTACGGCCGAACCGACGCTCGGCCAGCGCGGCACGTTCGAAACCGAGGGCGACTCGCAGGGCGGCTCGTTTACCGATCTCGCCTACGACGGCACGGAGCCTGGCGGCAAGATTTCTTACGCGAGCATGCTCTCGGTCGACGGTTCGCCGTGCTGCGATTCCGATCCAAGCGACTACACGCGCAAAGCCGTGTTGATCAAACTGCGCGAAACACCGTCGAGCGGCATCTCGATCACCGAGACCGCGCTCAACGTTGTGCTCAACCGTTCGCTCGATTCAATCTACGGGCTGCCTGGATTCGGCTACGAACATCTTGCGTTCGGCGATCTCGCCGCATCGGTCGACCGCGGTGACGACGCGTTCTCGCTCCATGCGTTCGTCGCGCAAGTTCAGCAGGGACAAGTTTCGCCGAACCTTCTGCCGCAACCGAGCGATGACGAGTTGGGCGCTGCACTTGGGTGGGAGCATACGAATGGGAAGCTCGCCTTCGATACCGGCGCGCGGGTTGTGAACGAGAGTTTGGCGGGCGTCAACGCCTACCAAACGCAATCAAGCGCGAGCGAGAACGTGACGTACAAGCCTAACGCGCGCAACGAAGTCGATCTCTCCGGCGCGCTAAACGCCTACAATACGACGGCCGGCACGGTCGACGGCCCGAGCGGACGTATCGCCTACGCATACACGCTGCAAAACGGTCTCGCGCTGCGCGCGTCGTACGGCACGAGCGCGGTCGCGCCGCCGCTCGAGGCAATTGTCCCGTACGTTTCGTTCCCCGTACCCACGACGAGTTCGGTGACCTCGATCGAACGCGCGACCGGCGGCGATCTCGGGCTGGAGTGGCGGTTACATGGGAACACGACGACGTTCTCCGCCGATCTCTATCACAACAACACGCAAAATGTCTACGCGTACGAACTTGGAAACTGGTACAACGGACCACCGACGGTCGAGAGCGGTGCCGAGTTCACGCTGCAACAATTCAAGCGCGTCGGCATGGGCTTCATCGCCGCGTTGCAGTTGCCACGCACCTACGTGTGGGGCGCGACCGGCGACGCGTCGTATAGCGCGGCGAACATCGGGAACGGCGCGATCGCGCCGTTCCGCATTCCGTACGCCCAAGGCTACGCCGAGATCAGCTACAAGTGGCCACGCGGCTCGCGCGCTTCGATTGGCGCGCTTTACGTCGGCTCGAACAATGCCTACGGCGCCCCGGCGTTCGCGACGCTCAACAGCAATCTCGAGCTTTCGCTCGGCGCGCGCGCGAAGCTGCAATTCTCGGCGGAGAACCTCACCAACCAGCTTGCCGATCGCGCGCCGATCTTCGGACCGGTCCCGCAGTACGGGCTCGTGCCGTTCACGCTCCGCTTCATGTTCCGTCAATCTTTCGGCACGGGTTCGTTATACGAACACTAACCTGCCCAGGTTGGGAGCCAGAGTCGTTGCTGCCAGTGGGTTTGCACAATCGGAATGGCCGAGAGGATCGGGAAGAAATAGATGAAGGCGAGCCCAACCAGCGCGAGATAACCCGCGACGATCCACCGCGCCGCCTTGGGATCCCAGCCCTGCATGCGTTCGAGTATCCACTGCATCATGACCGTGTTGCAAATCGCGATCAATGGAATGTTCACGTAAAAATGATAGAGAAACGCGATGCGCGGTGAGAACGCCCACGGCACCCACTGCAACAGATACGCCAGCACCACGAGGGCGTACCCGCGATTGCGGCGCGTGACGGCCAGCACGCCGACGAGCGGCACAGCGAACAATCCCGGCCACAGCAACAGCGGATTGGGCAGCGAGTAGATCATCGCCGCCGTGCTGGTCGCCCCCGCTCCGCCATACTCCGCGGAGTAGAGCGGCGGGCGCAGTTCGAGCGGCCACGTCCACCAGGCCGACGCGTAGGGATGCGTGGCTTTCAAGGTCGCGTGGTAGAGAAACGCGTTGCGCTGCATCTCGACGATATCGCTGACGGTGTACGGGCGCGGCGGAAGCGTTTGCAGATCGCGCAGACCGATGAAATGCGGGATGTATGCAAGCGCGTAGACGATCCCGATGCTGCCTATGACCGAGGCGGCAACGAGGTCGACGGGAAACGGCGAGGCACGCCGCGCTAACCACGCACGAATCGATGCGTATGCGACAACGACCGCGGCAACGCCGTAGGCCATGACGCCATACCACTTGCTCGCGACCAGCAGCGCGCCCGCAAAGGCGAAGACGACGAGCCACGTCGCACCCGGCGGTCGCTCGCGCCAGAGCCGATACGCGGCGTAGAGGCTCGCGGCGATCACCACCAGCACAACGATTCGCGCGGCGAGCGTCTCGTTGTGAAAGCGCACGGAGACCACGATCGCCGCGATCGCGAGGCAGGCAAAAAACTCCAGGGCGCGCTCTTTCCATCCACGCTGGCCGAGCGGCTGCGCCGGCGCCTCGATCACGGCATCCCAGTAGCGGCAGAACGCATAGAGCGTCAACATCGAGAAGCATACGACGAACGCTTCGGGCGTGGCGATGCGCGACTGCACGTAGTGCATGCCGTCCAAACCAAAAAGCACCGCAGCGTACGCACCGAAGATCGTTGAGCGCGTGATGCGCTTGGCCAGATAGAAGCAGATTGGTATCGCAATGGCGCCGGCGACGACGTTGAGAAAGCGCCAGCCGTACGACGTGTCGCCGTGTTGCAGGCCGCCGAAGAGGATCACCGAGAGCGTGATCAACAGCTTCGTAACCGGCGGATGCGTGTTCTCATAAATGTAACGCCGCTGCAAATACTCTTCGGCCGCGCGCGCGAAATAGACCTCGTCAAAGATCTTGCCGGGTGGCACCCAGTATCGAATGAAAAGCAGAACGAACGACACGACGCCGAGAGAGAGCGCAATGACGCCGTCGCGCGCGCGTTGGGAGAGCGCGATCACGTGGCGAGCGGTGCCGGAGCCGGAACGGGGAACGCAGCGATTACCGCTGGCTGCGCAACGTTTGGAGCATAGCCGCCGGCGAACAGCGCAATCGCGGCCACGAATGCCGCGATCGATAACATCGAGCGTGCACGCCTGCGCTCGAGTGCGCGAAGGCGAGCAGCCGCGCGCGCGCGCACACTTTCGAACGCAAAGGGCGGAGCAGTCACGTCGAGCGCACCGTGTAGCACGCCGCGTAGATCAACCGGCATCGAAGAGTACCTCGGCAAGGGGACGGGGGCGGTGCGAAGCCAGCAACGCTTCGAGCCGCCGGCGTGCAAGCGAAAGATGGTAGCGTACGGTGCCCTGCGGCTGCCCGATGACAGCCGCGATTTCGCGGCTGTTTAGATCGGCATAGTAGTGCAGCGCGACGACCGCGCGCTGGTGGGGCGGCAACTCGCCCAGTGCCCGCAGCACGTCGACGCGCACGAGCGCATCGGTGAGCGGCGACGCAGATGTGACCGTCCTTGGGTCGAGCGGATCGTGTCCTCGTTGGCGGCGTTCGATCGCAAGCGCCTCGCGCACGACCACGCGGTAGAACCACACGCCGAACGCCTCGGGCGCGCGAAGCTGGGCGATCGCCAGCAGGACACGGGCACAGGCTTCCTGTGCAGTGTCTTCGGCGGCCTGCGGTTGACGAAGGATCGAAAGTGCGATGCGATACGCGTGCGGCCAAATATTACCAAGCAGCGCTTCCAGCGCGGCTGCATCGCCCGCTTGCGCTGCGGCGATCGTCTCGTCTTCCACCTCCAACGCGTCCATCGTTGCCATCTTCATACTAGAGGCGGCAACTCCCCCAAAGTGTTGGCGACGCCATAATTCGGAAGAATCTTGGCGTCGAGCTACGATTCGATGCGGTAGCTCCCGCTCGGATCGATGCAGACGCGGTTCCCACCGACAAACGCGCTGCGCACGCGGTGGTCCCAGAAGGTGAGAATCTTCACGACCACCGGGCGCAAGCGTGCGACGATTTCGCGGGCACGCTGCGACAGCGTCACGGCATCGCGGGCCCACTTGGGATGATCGCGCGGGAGCAGCGCGTTCTCGGCCTCGCTTTCGCCCACCGGCGTGACGACCGCTTCGGTCGCGACAGCCGCGGTGTGCGGCTGCGGCGCATGCGCGCGACCCTCGTCGGCGTCAACTCGCCGCAGCATCGAGACTCTCGAGACGCTTGCGCAGCTTGCGCATGGCGACGATGTGCAGCTGTGAGGCACGCTGCGGCGAGATCTGCATGCGTCGCCCGACCTCGCGCAGCGACCACGCACCGAAGTAGTGTTCGCGAATCACTTGGCGTTGACGCGCAGGCAACGCGTCAACCGCGGCTTCGATGAAGTCGCAGGCGGTACGCGCTTCGATCAGCGCCGCGGGATCGTTGCTCCAATCGCGCTGCAAGCGCTCACCCTCGGGCAGCGGACGATCGAGTGACAGCGGGACACCGAGCGTCGCAGCCGCGCTCGCGCGGATAAACCCCGGGCGGCGCGCCTCCATCTCGTTCATCGAAGGAATGCTCCCGCGCTCGCCCGCAAGTTGGTAGCGCTCGACCTCGCCGTCGCGCATCGCGCGGCGAGTCCGTTCCGAGACGGGATCCATGCGCCGAATGCCGTTGAGCATCGCACCCGAGATCAGATGCCGCGCGTAGTGCTCGAGCGATGTTCCGCGCGAGGGATCGAAGTTGTCGACCGCGCGTATCAACCCGATGCTGCCGTCGCCGACCAGGTCATCGTAGTCGCAGGGAACGAGCCGGCTGATGCGCCGCGCGATCTTGCGAACCAGCGGCAACAGCGCGCGAATCCGTTCCTCGCGCTCGGCGTCGGTCATGCCTTCTCGAGCCCGCGCGCAAGAAGTTGGGCGAAATAGGTCGCGCCATACGCGCCAAGCGGATCCGCGTCGCGCATTAGCGGCTTAAGTGCCTCAGCGAAGATTAGCGCTTCGAGCGTGCAGCTCACGCGCTGCGCCGCGGCCCTATCCACGTTGCAGGTTGTTGGCGATACGCAGCATCTCGTCGGCCGCCTGAATGCCTTTGGCGTTGGCCTCGTACGCGCGCTGCGCGGTGAGAATCTGCATCATCGATTCGACGATCGACACGTTCGATTGTTCGAGCATCCCAAAACGCAAGGTGGGGCCGTCTTTGCCGCCGGGTGTAACGAGTCGCGCGCTTCCCGAATCCGGCGTCTGGGTGAAGACCGCGCCGTCGAGGCTCTGCAGTTTTTCGGGTGCTGCGAACTGCGCGAGCTTTACGTGCGCGATGGTGCGCGTGCCGGCAGTGGTCGTCGCGCTCAGCGTACCGTCTGGTGCAACCGTCGCGCTTTGTGCGTCGGCTGGGATGCGCACGCCGGCGAGACGCCAACCTTGCGCGTTTTGCAGCGTGCCGTCGGCTGCGCGCGAGAATTCGCCCGCGCGGGTATAGGCCTGCCGCCGCCCGTCGGTGACGACAAAGAAACCCTCGCCGTCGATCGCTACGTCGAACGGACCGTTGCTGCGTTCGAGCTTCCCCTGCTTGAAGAGCGCGTGCTCGCCGATGCGCACGGTTCCTGCGCCGGGTTCGCCCGGTGCTGCAAGCGCAGCGAACTCATTCTCGGAGCCCTTGAAACCGACGACGTCGCCGTTAGCGAGGTTGTTGGCGATCGTGTCGAGGTTCTGTTGTTGTGCCGCCATGCCGGTCGCAGCGGCGAACAGTGCGCGATCCACCTATTTGATCCTCGCGACTTCGTTGCTGCTCTTTTGACGCACGCCGTCGATTGCCGCGACGACCTTTTCCGCAC